>NZ_JBWJPF010000002.1:0-315041 GCF_056393265.1 Stenotrophomonas sp. Steno-C15
AGCGTCCCCCGCAACCGGACCCACCCCGCCAATCCACGGATAGCGCGCTTCGGTTGTTGCCGTTGCCTCTGCAGGTGCAGGGCTGCAAGCCCTGCAAACCCACCCTCCCTCAGTGAGCAGCAGGCCGCGACGGCGGCAGCCATGCCGCCACGATGCCGAGCAGCGGCAGGAACGCCGTCAGGTGATAGACGTATTCGATGCTGGTCCTGTCCGCCAGCAGGCCCAGCACCGCCGCGCCCAGGCCGCCCATGCCGAACGCAAAACCGAAGAACAGGCCCGACACCATGCCGATCCGGTGCGGCATCATCTCCTGCGCATAGACCACGATGGCAGAGAAGGCAGACGACAACACGAAACCGATCAGCACCGCCAGCACCGTGGTCCACAGCAGATCCGCATGCGGCAACGCCAGTGCGAACGGCGCCACGCCCAGGATCGAGGTCCAGATGATCGGCTTGCGGCCGATGCGATCGCCCAGCGGACCGCCCAGGAAGCCACCCGCCGCCGAAGCCACCAGGAACGCGAACAGATGCAGCTGCGCCTGCGCCACCGGAATGCCGAAATGGTGGATCAGGTAGAAGGTGAAGTAGCTGCCGATGCTGGCCATGTAGAAGTACTTGCTGAAGATCAGCACCAGCAGGATCGCCAGCACCTTGGCCACGGTGCGCGGAGGATGCCGCGACGCCACCGCCGCCACGCCGGCCGGGCGGGGTGCGCCCAGGTGCAGCGCATACCAGCGGCTCACATAGGTCAGCAGGGCGATGCCGACCAGCGCAGCACCGGCAAACCATGAGGCCGCATGCTGGCCGTACGGCACGATCACGGCGGCGGCAATCAGCGGCCCCAGCGCGGTACCGAAGTTGCCGCCGACCTGGAACACCGACTGTGCGAAGCCATGGCGCCCGCCGGACGCCAGCCGTGCGATGCGCGACGCTTCCGGGTGGAAGATCGCCGATCCGATGCCGACCAGCGCGGCGGCCATCAGGACCATCGCATAGTTCGGCGCGAAGCCGAGCAGCAGCATCCCGCACAGCGTCGAGGCCATGCCGATCGGCAACGAGTACGGCGCTGGATGGCGGTCGGTATGCATCCCCACCAGCGGTTGGAAGATCGACGCGGTGAGCTGGTAAGTCAGCGTGATCAGGCCGATCTGGGTGAAGCTGAGATTGAAGCCGCCCTTGATGACCGGATAGATCGCCAGGATCAGCGACTGCATCATGTCGTTGACGACATGCGAGGTGGAAATGGCGGCCAGTACGCCGGGCGCCACCGGGCGGGAGGTCGTTGCAGGGGAAGCAAGAGTCGACATGGACGCAGTCAGATTTGGGGGCGGTTCCGCATGCTACGGTTGCCTTCCCCTCCCTTCTGCCGCGTTCGGGTCATGGCCTATCGCAAAAAGGACATTGGCGGTGACGTCGATCCGGCTGCGCCGTGGCGCGATGTGCCGCTGCATCGCCCGGTCACCTACCGGGTTACCCAGTACCCGGCCGGCGCCCATATCGCAGGCCACAAGCACCAGCGCCACCAGCTGGTCTATGCCATCTCCGGGCTGATGGTGGTGCGCTCGGAGGTCGGTCGCTGGGTCGTGCCCTCCACCCGTGCGATCTGGATGCCGGCCGGCATGGTGCACGCGGTGGACTGCATTGCCGCCGTGCACATGCGCAGCCTGTACATCGACCCGTCATTCGCCCCGCAACTGCCGGCCGAACCGTTCGCGGTACAGGTGGCACCGCTGCTGCGCGAACTGCTGCAGGCAGCCACCCTGATCAAGGGCGAGCACATCGAAGACAGCCGCGATGGCCGCGTGGTGCGCCTTCTGCTGGACGAGCTGCATCGCATGGACGTATTGCCGCTGCATCTGCCCGCGCCTGCCGATCCGCGCCTGCAGCGGATCTGCCGGCACCTGCAGAAGCACCCCGGCGATGACGCCACGCTGCAGGACTGGGCGCAGGCACTGGAAGTGGATGTGAAAACCATCCAGCGCCACTTCGCCAACGAACTGGGCATGACCTTCGGCCAGTGGCGGCAGCAGGCGCGGCTGCTGGCGGCAATGGAACGGCTGGCGACCGGCGAGAAGGTCATCGATGTCGCACTGGCGATGGGCTACGACAGCCCCAGCGCGTTCACCAGCATGTTCAAGCGCCAGCTGGGGCAGACCCCGGCGGCGTTCTTCCGCTGACCCCATGCACAGAAACGCCGGGCATGGCCCGGCGCTACCGTTCAACGCTTGCGTTGAAAATTCAGGACGTCATCCGGTCCCAGAAGCCCTTCACGCCGTCCATGAAGGTGGCGGACTTCGGCGAGTGCTTGCGCGCTTCCTCACCGACGAAGGTGGCCTCGAACTGCTCCAGCAGCCTGCGCTGGTCGTTGGTCAGGTTGACCGGCGTCTCGACCACCACGCGGCAATACAGATCGCCCTCGCTGCGGCTGCGCACCGAACGCACGCCCTTGCCGCGCAGGCGGAACAGTTTGCCGGTCTGGGTCTCTGCCGGAATGCGGATCTCCGCTTCGCCACCCAGCGTCGCCACGCGCACGGTATCGCCGAGCGCCGCCTGCGAGATGCGGATCGGCACTTCACAATGCAGATCGTCGCCATCGCGCTGGAAGATGGGGTGCTCGCGCACGCGCACTTCCACGTACAGGTCGCCCGGCGGCGTGCCGGCCGGCCCCGCTTCGCCCTCGCCAGCCAAGCGGATGCGATCGCCGGTGTCGACGCCCGCCGGCACCTTCACCGACAGCACCTTGTCTTCCTCGACACGGCCATTGCCGTGGCAGGTCTTGCAGGGCTTGGCGATGATCTGGCCGCGGCCGCCGCAGTTGTGGCAGGCCTGCTGCATGGCGAAGATGCCGCGCTGGATGCGCACCTGGCCGCGGCCGTGGCAGACGTTGCAGGTCTCCACCTTGCCGTCTTCCGAGCCACTGCCATCGCAATCGCCGCATTCGGCCAGCGTCGGGATCTCGATGCGGCGCTCGACGCCACGCACCGCTTCTTCCAGGTCCAGCTCCATCACGTAACCGATGTCGGCACCGCGGCGTGCCTGGCGCGGACCGCCGCCGGCACCACCGAAGATGTTGCCGAAGATGTCGCCGAAGATATCGTTCATGTCCGGACCACCCGGACCGCCCCCGCCCATGCCGTGCTCGAACGCGGCATGACCGTGGCTGTCATACATCCGGCGCTTGTTGCCGTCGGACAGCACCTCGTAGGCTTCCTTGCACTCCTTGAAGGAGGCTTCGGCGGCCGCATCACCCGGATTTCGGTCCGGATGGAACTTCATCGCGCAGCGGCGGTAAGCCTTCTTCAGCTCTTCTTCGTTGGCGGTGCGGGCCACGCCCAGCACTTCGTAGTAATCGCGCTTGCTCATATCGTGAATCGGCTTCCGGAATGTCGGGATTCGTCAAAGCGGAAGAGCGGAACCAGGTCCGCTCTTGCGTCGGGCGCCCCGACGCGCCGGAGGCGGTCAGGACCCTGATGCGACAACGGGACGCTGCCAGGCAGCGTCCCGCGTCGGTCCGGATCAGGACTTCTTGTCGTCCTTGACTTCGGTGAACTCGGCGTCCACCACGTCGTCGTTGCCCTTGCCCGCATTGCCGGCATCGGCGCCCGGGGCACCGCCCTGCTCTGCCGACGCTGCGGCGAACAGCGACTGGCCGGCTTCCTCCAGCACCTTCGACTTGGCTTCGATCTGTGCCTTGTCGTCGCCCTTCATCGCGGTTTCAAGATCGGCCAGAGCCGCTTCCACCTTGCCGATGACATCGCCGCCGACCTTGCTGCCGTGCTCGGTGATGGCGCTGCGGGTGCCGTGGATCAGGGCATCGGCCTGGTTGCGGGCCTGCACCAGCTCCTGGAACTTCTTGTCTTCTTCGCGGTTGGCTTCCGCGTCGGCGACCATGCGCGCGATCTCTTCCTCGGACAGGCCCGAGCCGGCCTTGATCTCGACCTTCTGTTCCTTGTTGGTCTTCTTGTCCTTGGCCGACACATGCAGGATGCCGTTGGCGTCGATGTCGAAGGACACCTCCACCTGCGGCAGGCCACGCGGCGCCGGCTCGATGCCGGACAGGTCGAACTTGGCCAGCGACTTGTTGAAGCGGGCCTGTTCGCGCTCACCCTGCAGCACGTGCACGGTCACGGCCGACTGGTTGTCCTCGGCGGTGGAGAACACCTGCGAGGCCTTGGTCGGGATGGTGGTGTTCTTCTCGATGATCTTGGTGAACACGCCGCCCATGGTTTCGATGCCCAGCGACAGCGGGGTCACGTCCAGCAGCAGCACGTCCTTGACGTCGCCGCCCAGCACGCCACCCTGGATCGCCGCACCCAGTGCCACGGCTTCGTCCGGGTTGACGTCCTTGCGCGGCTCCTTGCCGAAGAACTCGGTCACCGCCTGCTGCACCTTCGGCATGCGGGTCTGGCCGCCGACCAGGATCACTTCGCTGATGTCGCTCGAACGCAGGCCGGCATCGTTCAGGGCGACGCGGCACGGCTCGATCGACTTCTTGATCAGGTCTTCCACCAGCGCTTCCAGCTTGGCGCGGGTCAGCTTGATGTTCAGGTGCTTCGGACCCGACGCGTCAGCGGTGACGTACGGCAGGTTCACTTCGGTCTGCTGGGCGCTGGACAGCTCGATCTTGGCACGCTCGGCAGCGTCCTTCAGGCGCTGCAGGGCCAGCGGATCCTTGCGCAGGTCGATGCCCTGGTCCTTGTTGAACTCTTCCACCAGGTACTCGATGACGCGGTTGTCGAAGTCTTCGCCGCCCAGGAAGGTGTCGCCGTTGGTGGCCAGCACTTCGAACTGCTTCTCGCCGTCGACGTTGGCGATCTCGATCACCGAGACGTCGAAGGTACCGCCGCCCAGGTCGTACACAACGATCTTGCGATCCTTGTTGTCGCCCTTGTCCAGGCCATAGGCCAGCGCGGCCGCGGTCGGCTCGTTGATGATGCGCTTGACGTCCAGGCCCGCGATGCGGCCAGCATCCTTGGTGGCCTGGCGCTGGCTGTCGTTGAAGTAGGCCGGCACGGTGATGACCGCTTCGGTGACCTTCTCACCGAGGAAATCCTCGGCGGTCTTCTTCATCTTCTCCAGTACCTTGGCCGAGATTTCCTGCGGCGCCATCTTCTTGGCGTCGCTGGTGGCCACCCACGCATCACCATTGTCATGGGCAAGGATGCTGTACGGGACGTGGGCGATGTCCTTCTGCACCTCGGCGTCGGTGAACTTGCGGCCGATCAGGCGCTTCACCGCGTAGAAGGTGTTCTTCGGGTTGGTCACCGCCTGGCGCTTGGCCGAGGCACCGACCAGGACTTCGCCGTCCTTGGTGTAGGCGACGATCGACGGGGTGGTGCGATCGCCTTCCGAATTCTCGATGACGCGGGCCTTGCCGCCGTCCATGATCGCCACGCACGAGTTGGTGGTGCCGAGGTCGATACCAATGATCTTGCCCATGGGGGAGACTCCTGAGAAATGCTGTGTGGATGTCAGTCCGGCCGCTCGGCCGGTGGATGAATGGGATGTGGGGGAGGCTCGTGGAACATTCAAGCCATCTCCCGAACGCTGTGTTCAGCCGTTCAAGGTTCGCCGGGCATGGCCCGGCGATGACGATCCGGGGGTAGCGCCGGGCCATGCCCGGCGGCCGCTCCCGGATCGACCGCTCAGTCGGCGGCCACCACCACCAGCGCCGGCCGCAGCAGGCGCTCGTTGAGCAGATAGCCCTTCTGGAACACGGTCACCACGCTGCCCGGGGCGGCGTCCGGGGCCGGCACCTGGCTGATCGCCTGGTGGTGCTCCGGGTTGAACGGCTGGCCGGTCGGGTCAATCAGGACCAGGCCGTTGTCGGCGGCGACCTTCAGCAGCTGCTTGTAGGTCAGCTCCAGGCCCTCGCGCAGCGGGTGCGGGTCGTCGCCGGCGGCCTTCAGGCCGGCATCCAGGCTGTCGAACACGGGCAGCAGTTCGCCCAGCAGCTTCTCGTTGGCGAACTTGCGGGCCTGCTCGATGTCGCGGGCCACGCGCTTGCGCTGGTTCTCCAGGTCGGCGCGCTCACGCAGCGCATCGGCCCTGACCTGCTCGACTTCCGCGCGCAGGCGCTCCACTTCGTCATTGACGCCTGCTGCGGCGGCCGCGTCGGCGGCGCTCTGCTGGGATTCGAAATCTGGATGTTCGTGGTTCATGTCTGGGTCCCTGGCGGTCACTCCCCGCCTCCACCCACCCTAGTGTGGGCGGGATGCTGCGTTTCAAGCGTCCGCGGCACCGGATCCGCGCCCGGTCGGTGAAAAGGCCGCGCCCAGCACGTCGGCGGTGGCCTGTACCAGCGGGATCATGCGGTCGTAGGCCATCCGCTTCGGCCCGATCACCCCCAGCACGCCCAGCACCTGCCCGTTGGCCGCATACGGGGCGGTCACCAGCGAAACGCCCTGCAGCGGCATCATCCCGGTCTCTTCGCCGATGAAGATGCGCACGCCCGGGGCCTGGATGGTCCGCTCCAGCAGCTGCAGGATCTCGCGCTTGCTGGAAAACAGCTCGAACAGTTCACGCAGGCGCTCCAGGTCGGACAGGTCCTGGACCCCCATCAGGCGGGTCTGGCCCGCCACCAGCATGTCGTCGGCCGCGGGCTGCAGGGCCTGCTCGGCCAGTTCGATGCTGTGCGCCAGCAGCTGCTCCAGCTCGGAGCGGGCATCGCGCAGCTCCAGCAGCAGGCGCGCCCGGATCTCCGCCAGCGGCAGCCCGGCGAAATGGGCGTTGAGGTAATTGGCGACCTGCTCCAGCTGGCCCGGCGCGAAGTCCTGGCGGGTTTCGATCACCCGGTTCTGGACCTCGTTGTCGGCGAACACCAGGATCGCCAGCACCCGGCGGCCGTCCAGCGCCACGAAATCGATCTGGCGGAAGGCGAACTGCTCGCGCCGCGGCGCGCTGACCACGCCGACGAAGTGGCTCATCGCCGACAGCAGCTCGGAGGCACTGCCGAGCAGGGCCTGGGTGCTGCCGCCACCGGCCAGTTCCTGGCGCAAGCGGGCCAGCTCGCCCTCGCCCGGCGGCTGCATCTGCAGCAGGCTGTCGACAAACACCCGGTAGCCATGCGCGGTCGGGATCCGCCCGGCGGAGGTATGCGGCGACGCCAGCAGGCCCAGGTCCTCCAGGTCGCCGAGGATGTTGCGGATGGTGGCCGGGCTGACTTCCAGCCCGGCCACGCGCGCCAGCGTCTGCGAGCCCACGGGCTCACCATCCTGGATGTGGCGCGCGATCAGCGTGCGCAGCAGATGGCGCGCGCGCGGGGCGAGTTGGTCGGCGGAACCGTGCATGGAATCAACCTGTGAGACACGGAGACTAGATAATGGCGCCGGATCACCTTGGCAAGCCATTGGACCGCCCGCGTGCGCGTGCTAGCGTTGCGCGGCTCAGATACCCCCAGACCCATGCTCAGACACCTATCGATCAAGGATTTCGCCGTCGTCCGCGCTACCGAACTTGAATTCGGGCCTGGCATGACCGTGGTTTCAGGCGAGACCGGCGCCGGCAAGTCGCTGATGGTCGACGCGCTGGGCTTCCTGTCCGGCCTGCGCGCCGACAGTGGCGTGGTCCGCCACGGTGCCGCCCGTGCCGAGCTGTCGGCCGAGTTCGCGCTGGAGCATCTGCAGGCCGCACGCCAGTGGCTGGCCGACAACGAGCTGGACGATGAGGACCAGTGCCAGCTGCGCCGCGTGATCCGCGCCGACGGCGGTTCGCGGGCCTGGATCAACGGCCGCCCGGTCACCCTCGCCCAGCTGGGCGAACTGGCCGCGCTGCTGGTGGAAATCCACGGCCAGCATGAACAGCAGGCCCTGCTGGCGCGTCCTTCCCAGCTGGCCCTGCTCGATGCCTATGCCGGCAACGAGGAAGAGCGCCGTCAGGTCCGCCGCGCCGCAGCCGCCTGGCAGGCACTGGTCGATGAATCCCTGGCGCTGTCGCAGCAGGGCGACGTCAGTGACCGTATCGGTTTCCTCGAGCATCAGCTGCGCGAACTGGACCGTGAGGATCTGGAGCCCGAATCGATCCTCGCGCTGGGCGCCAGCCATCGGCGCCAGGCCCATGCCAGCGCGCTGCTGACCGCCTGCCAGGCCGCCAGCAACCAGCTCAACGGCGACGAGGGCAGCTCGGCGCTGGATCAGCTGCAGCAGGTGCGGCACGAACTGGCCCGGCTGATCGAACACGACCCGCGCCTGGGCGAGGTGGACAGCCTGATCGAAAACGCGTCGATCCAGCTGCACGAAGCCCTGTCCCTGCTCGACCGCGTGCACGACGACCTGGATGCCGACCCCGAGCAGTTCGAGGAGAACGAGCGCCGTCTCGGCCGCCTGCACGACCTTGCGCGCAAGCATCGCGTGCCGATGGACGAACTGGGCGCGCAGCGCGAGCGCATGCATGCCGAAGTGGAGCAGCTGCGCGGCGCCGACGAACGGCTGCAGCGCCTGGCCGGCGAGATCGACAAGGCCGCGGCCGCCTGGCGGGTGCAGGCCGAAGCACTGACCACAAGCCGGCGCAGTGCGGCGGCCGCGCTGTCGACCACCACCACCGGCATCATCGCCGAGCTGGGCATGGGCGGTGGCCAGTTCCTGATCGAGCTGGAACCCCAGGACGGCGGCAAGCCCGACCCGCAGGGCGCCGAACGCGTGGAGTTCCTGGTCGCGGCCAATGCCGGTCAACCACCACGCGCCCTGCGCAAGGTGGCCTCGGGTGGCGAACTGTCGCGCATCTCGCTGGCAATCGAAGTGGCCGCGCTCGACCTGGACGCCGTGCCGACCATGGTGTTCGACGAAGTCGACTCGGGCATTGGTGGCGCGGTGGCCGACATCGTCGGCCAGAAACTGCGCGCCCTTGGCGAGAAGCGCCAGGTGCTGTGCGTGACCCACCTGCCGCAGGTCGCGTCCAAGGGCCATGCCCACTACCGGGTCAGCAAGGCACCGGTGGAAGGCATGACCCAGAGTGCGGTGGAGAAGCTGGACCTCAAGGCACGCGAGGAAGAACTGGCACGCATGCTCGGTGGCGTCGAAGTGAGCAAGGAAGCGCGCGCCGCCGCCCGCAAGCTGCTGCAGGTCTGACGCCGGCGGCGCCGAGCGACGCCCGGTCCGTCCCACCGCAGGTTCACCCCAGCGGCCGCGCCAGATCCACCTTTTCCACCAGGAAATCCAGGAACGCACGCACCCGCAGCGGCAGATAGCCACCCTGCCCCAGGAATACCGCGTGCACCTCTTCCAGATCGCCGGGATTGGCCTCTTCCAGCACCGGCAGCAGCCGCCCGGCCGCTATGTCGTCCCTGACCTGGAACGCGGCCAGCCGGGCCAGCCCGAGCCCTCCCAGCACCAGCTGCCGCAGGGCATCGCCGTTGCTGGCGCGCGCATTGCCGCTGGTGGGCACGCGCAGCACCTGGCCGCCCTGCAGCAGCGGCCACCCCTGCATCGCCCGCGCATGGCCGATGTCCAGCCGGTTGTGCGTCTGCAGGTCGTCGACGTTGCCAGGCAGACCGTGTCGCTGCGCATAGCCGGGTGAGGCCACGATCATCATCCGCGTCGCCCCCAACCGTCGTGCCACCAGGCTGGAACTCTTCAGCGGACCGGCCCGCACGGCCACATCGGTGCGCTGCTCGAGCAGATCGATCACTTCATCGGTCAGGGTCAGATCCACCCCCACCTGCGGGTGCTGCTGCAGGAACATGGGCAGCAACGGCAGCAGGAAATGCTGGCCGAAGGGCACGTTGGCATTCACCCGCAGCCGCCCGCGCGGTTCGGCATGCGCGCTCGCACAGCGCTCGGCCTCTTCCAGGTCAGCAAGCACGCGCAGCCCGCGCTCGTAGAAGGCGCAGCCCTCCGGGGTCAGCTGCAGCTGGCGGGTGGATCGCTGCAGCAGGCGCGTGCCCAGCCGCTGCTCCAGCCGCGCCACCAGCTTGCTGACCGCCGAGGGCGTCATGTCCAGGCTGCGGGCCGCCGCGGAGAATCCGCCGGTTTCGATCACCCTCACGAACACTTCCAGCTCGCCGGAGCGATTGATGTCGGGTCGCGCCATGGTGATGAATCCAGTTCACAGATGATTATCCAGGCGCAGTCTAGTTCACAGAAAGCGGCAGGGACACCATGGCCCCTCCTTCCGACGGACCCTTCCGATGAACCGCCTGAGCACGTTGACCACCGCTGCCCTGCTCACCCTGTCCGCAGCAGCCAGCGCCACGGCCGCCCCTCCCCGGCACTGGGTGGCCAGCTGGCAAGCCAGTCCACAACCGGTTTGGCAGGCAGACTTCCTGTTTCCGACGCTGATCCCCGCAGAGCTGGCCGACCAGACCTTCCGCCAGACCGTCCGCATCAGCCTGGGCGGCTCGCGCCTGCGTGTCCGCTTGAGCAACGCCTACGGGACACAGCCACTGAGGGTGGGCCGGGCCACCCTGGCGGCACATCCGGGCGAGGTGCCGCAGGCGCTGACCTTCGATGGCCAGCCCGGCGTGCTGATCGCGCCTGGCCAGGACCGGCTCAGCGACGCGCTGCCACTGCCCACGCGCAACCTGCAGTCGCTGCAGGTCAGCATCCATCTGCCACAGCCCACGCCGCTGCGGACGTTCCACTGGGAGGGCCGGCAGACCAGTTGGATCGCGCTGGGTGACCAGAGCCTGGCTGCGGACCTGGACGGGGCCCGCAGTACCACGGCCCGCCTGCTGCTGTCCGGCATCGACGTCGAAACCGCAGCCCGCGCGCGCAGCGTGGTGGTGATCGGCGACTCGATCACCGATGGCGCAACGGCCAGCCTCGACCAGGACCAGCGCTGGACGGACCATCTCGCCGCACGGCTGGCACCGCAGGGAATCGCAGTGGTCAACGCCGGCATCTCCGGCGGACGCCTGCTGCGCGACGGCATGGGGGAATCCGCCCTGGCCCGCTTCCCGCGCGATGTCCTCGACCAGCCCGGTGTCGCCAGTGTGATCGTGCTGATCGGCATCAACGACATCAGCTGGCCGGGCACAGCGTTCGCGCGCGGCCAGGACCGGCCCGGGCTCGCCGAACTGCAGGCCGGCTATCGCAGCCTGGCCGGACAGGCCCATCGCCATGGACTGCGCATTGTCGGCGCAACCCTGCCGCCGTTCGCCGGTGCCCTGCCCGGCACCCCGCTGGACGACTACTACCAGCCGCACAAGGACGCACTGCGCCAGCAGCTCAATGCCTGGCTGCGGCAGGACAGCCCATTCGATGCGGTGATCGACCTGGATGCAGTGCTGCGCGACCCCGCCGATCCCTCACGGATGGCCGCCGCCTACGATTCAGGCGACCATCTGCATCCGGGCGATGCCGGCAACCGGGCCATGGCCGAGGCCGTGGATCAGCGGATGCTGATGCCGCCATCGCACCCGGCGGTCACTCCGCCGCGCTGACGAAAAACCCCGGGGCCAGCCCGGGGTCTCGTCGCAACCGGCACGCAGGGGGTGCCTATCTGCGCTTCTTGCGCACGTACAGCACCAGCGAATGTTCTTCCAGCTCATAGCCGTGATCGGCCGCGATCTTGCGCTGCAGTTCCTCGATCTCGGTACTTTCGAACTCGATGATCTTGCCGCTGTCCACATCGACCATGTGATCGTGATGGCCGCCGCGGTCCAGTTCATAGACGGCCTGGCCGCCTTCGAAATTGTGCTTGAGCACGAGGCCGGCAGCCTCGAACTGGGTCAGTACCCGGTACACCGTGGCCAGGCCGATCTCGTCACCATGCTCCAGCAGCTGGCGGTAGATGTCTTCGGCGGTCATGTGGTGCTGGGCAGTGCGCTGCTCGAGCAGCGCCAGGATCCGCATCCGTGGATGGGTTACCTTCAGGCCGACTTTACGCAGGTCGTGGGTTTCCATAGGTCTCCGTTCATTGGCGATTTAGCGCCAGCTGCCTCGGATTGGGTCGCGGTGGCACGCCGGGAGTGTATCATCGGTTCGATTTCCCCAACCGCCAGTCCCGATGCGCAATCTCCTGTTGGTCGCCGCCGTCGCCCTGTCCACCACCGGGTGCGGCATCATCTACAAGCAACCCATCTATCAGGGCAACCTGATCCGGGAAGATGCCGTGGCCAAGCTGCAGGTCGGGCAAAGCAAGCAGCAGGTGAACGCGCTGCTGGGCACGCCCTCCGTGCCGGACCCGTTCCATGCCCAGCGCTGGGACTACACCTCCAGCCAGCGGGTCGACCGTCTCGGCCGCACGGAAGTGAAGAACTTCACCGTGTATTTCGAGAACGACGCCGTGACGCGCTGGGAGGGTGACTATTTCCCGGCCAACGACAAGGCGCTGGCCCAGCAGACCGTCCGCCAGTTCGGCCGCAACCTGCCGAAGGACAAGAAGAAGAAGGGCCGCTGAGGCCGCCAGCCCGTTCCGACGGACGGGCCCTGGCCCTCAACCGCCGAGCGCGCGACGCCGGCGGTTGTCCTTGGGATCGGCCTGCAGCGGGCGCAGCAGTTCGACCCGGTCCCCATCCAGCAGTGCCTGCTGCGGGCGGGCCAGCACACCATGCACGGCGGCAGCCGGGCAGCCGGCACTGCCCTCAAGAGCGGCAGCGGCGATCGCATCGGCAACCGTGGCGCCCTCTTCCAGCTGCAACCGGCGTGACAGCACCCGCTGCGGCCAGGCAAGCACCACCTCGACCTCGATCATCGCTCAGTCCTCGTCGGCAACCCGGACGAAATCGTTGACCATGCGATCGGCCAGACCCTGGAAGCCGATCGCCAGCGCCGGGCCCAGCAGCCGTGAGCTGGGTTCGAATTCCAGGGTCAGCGTCACCTTGCAGGCGTCTTCGGCCAGCGCGTGGAATTCCCAACGGCCATGAAGCTGCTTGAAGGGACCGTCGCGCAGCTGCATGTCGATGCTGTGCGGGCGCTGCAGGGTGTTCTCGGTCTGGAACCAGGTACTGAACGAACCCAGGCCCAGGTCCAGACGCGCCACCAGCCGGTCCTCGCCCTGCTCCAGGATGCGGGCATCGGAGCACCAGCGGAAGCGGCGCGGATAAGCCTGGACGTCGTTGACCAGGTCGAACATGCGCGCGGCCGAATGTTCGACCAGGGCGCTGCGGCGGATAGTAGGCATGTATACGGGACGTTTCGGCAATCGACCGGGCGGGCCCGAATCGGAGACAATACGGAAATGAGCAAGAACAGCGGCAAGGATAAAGCAAAGAGCGCGACGGCCAACAAAACCATCGCGCTGAACAAGCGTGCCCGCCACGAGTACCACATCGAAGAGCGCTTCGAGGCCGGGCTCGCCCTGCAGGGCTGGGAGGTCAAGTCGATCCGGGCGGGGCGCGGCAACATCATCGACGCCTACGCTTACGTGAAGCGTGGCGAGATCTACCTGATCGGCGCACAGATCACTCCGTTGATCCAGGCCTCCACCCACGTGGTGGCCGAGGATCGGCGCGAGCGCAAGCTGCTGCTGCACCGGAACGAGATCGACAAGCTGATAGGCAAGGTCGAGCGTGATGGCTATACGATCGTGCCGACCGCGATGTACTGGAGCAAGAACAAGATCAAGCTCGAGATCGCGCTGGCCAAGGGCAAGCAGAACCACGACAAGCGCGATGCGGCCAAGGATCGCGACTGGGCGATCGAGAAGCAGCGGGTGATGCGGCGCGGCAACCGCGACGCCTGAGGCAGGCCCCGCCGCCATGTGGCGCCGGGCGATGCCCGGCGGCCCGGGCCATCAACCGGCCAGCATGCCCTGCCCGCGCGCGCGCGGCGCCAGGGCCGCGTGCATCACGGCCAGGTGCATCACCACCGCCAGTTCCGGCGCGTGGCGATCATCGCCCGCCCGCCACTGCTGGGCGAGCTGGGCTGCATCGGCCGGCAGCAGGGCCAGCAGCTGCGTATCGTCGAGCGCATCGGCTGCACCCTGCAGCTGGCGCGCCAGCTGCCGCGACTGCCACACGTGAACGCCGATGCTGAGGCTGGCCAATGTCATCAAGGTCAGCGCCAGGCCGTGCTCGAACCACTGCGCCAGCACGTCCGGCCCCCACAGCAACGCCGCCAGTACCGCCAGCGCCGGCAGCCGCCAGCCCAGCCAATGGGTGCGCCCACGCTGCGGCCAATGCACCACCACTGCGCTGGCGACCAGCGCCACCGCTGCGGTGGCCGGCAGTTCGGTCAGCCAGGTCGCCGCCAGCAGTACCGCCAGCAGCGCCCAGACCCAACCGGGAGGCAACGCCCGTCGCTGATAGTCGGCCCCGACCGGGCCCACCAGCTGGCGCAGGCTGCGCTGTTGCATCGCGTCGGTCACCCACAGTCTCCCGTTTCTGTCCTGCCCTGGATGGTCACGACCAGTGTGTCGCAAATCCGTGCCGGAGACGTTAGCAATCCGCTATGACACAGGCAGTACAACGTGTTGCGGATTGACCGGCCGCGCGAGGTGACTGTTCAGCTGTTTTGCCGTAGCATGACAACCGTTGGGCAGGCCCTGCCCGTGGTGACACGGAATCGGCCCTGTACCTTGCAGCACTGTAGAAACCGGGGGTGCATTGGTTTCGACGGGGGTTGTGAAGTCGCCTGGCGCATGCCGAGGGGGTAGCTTTCCTCGTAAATCCAGCTGCAAAACTCTAGTTGCCAACGACGACAACTACGCTCTGGCCGCTTAAGGCCTAAGCCTCGAAACCGCTTGTGTCCATGCTCGCGGTGTAGAGTCACTATCATGGAATCGCGCTGGACGGCTGCCTGTCAGTCCGGCACTAGAACACAACAGGCTGGTTCCCGGATGCGCTTTGCACGCCGTGCTGTTCGGGGACGAGATTCAACGGCGAGCTAAGCATGTAGTGCTGGGGATGGAGTGCCTTCGGACGGCGGTTCAATTCCGCCCACCTCCACCAACGAGCGGTCCTTCAAGGACCGGAGAAGCCCGGACATTCCCGCCAGAAGGGGATCTCCGGGCTTTTTTATTGCTTGCGGTATACACCGCTCGCCGCGCGTGTCGATCTCGACATCGGTAAATCAGTTCAGAAATTTCCTACCCCCGCACTGGGGGAGAACGGTCTGCGAAGCCGTTCGTTCAAGGTCGCCATCAGAAAGGAGACCGCGCGGACATACCCCCTTCATCTCGAGTCGAGCCCCCAGGGCACGACCGGCTCATCGCACCTTTCACAAAGGAACTGTATTCATGCGTACGTCGCTTCGGGTTTCCCTTGCCAGTGCCATCACCCTGGTCCTGGCCAGTGCCCCTGCCTTCGCCCAATCCACCGAACGGGTGTGGACACGGGGCATGGACAACAACCAGCAGTACAGCAGTTTCATCGTCAAGTACCGCGATGGCAGCCGCAAACGCGTCTCTGCCGACACCGCCCAGGATGCGCTGAAACAGCGCTTGGGCGCGCAGCAGCGCAGCAAGCGCTCGGTGGGTGCGGCGCAGGCTGCGGCGGTGGCGCATCAGCGCCGCATGGGTGGCGGCGCCGATGTGATCAGGACAGACAAGGCACTGGATCGTCCGGAGGCCGAGATCCTGATGCAGCGCATCGCCGACGACCCGGACGTCGAATACGTGCAGCCGAACTTCATGATGAGTGCGTTCGCCACGCCCAACGATCCGCGTTACGCCGAACAGTGGCACTACAGCAATCCCGTCAGTGGCGCACGCGTGCCGGCGGCATGGGATCGCTCCACCGGCCAAGGGGTCGTGGTGGCGGTGATCGATTCGGGCTATCTCGACAACAACGACCTGCAGCCGAACCTGCTGCCGGGCTACGACATGATTTCCTCCACCCGGCCGTTCAGCAATCTGCAGTGCATCCTGGGCGGGCTGAATCCCGGTTGTGGCGGTTCCGACGATGGCGATGGCCGCGATGCGGATGCCTTCGATGCCTCGGGCATCGCGCACGGCACCCACGTTGCGGGAACCGTCGCGGCGGTAACCAACAACCAGATCGGCGTGGCAGGCGTGGCCTACAACGCGAAGGTCGTACCGGTACGCGTGCTGGGCAACCAGGGCAATGGCGGCTCGGATGACATCATCGACGGCATGCTCTGGAGCGCTGGCATCGCCGTGCCGGGTGTTCCCGCCAATGCCAACCCGGCCGAGGTCATCAATCTCAGCCTGGGCGGCCGTCGGCCCTGCTCGCCGGCCGAGCAGGATGCGATCGACGACATCACGGCCACCGGCACCCTCGTGGTGGTCGCGGCGGGCAACAGCAACCTCGATGTGTCCGAGTTCGCACCGGCGAACTGCAACGGCGTGATCGCGGTAGCCGCGAACGACCAGGGCGGGCGCCGCGCGTTCTACTCCAACTACGGTGCAGGCATCCATATCACCGCGCCCGGTGGCGAGACGTGGTCGTGCCGCGCCTCGGTGGGCGAGTTCCTGCCCCTGGCCACACCGCCGAACTCGACCAACTGCGCACCGACCCGCCAGCATCCGGCGCAGGGCGTTCTGTCCACGGTGGGCAACAATGCCTTTGACTTCATGTCCGGCACCTCGATGGCGGCACCGCACGTGGCCGGCGTCGTCGCGCTGATGCAGGCGGTGGCACCGGTGCCGAAGACCACCAGCCAGGTCAAGGACATCCTGCGCCGCACCGCCCATCCGATCGCGGCGGCCAACTGCCCGGGGGGTTGCGGTCCGGGCATCATCGACGCCGCAGAAGCTGTCAGGGAGGCCAGCAACTGAGGCCCGGGCGCAGCGGCCCGCCACAGCCGCTGCGCCATGCGTTGCCCGCCGGTCAGATCCACAGGCCACCGTCTCCCACATTCCCGGCACGAAACCCATGAACTGGTTCGACGGCATGGCCATCGGCTTCCTGCTCGGTGTCCTGGCATGTACTGCTGCGGTGGTCCTGGCAATCCGCAACAGCGATCTGGACGATTGACGACCGGCCGCTGAAGGAACCGGCGCACGCCGCTTCCGCCTTGACATGCCTCCCGCTAGAGTGGCGCGACCGCGCAGGAGGATCGTATGGCAACCACGGGAATGGGCATCGTCGGCCGCACGGCTCTCGTCTTCACCCTGCTGCTGGCGCTGAGCGGCTGCGCCACCCTGCGCCAGTTCGGGCCCTCGGTGCAGGTCGCCTCGGTTACCCCCGGCCAGTACATCGCGCTCAAGCGCGGTGACATCCTCACCACCGGCAAGCTCAGCTCGGCCACCCTGGAAACCCTGCGCGTGGCCGGGCTGGACGAGGGTGTCTGCGCCAGGCCCGGTCCGCCCTGCATCGATGCAATGGAGGCCAGCATCGTCGTGCGCGAGGAAGACAAGCGCTCGGCCCTGGCCGAACTCTGGCTGCAGTACGCATTGACCCTGCCCGCCCCCAAGCGCGAGTACTCCGCGGAAGGCCGCGCCAAGGCCGTGGTCACCGAACTGGACGCCGGGTTCCAGCCGCGTCTGGATGCGTGGATGCAGGTTGCAAGGCAGGCCTACGCCTATCTGTTCTTCACCGAGCGCACCGCCAACCAGCGGGGTTTCGAGGATCGCCAGACGCAGGTGCGGGACTACTACAACCTGGCCGTGCAGGAAGCCTCCGTGCAGCTGTTCGAGGCCTACGCTACCGGCCGGGTGCACAGCGACACCAGCCGCTTCCAGCTGGGTCGATGGACCTTTGTGCTGGCGCCATCGGACGACGGCTCGCCCTTGGACGAGCGTACGCCGAGGGAGCTGGTTCCCGCCGCAGCGCTCTCGTTCACCGGCACCCTGCGCAGCGTGCATCGCCGAGATGGCTTCGGCGCCGAGCTGGTGGCGGTGATGGATGATCCCGGCAGCGACGTGGACACGCCGGCTGCCGCGGCCAGCGCCGCTGCGCCGGTACAGCGCAGCTGGAGCGAAATGCCTTCACCCTCGATGTCGGTGCTGCTGCGGTTCTCCGGCGACAACCTGTGGGAAGTGCTGCACGACGACGAGCCGGAGGTGGAGATCCACGATCCCTACCAGGTTTCGGAAGTCACCCTGCATGGCCAGCAGGTGCCACTGGCGGCCAACTTCACGGCAGGCTACGCGCTGTGGCTCGCACGCTCCAATTTCAGCCGGCAATCGCTGCGCTCGCTATTCGGGAGCAAGGGCGGCATCGATACGCCGCATCTGTACATGATGCAGCCCTACGACCCGAAGCGCCGCGTGCTGTTGATGATCCACGGCCTGGCAAGCAGCCCGGAGGCATGGGTCAACGTCGCCAACGAGCTGATGCGCGACGATGAGATCCGCCGGGACTTCCAGGTGTGGCAGTTCTACTACCCGACCAACATGCCCATCGCGATGAGCCACGATGCGATCCGCCACATGCTGGCCGATGTGCTGCAGCACTTCGATCCCACCGGAAAGGCCGCGGCCTCGCATGACATGGTGCTGGTCGGGCACAGCATGGGCGGAGTGATCTCGCGGCTGATGGTGTCTTCGTCCGGCGACCATCTGGTCGAGACCCTGCTGGCAACCGCGCAGATGACGCCGGCACAGCGCGAGCTGCTGCGCACCCGCGGCGCGCCGGTGCTCACGTTCAAGCCGGAGCCGGAGATTTCACGGGTGGTATTCATTGCCACACCGCATCGCGGCACCGACGTCGCCGGCACCCGCCTCGGGCGCTGGATCGGCCGTCTGGTACGGCTGCCACTGACCGTGCTGGAGGACGTGGCGACGATCGCCAACGACGGCCACGTCGACCGCGACGACGGCAAGCACGGCTACCAGATGAACAGCATCCAGAATCTCGACAAGGATGACCCCTTCGTCAAGGCCGTCGCCGATCTACCGATGTCCCCGAGCGTGCGCTATCACTCCATCATCGCGCGCGCCAAAGCCGATGGACCGCTGGAGCAGACCAGCGACGGACTGGTGCCGTACTGGAGTTCGCACCTGCCGTTCGCCGAATCGGAGAAGGTGATCGTGTCCGGTCACAGCGTGCAGGAAGCCACGCCCGCCATCGTCGAGCTCAGGCGCATCCTGCATGAAGACATGCAGGCACACGACCGGCGCGATGAATAGCGCAGGCTGATCGCCGTTCCGCCACCGGCGGAGACGGCGGGTCAGCCGTTGCGGGAAATCCCTCATCGCACGTACGCACAGTGCCTCCTATGCTGGCCGCACCTCCCCGACAGCAGGCCAGCCACATGAACACCCAGGACCTCAGCCGCCAACCCCGTCCCGATCCGGCCGAGCGCGATGCCTTCTTTCCCTCGCCCTGGTCGCTCTCGCAGTTCACGTCACCCACCAGCAATCTGTCCGGCGCGGACTATGCCGACGCACGCCGGGATGGCCGCTGGAAGATACTGATGATCGGCGCCGATGAGCGCTACCTGCCGACCGCCAACGGCCACCTGTTCTCCACCGGCAATCACCCGGTCGAAACGCTGTTGCCGATGTATCACCTGGACAAGGCCGGCTTCGACTTCGATGTGGCAACCCTGTCCGGCAACGCCGTGAAGTTCGAATGGTGGGCGTTCCCCGGCGAGGACCGCGACATCGGCGGTCTGTACGAACGTTACCTGGCGCGGTTCCGCCAGCCGAAGGTGCTGGACGACATCGTGGCCTCGCTGGACGCGGCGTCGGACTATGCAGCCATCTTCATTCCGGGCGGGCATGGTGCACTGATCGGTCTGCCGGAGAGCCGCGCGGTCAGCAAGGCGCTGCACTGGGCGATGGCGCAGCAGCGCTACATCATCACGCTCTGCCACGGCCCTGCAGCGCTGTTGGCTGCCGGGATCGATGAAGCGGGCGGTGATTCGCTGTTCCGTGGCTACCGCATCTGCGCCTTCCCCGATGCGATGGACCGGCAGACGCCGGACATCGGCTACATGCCCGGGCAACTGCCGTGGTTCTTCGGTGAAAAGCTCGCGCAGCAGGGCGTGCAGATCGTCAACGAGGGTATTGACGGCAGCGTGCTGCAGGATCGCCTGCTGCTGACAGGCGATAGTCCGTTGGCCGGCAATGCACTCGGCCAGTTGGCCGCACGCACCCTGCTGGACGCGCTGGCAGGTCGCTGAACACCGTGGCCGCGCTGGTGCCCATGCTGCTGGAACTGGAGCAGGCGCGTTCGATCGCCGGGATCGGCGCGCTGCTTCGCTCGATCGCCGCGCCCCTCGGCTACGATCGCGTGCTGGTGTTTGCGGCCGGCACCGGGGTGGAACGCGGCGCACACCGCGTGTACTGGATCGAGGGCGACTGGCTGGGCGAAGGGCGTGAGACCGATCTTGCCCGCTACCTGCATGCCTGCCCGGTCAACCGCCACGTGCTCGACAGCGATGCCCCGTTCTTCTGGAGCAAGCGCGACGGCGTAAGGGGGGCCCGCTACCAGGTGGTCAGGCACCCCCGCGGCGACGGCCTGCATGGCCTGCAGGTACCCGTGTTCGGAACCACGGGGCTGGAAGGGGCGATCAGTTTCGCCGGAACGATCATCGACGCTTCCGCGCCTGCCCGGCTGCTGCTGGAGTCTGCCGGCACAGCAGCATTCCGCGCCGCCCGCCGGCTGGCCGAAGCACCGGCTGAACGCCCCCTGGGCGAACTGAGCACGCGGGAACGCGAGGTTCTGCGTTGGGTCGCAGCCGGCCGGCGCCAGGCGGAGATCGCCGCCACGCTGGGGTTGTCCGCGCGCACCGTGGAGAACCACCTGCGCCGCGCGCGCCAGCGCCTGGGCGTTGCGACGACGGCGCAGGCCGTGCGCGCGGCCGCGCGACGCGGCGAGATCGAAGACTGAGCGGGCCCCCGTGCAGCCGCCACGCCAATGACCCATCCCGGCATACCCTCCCCTGCCAATCCGTGCCATCCTTCATGGAATCGTTTACATGGAATGGAGGGATTCCACGATGCTGTCGCGTTTCCGTCGCCCTGCGCTGTGTGCGCTGCTGGCCTTCGCTCTTCCCGCCATCGCCTGGGCGGCGGCCCCTGCGCCGCTGAAGGTGATGTCCTTCAATGTCCGCACCCCGGCCGACACCGCGCCAGGCAAGCGCTGGCCGGATCGCCGCGATGCGATGGTCAAGGTCATCCTGGATGCCCGCCCGGCCGTGATCGGCACCCAGGAGCTGGTACAGGAACAGGCCGACTATCTCGCCGGCCACCTGCCCGGCTACGCGTGGTTCGGTGAAGGACGGCGCGGTGGCAGCGGCGATGAGCACACGGGCGTGTTCTACGACACGCGGGTGCTGGCCGTGGAGGAATCAGGCAACTTCTGGCTGTCCGATACACCGGAGGTCGCCGGCAGCATCACCTGGGGCAACCTGTACCCGCGCATGGTGACCTGGGCCCTGTTCCGTCGCCTTGACGATGGCCGCCGCTTCTACTTCATGGACACCCACCTGCCCTATCGCGACGAAGACGAACCGCGCCGGGTCAAGGGAGCCGAGCTGATCGGCAGGCGGGTGGCGACGCTGCCGCCGGATCTGCCGGTGGTGCTGACGGGCGACTTCAACAGTGAACCCGGGGGCGGAACCTACGCGACGCTCACCCGCGTTCTGCAGGACGCACGCACCCAGGTGGCGTCTCCCCAGGGGCCGCGCCTGACCTTCCATGATTTCACCGGCAAGGCCACCACGCAGCTGGACTGGGTACTGGTGAGAGGCTTCCGTGCGCGCAGCTTCCTGACCGATGACCGTCGCATCGACGGCGTGCTGCCCTCGGATCACTTCCCGCTGGTGGTCGAGCTGGACTGGCCCCGGCCCTGAGTCGGGTTGCCGCCGCGTTCACCGCGGCGGCTGCCGCGCCAACAGGCGATACAGCGCCTGGTGCTGATCGCGCGCCTGGCAGATGCGAGCGCCGATGGCCAGCAGCACGGCCACGCCGATCAGGCCCAGGCCCAGCATGGAGTCCGGCAGCCGCGCGAAGCCGATGGCCGCGGCCAGCATCGCCAGCACCAGCAGAACGACCACCGCGACGGACAGTCCTGCACCGGGTGGTCCCGGATCGCCGAACAACATTCGTTGGGTATCCCGCTTGCCGTCCGTCATCGCCTGTCCTCTGATGGCCCGCCCCACTTGTTACACGGCAGAAGGCGCTTCCGGGAGAGTCAGAAGCGTCACGAATGTGACGGTGTCCACGGCTCACGCCGCGCTGCCCTGCCTGAGTTCGCAAAGTGTGGAGGACGGCATGGCAGGGCGGCAGGCGCCCGCCCATCGGTGGCCCTGACCGGAAACGAGGACGGAGGCCACTGCCGCCGTCCCCGTCCGGTCAATTCACCTGTGCCACGCTCGGCGCCTGCGGGGACTGGCCCCAACCACCCAGCGCCTTGTATACGCCGACTACGCTGACGTTGACCTCCGCCTCGGCGGCCGCCAGTGCATCATCGGCGGCCAGCTGGGTGCGCTGCGCGTCGAGCAGGGTCAGGAAGTCTTCCGAGCCCTCGCGATAGCGGATCTGCGCCAGCGACTCGGCTCGTCGTGCGGCCTGCGCCTGCTCCACCACGATCGCCAGCCGTGCCTGCTGCTTGGAGTAGCGTGTCAGCGCGTTCTCGGTGTCTTCCAGTGCCAGCAGCACCGTCTGCTCGTACTGCGCGGCAACGCCCTCGGCCTCGGCCTTGCTGGCACGCAGACGTGCGCGCACGGTTCCGAAATCGAAGGCCGCCCAGCTCAACGACGGCGTCAGCGACCAGGCCTTGTTGCTGCCGTTGACCAGGCCATTGGCGTCGCCGCCGAGGAAGCCGACGAAACCGGAAAGCGACAACCGCGGGAACAGATCGGCCGTTGCCACCCCCACCCGTGCCGTGGCGGCTGCCAGCCGCCGCTCGGCCGCACGCACGTCGGCACGCTGGCGCAGCAGTTCGCGGGTATCGCCCAGCGGCAACGGCTTGGCGAACGCCGGCACCTCATGCGGCGCGAGCATGTCGGCCAGTACTTCCGGGCGCTGGCCCAGCAGCACCGCCAGGCGATTGCGGGACTGCGTCTCGGCCACTTCCAGCAGGGGAATATCGGCCTCGATCGCCTTCAGCCGGGCACGGCTGCTCTGCACATCCAGCTCGCTGCCGGCACCCAGTTCCCAGCGCGCCTCGGTCAGCTTCTGCGTATCACGCAGATTGACCAGTGTGTGCTGGGCCACGGCGATGCGCTTCTGCGTGCCGCGCAGCTCGAAGTAGTTGCGTGCCACTTCGGCGGCAACCAGTACCTGCGCATCGGCCAGGTTGGCCTGCTCGGCCCCCAGATCAGCGCGTGCCGCTTCGGCAGCACGGCGCTTGCGGCCGAACAGATCCAGCTCCCAGCCCGCATCGAAGCCGAGCTGGTAGCTTTCACTGAACACCCGCTGCCCACCCAGCTGCGGATCGGGTTGCTTGCGGCGATCGTAACTGCCGCCTGCGGTCACGTGCGGTGCCTGGTCGAAGCGGCTTTCGACGAACACCGCCCGCGCCTGGCTGACACGCGCCACGGCCACGCGCAGGTCGAGATTGCTCGACAGTGCGCCGTGCACCAGCTCTTCCAGCACCGGGTCATCGAACTGCGCCCACCAGCTGGCAACCGGCGACGTGGTGCTGAACACCGGCTGCTCCGCGCCCTGCAGGACGACAGGCTCCTGCTGGGGTGCCTTGTAATTGGGACCGACGGTGACACAGCCGGCCAGCACGAGGCTGGAAACGGCCACCGCCAGGGTGCGGATCACCATGGCAGCACCTCGCCCAGATAGGTGAAGCTGCCACTCGGGCCTTCAGGGCCGATCAGCGCCATCTGCACGCTGGAACGCGCACCTTCGGCGATCTCGATCTCGCCGTGGCCACCATTCATGTCGGTCTTGACGTAGCCCGGGTGCACGGTGTTCACCTTGATCGGCGAGCTGCGGAGCTCGTATGCCAGGGCCAGCGTCCAGCTGTTCACCGCCGCCTTGGAGGCGTTGTAGGCCGGAATCTTGAAGTCATAGATGCCCGAACCCGGGTCGGCGTGCAGGGTCTGCGAGCCGAGGATGCTGGACACGTTGACGATGCGCCCGGCCTTGGCCTGCTTCAGCAGCGGCAGGAACGCCTGGGTCACCGCCACCAGTGCATATACATTGGTGTCGAAGGTGCGACGCCACGTATCCAGCGACTGCTCCGACGGTGCCTGTGCCGGGTTCTCGATCATGATGCCGGCGTTGTTGACCAGGATGTCCAGCCGGCCGTGACGCTGGCGCACCTGCTCGACCGCGTCGGCGATGCTCGCAGCGTCGGTAACGTCCAGCTGCAGCGCTTCCACCGGCAGGCCTTCCGCCTGCAGCTTCAGTGCCTGCTCCACCGCCGTCTCACGCTTGCGGCCGGCCAGCAACGTGTGCACGCCTTCCTTCGCCAGCTGACGCACGGTCTCGGCACCGATGCCACGGGTAGCGCCGGTAACCAGCGCGATCTTGTTCTGATGGGTGTTCATGGATTCATGCCTTTGGAGGGAGAAGCCGCCGCCGATCATCGACCGGCGGCGACGGGGTTCCGTATCAGTGATGAATGGTGGGCTCGCCGTGCTGCACCAGCTGGCCACCGCCGTTGCGGGTGACGAACTTGCGCAGGGCAACGTAGAACACCGGGGTCAGGAACAGGCCGAACAGGGTGACGCCCAGCATGCCAGCGAACACCGTGATACCGGTCACCGAGCGCACCTCGGCACCCGCACCATGCGAAAGCACCAGCGGCACGGTGCCGGCGATGAACGCGATGGAGGTCATCACGATCGGGCGCAGGCGCAGGCGGCAGGCTTCCAGCGCGGCCTCGACGATGCCCTTGCCGCCCATCTCCAGCTCACGGGCGAACTCGACGATCAGGATCGCGTTCTTGCATGCCAGGCCCATCAGCACCACCAGGCCCACCTGCACGAACACGTTGTTGTCGCCGCCGGTCAGCCATACGCCGAACAGAGCCGACAGCAGGGTCATCGGCACGATCAGGATCACCGCCAGCGGCAGCGACCAGCTCTCGTACAGCGCGGCCAGCACGAGGAAGGCCAGCATGATCGCCACCGGGAACACGATGAACGCGGCCTTGCCTTGGGTGGCCTGCTGGTAGCTCAGGTCGGTCCATTCGGTGGCCATGCCGACCGGCAGCACCTGCCCGGCAATCTCGGTCAGCTTGTTCATCGCTTCCGCCGAGGACAGCAGGCGCGGGTCGGCTTCGCCGGCCAGGTCCGCTGCCGGGTAGCCGTTGAAACGCAGCACCGGGTCCGGGCCGAACGTCTGCTTGATGGTCACCATCGAACCGATCGGCACCATCTCGCCGCGGTCGTTGCGGGTGCGCAGCTTGGCGATGTCCTCGACGCTCTCACGGAACGGGCCGTCCGCCTGGGCGATCACCTGCCACGTGCGGCCGAACTGGTTGAAGTCGTTGACGTACGCCGAACCCAGGTAGGTCTGCAGCGTGTCGAACAGCTCGGTCAGCTGCACGCCCTGCGCCTTCGCTTTCACACGGTCCACTTCCGCATCCAGCTGCGGCACGTTGGCCTGGTAGCTGCTGATCGGGAAGGCCATGCCCGGGGTCTGTGCAACGGTCCCCTGCATCGCCTGCACGGCATTCTGCAGCGCGCCGTAACCCAGGTTGCCGCGGTCCTCGATGAACATCTGGTAGCCATTGCCGTTGCCCAGGCCCAGGATCGGCGGCGGCATCATCGCGAACGCGAAGCCCTCCTGCAGGCCTGCGATCTTCTGGTTGATCTCGGCGTTGATCTCCGCCGCGGTCCGGCCATGACGCTCGTTGAACGGCTTGAGCGGAATGAACGCCACACCGGTGTTCGGGGTGTTGGTGAACTGCAGCGCGTTCAGGCCCGGGAACGAAATGGTATGCGCCACGCCGTCGGTTTCCTGGGCGATCTTGGCGACCTTGCGCAGCATTTCATCGGTACGTGCGATCGACGAACCTTCCGGCAGCTTCACGCCCGCGATCAGGTACAGCTTGTCCTGGGTCGGGATGAAGCCCGGCGGCACCAGCTTGAAGATCACACCGGTACCGACCAGCAGGATCGCGTAGACCACGAACACAGCGCCGCGGCGGCCAAGGATGCGCGCCACGCCGCGCTCGTACTTCTCCGAGCTGGACTTGAAGAAGCGGTTGAACGGGCGGAACACCCAGCCGAACAGGCGATCGATCAGACGGCTCGGGCCATCCTTCGGAGCGCCATGGGCCTTCAGCAGGCGGGCGGCCAGGGCCGGCGACAGGGTCAGCGAGTTGATCGCCGAGATCACCGTGGAAATGGCGATGGTGACAGCGAACTGCTTGTAGAACTGACCGGTGACGCCCGACAGGAACGCCATCGGCACGAACACCGCGCACAGCACCAGTGCGATCGCAACGATCGGGCCGGACACCTCACGCATGGCCTGGTGGGCGGCTGCGGTCGGCGACAGACCTTCTTCGATGTTGCGTTCAACGTTCTCCACCACCACGATCGCGTCGTCGACCACGATGCCGATCGCCAGCACCAGGCCGAACAGGCTCAGCGTGTTGATCGAGAAGCCCAGTACGTACAGCGCTGCGAAGGTACCGACCACCGACACCGGAACCGCGATCAGCGGAATGATCGACGCGCGCCAGGTCTGCAGGAACAGGATCACCACCAGCACCACCAGGGCGATCGCTTCAAGCAGGGTCGAGACCACCGCCTTGATCGAATCACGCACGAAGATGGTGGTGTCGTACACCGCTTCGTACTTCACGTCGGCGGGCATGGTCTTCTGCATCTCGTCCATCGTGGCGATGACCTTGTCGCGAATCTCCAGTGCATTCGCACCGGGCGACTGGAAGATGCCGATACCCACCGCATTCTTGCCGTCGAGCTGCGAGCGCAGGGTGTAGTCGCCAGCACCCAGTTCCAGGCGGGCAACGTCGGACAGGCGCACGATCTCGCCGTCGACACCGCTCTTGAGCACGATGTCGCCGAACTCCTGCTCGCTGCGCAGGCGGCCCTGGGCATTGATCAGGGTCAGGAACTGGCTGTTCGGCAGCGGCTCGGCGCCGAGCTGACCCGCAGAGACCTGCACGTTCTGCTCACGCATGGCACGCACCACGTCGCTGGCCGTCAGGCCGCGCGAAGCAACCTTGTCCGGGTCCAGCCATGCGCGCATGGCGTAGTCACCACCACCGAAGATCTGCGCGTCGCCCACGCCGGGAATGCGTGCCAGCGCGTCCTTGACGTGCAGGCGGGCGTAGTTGCGCAGGTACAGGGTGTCGTACTTGCCATTGGGCGACGTCAGATGCACGACCATCAGGAAGGTGGGCGACTGCTTCTGCGTGGTCACGCCCTGCCGGCGTACGTCCTCGGGCAGGCGTGCCTGCGCCTGCGCCACACGGTTCTGCACCTTCACCGCCGCCGCGTCCGGATCAGTGCCCGGGCGGAAGGTGACGGTCATCTGCAGCACGCCGTCGGAACCGGCGACCGACTTGAGGTACATCATGCCCTCGACGCCGTTGATCGCCTCTTCAAGCGGCGTGGCGACGGTTTCGGCGATGACCTTGGGATTGGCGCCCGGATAGACCGTGCGCACGACCACCGACGGCGGCACCACTTCCGGGTACTCGCTGATCGGCAGGATCGGAATCGTGATCAGGCCTGCGGCGAAGATCACGATCGACAGTACCGCCGCGAAGATCGGCCTGTCGATGAAGAAACGGGAAAAGTCCATGGAGGAATTCCTGGGAAATGCCGCCGGCGGGCAACAGCCACCCTGCCCCTCGCCGATATGACGAAGGCAGGGAAGGCCGCCGCTGGCGCCGGCAGCTAAGCGGAAACTCGGATCAGGAGACGGCGGATCAGCGGTTCAGCGCAGCAGTGGCATCACGACCTGGTGCGGCGGCCGCAGCCGGCTGCATCGTCACCGCCTTGGCCTGCACCGGCATGCCCGGCATGAAGACCTTCTGCACGCCATCGATGATGACCTTGTCGCCTGCGGACAGGCCCTGCTCGACGATGCGCAGGCCTTCCGCCGTGCGGCCAAGGCGGATGTCGCGGCGCTGGGCCTTGCCATCCTTGTCGACCACGTACACGTACTTGCGGTCCTGGTCGGTCAGCACAGCCTTGTCGTCGATCAGCATCGCCTGGAACTGGCCACTGCCCAGCAGCTGCACACGGGCGAACAGCCCCGGGGTGAACTGCCGGTCGGCATTGTCCAGCAGCGCACGCACGCGGATGGTGCCGGTGCTGCGTGCAACCTGGTTGTCGAGGAAGTCGACCTTGCCCGCGTGCGGGTAGCCTTCTTCACCCGACAGGCCAACCTTCACTGGCAGGTCGCTGTCGCGCTCGCTCGGGCGCTCGCCCTTGCGTGCCATCTGCGCGTAACGCAGGAAAGTGCTTTCGTCGGCATCGAAGTAGACGAACACGGTGTCCAGCGAGACCAGCGTGGTCAGCACGCTGGCGCTGTCGCCGGCGGTGACCAGGTTGCCCGCGGTGACCATCGCGCGGCCGGCACGGCCGTCGATCGGCGCACGCACCTTGGTGAACTCCAGGTTGAGCCGGGCAGCATCCAGTGCCGCCTGCGCGGCCTGCACGGCTGCGCCGGACTGGTCTGCCGCAGCGCGACGCTGCTCGGCGGTCTCGGTGGAGATCGCCTGCTGCTCGGCCAGGCGCTTGGCCCGCTCCGATTCACTGCGGGCCAGGGTTGCCTGGGTGCGGGCGCGGGCCAGTTCAGCGGCGGCGCGATCGTACTCGGCCTGGTAGCTGCGCGCGTCGATGGTGAAGAGCACATCGCCCTTCTTCACTTCCTGGCCTTCGACGTAGTTGACCTTGTCGATGTAGCCGGACACGCGCGGACGCAGTTCAACGCTCTGCACCGCCTCGATGCGGCCGCTGAACTCGTCCCATTGGCTGATCTGCTTGACCAGCACCGGCGCTGCGCTGACCTGCGGCGGGGGCGGTGCACCGGCTTCTTCGGCATGGCCGCCACTGCAGGCAGCGAGCACCGCCGCGGCGAGGATCGACACGCCGACCATCGCAATGCGATGGCCGAAACGATGTGGGGTGGTTTTGGGGGAAGTCATGGCATGCATCCGTACGGAGGGGTGGTACAGCTAATGAGAATGGCTATCAGAAAGTGCGGCGTATGCTGCAACCTCAACCAAGGTCAAGGTCAAGCGACACCGACGGCGTCGCGCCACGGTGGTGGAACTTCCAGTCGCAGCATGCCCCGCGGCAGTTCCGCATCGCTGCTGTCGCAGCGAACGATGGCGCGGTTGTCGCGGCAGCCATCAAGCAGCGACACCACGCGCCGGCCGACCAGCAGCGAGCTCGGCCACTCGATGCAGGCGTTGGCGGCGTTGGCCGGTGTACACACCGGGCTGCACACCTCCAGCATCTGCGCGCGGACACCGACCGCCTGTGCTTCCTGGTGCACCACCTGTGCGTACATGCGCAGGGCGGCGGTGGTGATCGAGGTCTCGCCGTAGCCGGCCCAGGGCTTGAGACCGGCAGGGCTGCCGATCATCACGTAGCGCCGCGCATGCACGTTGTCACGCAGCAGCGGCAGCAGGTGGCGTACCGCATGCACATGGGGCATCAGGTCGGCCTGCAGTGCGCCGAGCAGTTCGTCGCCCTTGCGGTCCATCACCCGGCCACGGTTGTAAGGACCGCCCATGGCCGCGATCACCGCCGCCAACGGCCGCGGGCGCTGCGCGACGCGCTCGGCCAGGACCTGCGCCGAACCGTCGTCTGCCAGTGAACCCAGCATGGTCTGCAGGCCGGGCTCATCGGCGAACTGCGCTTCCAGCGACGCCAGCCGTCCTGGATCGCGGCCGACCACCAGCACCGGGCTGCCGGCTTCCAGCAGCGCACCGACCACGCCCTGGCCGACCGCACCGGTTCCGCCGAGGACCAGGACTTCGGGCATCAGAATCCCATTCACGGGACATTTCCTCCCAAATCCGGGATAGTCCCGATTCGGCGCAGTCGATCGCTCTTCTGCGGCGCCAAGCGGATGGCACCGCCACGCTGCTGCCGCATGGGCGCGGTAAACTCACGGAAATCCTTGTGCACCAAGGAACTCGGGCGGATCTCAACGGTCATCGCCAGATCCAGGGCGTTCTGGCCGGCATGCCGGAAACGGGCAAGAATGTTGCGCAGGCTCATGGCGGGGGGACTCCATTTCACGAATGGCGCCACGATAGACCTCAAACCTTTACTTGATTAGTCCTGATTAAGGGGAATAATCATCCCGTTCCCGGTCCAATCGATCTGTCACGATTGTCCCACCCCCGACGTCCAGGACTCCCGACCATGTCCCACGATCTCAATGAAACGCTGATCTTCGTCAAAGTGGTCGAGCAGGGCAGCTTCATCGCAGCTGCCAAAGCGCTCGGCCTGCCCAAGACCACTGTCAGCCGCAAGGTGCAGGAGCTGGAGACGCGGCTGGGCGCGCGCCTGCTGCACCGGACCACGCGCCGTCTTGGCCTGACCGAGGCGGGCTCGATCTACCACGAGCACTGCCAGCGCATCGCGCGCGAGCTGGAAGAAGCCGAGAGCGCGGTCAGCCAGTTGCAGTCCGGCCCACGCGGCTGGCTGCGTTTCACTGTGCCCTACTCCATCGGCATCACCTGGATCGCGCCGTTGCTGGGCCAGTTCCATGCGCAGTACCCGGAAATCCGCCTGGACATGCACATGGGCAACGAGAAGCTCGACCTGATCGCCGGTGAAGCCGATCTGGCCCTGCGCGTCGGCGCCCTGCCCGATTCCAACCTGGTCGCACGCAAGCTCGGCAGCCTGCGCACGCAGGTGTTCGCCAGCCCAGCCTACATCGAGCGCTACGGCGAACCACTGCACCCGGAAGAGCTTCAGTTCCATCGCATCCTGGCCATGCGCAAGCCCTACCACACTGGCAATTCACCGCGCTTTACCTGGCAGCTGGGCGAGAACGGAGGGGAACTGCGTGACTTCCCGGTGACGCCGCTGATGACGGCCAACGACATGTCCGCGCTCAACGGCGCGCTGGTGTGCGGTGAAGGCCTGCTGCTGACCGGCGATGTGATGGCCAAGCCGTTCGTCGAGTCAGGCATGGTCCGTCGCGTGCTTGCCGGGTGGACAGGTCCGGAGGTGGATTTCAACGCGGTCTTTGCCGGCGGCCGCCTGGTCTCGCCGAAGGTGCGCGCATTCGTCGACTTCCTGGTGGAGAAGCTCAACTTCGACGCCAATTACATGCTGGCGCAGTGCCCTGGCGCGAAGCTGGCGCGGCAGCAGCAGGAGCAGGAAGATGCCGCGCTTGAGATCAGCGGCAAGCGGATCCTGGAGAAGGTGGCCGCGCCGGCGGCGTGAAGCGGGGCCTGCCCGGCGTCATGCGGCGCGCTGTTCCAGCAGATGCTCGATCAGTGCCCGCAGCTTCGGCTCGGCCTGGCGCCGGCTGGGGTAATACAGGAAGAACCCTGCGAACCACGGACAGTACGGCTCCAGCACGCTGACCAGTTCCCCACGCTGCAGCCACGGGCGCCATGTGTCCTCCATGCCGAAGGCCAGCCCGGCGCCCGCCAATGCCAGGCGGGTCATCGTGGCCATGTCATTGCTGGTGATCTCCGGCTGCACATCGACGCTGAACTCGCGTCCGCGCTCTTCGAATTCCCAGCGATAGGGCGCCTTGCGTGGTGCGGCGCGCCAGCCGATGCAACGGTGCCCGGGCAGCTCGCGCGGGTGTCTGGGCATGCCGTGCTGCTGCCCATACCGCGGAGTGCACACCACCACCTGCCGCTGCCGGCCGGACACCGGAATCGCCACCATGTCCTGGGCGATCACCTCGCCCAGACGCACGCCCGCGTCGAAACCCGCCTCGACGATGTCGAACTCCTCATCGGTCACCGTGATGTCCAGCTGCAGCTCCGGGTGCCGGGCGGCGAAGCTGGCCAGCAGGGGACCGGCCAGGAAATGCTCGGCAATGGAGGACACGGCCAGGCGCAGCTGGCCCTTGAGGGTGCTGCCGCGACGTAGCGTGGACTCCACGGCGCTGCCCAGCTCAGCCAGGGCGGGTCTGACCGCCGCAAGCAGCGCCTGGCCGGCATCGGTGAGGTTGACGCTGCGGGTGGTGCGCAGCACCAGAGCGACACCGAGCGACTGTTCCAACCGGGCGATGGTCTGGCTGACGGCCGACCGGGTCACGCCCAGTTGCTGGGCCGCCGCGGTGAAGCTGCTGCAGTCGGCTACCCGCTGGAACACCGCGAGGGCATTGAGATCGACGGACATTGGTTAGCGGATCTATACAAGGTAGTCAGCAGCCGCCATCTTATCGCGACGAAGCAGGCCGTCTACCGTGACTGCACCGGGCACGACCCGGCATTTCCCCCTAGCCCTTCTGGAGACCTGCCATGAGCCATTCCCGAACCATCCTGATCACCGGTGCCTCCAGCGGCATCGGCGCCGGCATCGCCCGCTCGCTGGCGCAGCCCGGCGCGCGCCTGGTGCTCGGCGCGCGCCGCCTCGAACGGTTGCAGGCACTGGCGGATGAACTGCGCCAGCACGGCGCCGACGTACGCGTGCATGCGCTGGACGTGACACAGCGCGCGCAGGTCGAAGCGTTCGCCGCTTCGGCCCTGGAGCAGTTCGGCGCCCTCGATGTGATCGTCAACAATGCCGGTGTGATGCCCCTGTCGCCGATGGCATCGCTGAAGGTGGACGAATGGGACCGGATGATCGACGTCAACATCCGCGGTGTACTGCACGGGATCGCGGCCGTGTTGCCGCATATGTGCGCACGCGGCCGCGGACAGATCATCAACATCGCGTCCATCGGCGCGCTGTCGGTCGTACCGACCGCTGCGGTCTACTGCGCCACCAAGCACGCGGTACGCGCCATCTCGGAGGGCCTGCGCCAGGAGCACCGCGAGCTGCGGGTCACCTGCATCCACCCCGGCGTGGTGGAAAGCGAGCTTGCGGACAGCATCACCGACCCGGTCGCCGCCGAAATGATGGTCGGCTATCGCGCCATCGCCCTGCAGCCGGATGCGATCGGGCGCGCGGTGCGGTTCGCCATCGAGCAGCCCGACGACGTGGACGTGAACGAGATCGTGGTGCGGCCGACGGCCGCAGCATGACCCGGCCGCCGTTCCTGCGCTAGGCGCCGCGCATCGCCGCCAACGAAAATGCCGCCTGCAAGGGCGGCATTCCCGTTCCGGCTGCGCCGGACCTGCACGCACGCGCCGCGCGTTACTGCTGCAGCGGAATCACGCGGATTTCAACACGGCGGTTCTTGGCACGGCCGGCATCGGTGCTGTTGTCGGCAATCGGGTACGCCTTGCCGGCGCCCAGCGTTTCGATACGCACGCTCTGCACGCCCTGCCCGATCAGGTACTGGGCGACCGAATCGGCGCGCTCCTTGGACAGGCGGTTGTTGACCGCATCGCTGCCGATGCTGTCGGTATGGCCGACCACTTCGATCATGGTCTGGTTGTAATCACGCAGGGTGCCGGCCACGCCGTTGAGCGCGCCGTAGAACTGCGGCTTCAGTGCCGACTTGCCGAAATCGAAGGTGATGCCGTCGGGCAGGTTCAGCATGATGTTGTCGCCCTGGCGCTGCACATCGATGCCGGTGTTGGCAGTGCGCTCGCGCAGCGCGCGTTCCTGGCGATCCTGGTACTGGCCCACGGCCGCGCCACTGAGCGCGCCGATGCCTGCACCGATCAGCGCGTGCTGGCGGCGCTCGGTCGCACTGTCGCCGCTGAGCAGGCCGGCGGCCACGCCAATGGCGGTACCGATCAGCGCGTTGCGACCGGTCCGGTTCTGCTGCTCGGTCGGGTTGCCGTACTGATCGCTCTGCACGTAGGAACCGCCGGTGGCGCAGGCCGACAGGACGGCCGCGCTCATCAGGGCCAGTGCGACATTGCGGGTGGTGTTGCGGATCATGATGGTCTCCTTGGTTTCCGGTCGGGCCGGCGGCTTGCGGGCCGCCCAGAGGATAAACAGCAGGACGCGATGCCGGGATGATGAACACGCCGCTCGACAGGCCCTTGTTCAGCTAGCTGTCTGGAACCCCGCGGCGGCGCTTTACCCCGCTCCCGACTGGCGGTAGGCGGCGAGCGCTGCATCCCGGCCGGCGGCCAGATCCACCAGGGGGCTGCGCGGATACTCCGGCGCGTGCTCGGCCAGCCACTGCGGATGCTGCCACGGCGCGAAGCGCGCCTTCACCGGCAGCGCCGCCAGTTCCGGTACCCAGCGGGTGATGTAGCGCGCCTGAGGATCGAACTTTTCGGCCTGGGTGACCGGATTGAACACGCGGAAGTAAGGCGCTGCATCCGCACCGGTACCGGCCACCCACTGCCAGCCCATCGTGTTGTTGGCCAGGTCGGCATCGACCAGTGTGTCCCAGAACCAGCGTGCGCCATGCAACCAGTGCGCGCGCAGGTGCTTGCACAGGTAGCTGGCGACGATCATCCGCACCCGGTTGTGCATGTAGCCGGTATGCCACAGCTCGCGCAGGCCGGCATCCACGATCGGTACACCGGTGTTGCCGCGCTGCCAGTCATGCAGCTGACCGGCGCTGGGCGTGGCCCATGGAAAGCGGTCGAAGCGCGGGTTGAGGCTGCCGGTCGGGGTCTCCGGAAAGTGATGCAGCAGGTGGTAGGCGAAGTCACGCCAGCCCAGTTGCCGCAGGTAACCGTCGATGTCGGCGTCGGTGCCGGCGCTGCGCAACCCTTCCAGCGCCTGGGCGATGCGCCAGGGCGCGATCTCGCCGAAGTGCAGGTGCGGTGACAGCCGCGAGGTACCGACCCGGTCCGGCAGGTCGCGCTGCGCGCGATAGCCTCGCAGCGCGCCGTCCTCGAACACCGAAAGCGCCTCCAGCGCGCCGGCCTCTCCCGGCTGCCAGTGCTCCCAGAAGCCCTCGTCCCAGCCGAGCGCCGGTGCCAGCCCGAGCGCCTGCAGCGACTCGCCTTCGACGGCATGCGTTGCCAGTGCCGCGGGCGCCGCCTGCAGCCCGGGCAGGCGCCAGTGACTGAGCACGTTGCGCCAGTAAGGGGTGAACACCTTGTACGGCTGCCCCTGCTGGGTGGCGATGTCCCACGGCTCGAACAGCAGACTGCCGTTGCAGCTCTGCGCATCGATGCCCTGCTCGCGCAGCGTGCGCTTGATGGAGGCATCACGTGGCTGGGTGGCGGGCTCGTACTTGCGGTTCCAGTACACCGCCGTGGCACCGGTCCGTGCGATCAGTGCCTGCAGCACCGGCAGGCTGTCGCCGATCTGCAGCACCAGGGAAGAACCGCGGCCACGCAGATCCGCATCCAGCGCGGCAAGCGAGCGATGACGCCACGCGTTGGATGCCGCTCCCGGGGCCCACTCGCCTTCTTCGTGCGGCGCGTGGATGTACACCGGGACCACATCGTGCCCCGCATCCAGTGCGGCCTGCAGGGCCGGATTGTCCTGCAGCCGCAGGTCGCGACGGAACCAGACCAACGCTACCGACACGTGCACCGCCTTTGCTGTGGAAGGCGGCCATGATAGCCAGCACAGGTGAAGACCGCGCAGGGGTGCAACGCCGTCCGCAGCCGGACTACTTCCCGGCGTCGAAACGCTGCATGGCTTCGCGGATCAGCGTACGCGCCTCGGCCGCGTTGCCCCAGCCCTGCAGCTGCACCGGGTTGCGTCCGGCTGGCAGATCCTTGTACACGCGGAAGAACGCCTCGATGCGCTGCCGCTCGATCTCCGGCAGATCGGCCAGATCGCGGACGCCTGCATAGCTCGGATCAACCTTGTCGGTCGGCACGCCGATGACCTTCTCGTCATGTTCGCCGCCATCGATCATCTTCAGATAGCCGATCGGGCGGAAGCGGATGATCACGCCGGGATGCAGGGGCTCACGGGTCAGCACCAGCGCGTCCAGCGGATCGTTGTCGCCCGCCAGCGTGCGCGGCATCGAACCATAGTTGGCCGGATAGGCCACCGGCATCGACTGGAAGCGGTCGACGTGGACCAGCCCGTCGTCCTTGATCTCATACTTGGTGAAGCTGCCAGCGGGAATTTCCACGGCCAGGTTCACCTCCTGCGGTGCCTGCTGCGGCTGGGCCGCCAGGAACGGATGCAGCACCGCATCAGCGGCGGCCACCGCACCGGCCAGCAACAGCAGGGCGGCACCGATGGCAGCAAGAGGAACGATGCGTCGGGGCATGGTCATCGGCGTCTCCTTATTCCCAGCAACGGTCGGCGCGACCCTTGGCAGTCTGCGCGCGCGGGCAGTCGCGTGGCGTGATGCGGCCGTCGGTCAGCTCCGTGCGCTGCTTGCCCCCGCTGGCGTCGCGGCGCAGCTCGAAAGCATCGTACAGCTGCCCGGTCACCGTGCGCGCCTCATAGCGCAGGTGCTGCGGATCGATGCGCAGCACCTGGAACAGCTGGGTGTCCTCGGCCACCGGGGCCATCGTCCTTCGGGCTTCATCGGAAAGACGGTACTGCTTCGGTCCCGCCACGGTCACCACGTACTGTGGTGTGGCGGCCTGTCCTTCGCCACGGCGGCCATAGGTGTGGTCGTGCCCCTGCAGCACCAGATCCACCTGGTGACGACGCACCACCGGCAGCAGCACGTCACGCAATGCGGCGTTCTCGCGGCCTTCGCGCGGCGAGTAGAAGGGCTGGTGCAGCAGTACGATGGTCCACGGCTGCGGATTGCCGGACAGCACCTTGTCCAGCCAGTGTGCCTGGGCCTGGGCGGTGCCGAGATCGAGTGCCGAGGTTCCATCAAGCACCGCCACGCGCACGCCCTGCGCATCGAACCAGTAGCTGGTCTGCTGCGCGGCAGCGGCGCCATTGCCCGGCAGTGCGAAGGTCACCGGCCAGTGCCGGCCCAGCACACGGCGTTCCTGCGGAGTGTCCTCGAACTCCTCGAAATACTCGTGATTGCCGATGGCAGGCGCCACCAGTGTTTCCTGCGCCAGCCAGCCGGTGGCGGCGAACCATTCGCCCCATTCACTGTCGTCCACACCGTCGCCGCCGCTGACCAGGTCACCCGCGAACAGGCTCAGGCGAGCGTCCGGTGCCGCCTTCTGCGCGGCCCGGATCACTCGGCTGACGTGACTGAGATTCTTGTTCTGGGTATCGCCGAAGTACAGCAGCGTCAGCGGCTGCCCGGCGGTGGCCAGCGTGCGCAGCTGGTTCCATGCACTCCAGCCTGCCCTGCCCTGCACACGGTAGATGTATGCGGTATCCGGCTGCAGGCCATCGATGTCAACGCGGTGATGGTGCGACAGGCCGTTCTCGGTCTGCAGCGCCTGCGTGGTCGCGCGCAGCGCGCGAATGCCTTCGATGGCCGGCGAATCGCCGGCACGCGCGATCTCCAGCAGTGGCGCCTGTACGCTGCCATCCGTACGCCAGGCTACGGCGAATCCGTGGCTGGGGTCGGCCGAGGGCGAAGCAACGATACGATCCGGCAGTGGCGATGCCGCATAGTGGCGGCTGCCCGCAGGCACCTGCGTGTTGGGTTCGACCGCCGCGGTGACCAGCAGAGGCAGGGCCAGCAGCAGGCTGGCGACGAACGCGCGCGTGCTGTGCCGCCTCATGCGCCACACTCCAGCGGCAGCGCCAGCTGCCTGGCAATGCTTTCCCAGTCAAAGGCGACCACGCCCTGATCGTCATGCACCGCATACAGCGCACCGTGCGGGAACCGCGTGCTGGGCTGCTGCATCAGCCAGATGCCATCGGTGTTGGCCACGGTATTGCCCTGGAAGGCACCGACCGGCTTCAGCGTGTGCCGATCGAACAGATGGAACACGCTGCGCTGCTTGCCCTGCTCGGTGGTGATCCACCAGCCGTCCTTGCCGCAGGTCCGCAGGGTCACCCCTTCGGCCTGCGCCTTGAACACGTCACGGCCGAAGGTGGTGCCGGTGAAGCGGCCTGCCAGCGTATAGACCTTGAACTCGCTGGCGTAGCTCTCATCCTCTTCGGCAATCAGCAGACGGTCGTTGTCCGGATCGCCCCAGATCGATTCGACCACGCGCAGCGCACCGGCCTCACTGGTGTCGCCGATGTCGGCGATGCGCTTCGCGTCGATCTTCGCGCCGTCGCGGGAAACGTGGTACTGGCGCACGCGCTTGTCCAGTTCCGCCAGCGGCGGCAGGATGTCGCGGCCCTGTGCGTCCTCGCCGTTGTCCCAGGAGTCCGTGACGTAGACGCTGTAGCCGTCCGCCCTGCGATCGACCCACAGCCCATAGGGCTTGCGCAGATCTTCGGCAGCGAACGTCGCCAGTGGTATGAAGTCCGGCAGGGACAGGACCTGGACCCGGTGATTGTCGCGTTCCACGATCCACAGCAGGTCGTCGGTCACGGCGATGCCATTGGGGCGATCGAACTGTCCCAGGCCGGTACCGGTGGCACCGACGTCGCGCAGGTGACGGCCGGTGCTGCCGTCATACACCACCAGTTTGTCGGTGGCCTTGGCGGTGGCGATCAGCCAGATCTGCCCGTCCGGCGTGCGCCAGGTTGCGGGCGAATCGATGTTGTCGGCGGGCGTGAGTGGCGAGACGAACGCCTCGGCAACGGTGGCCACCGTGCGCGCCGGAGGCGTCGGCGACGCCGCATGTGCCGCCGGCGCACGGTCGGCCGCTGGCGTGCAGCCCACGACCAGCGCGGTTGCGATCGCTGCCACGAGCCCCGGAATGTGCCGCCCCATCACAGCGCCACCTTCAGGCCCAACGCATAGGTGCGGCCATATTCTTCCATCTGCAGCGTGCGCGAGCGCGTGCCCTGGTACAGCTCCAACGGCTTGTCCAGCAGGTTCTGCGCCTCGAAGTACAGGCTGACGCGCGGGCTGAAGCGATAATCCAGCGAGAAGTCGAGCTGCGTGTTGGGTGCCACGTAGATGTCGAATGCACGGCCCTTGCCGATGCTGTCCAGATATTCGCTGCGGTACACCGCAGCCAGGCGGGTGCTCAGGCCATATTTCTCGTAGCCGACGTGCGCGCTGTACACGTGCTTGGAGGCACGCGGCAGCGTGAAGTCCTCGCCGGCACGGTCCGCGATGCCGGCATCGAATTCGGTATCCAGCCAGGTGCCGCTGGCCCCGACCAGAAGACCGTCGAAGCCTGCCGGCAGGAAGGCCAGCTGCTGCTGCCAGTTGAACTCGGCGCCGCGTACCGTGGCCTTGCGGCCATTGATCGGCTGGGTCACGTCGAAGCCGTCGTAGTCCGGATCATTGGTACGCACGGTTTCCACGATATAGCCGTCGATGGACTTGTGGAACAGGCCAAGCGAAACGATGCCGGTGCTGCCGATGTACTTTTCCACCGACAGGTCGATGTTCTTCGACTCGTACGGATCCAGCTCGGGATTGCCCAGCCGCACTTCCTCGTCGCCGCGGCTGTAGCCCACACGGGGCGAAACGTCGCCGAAGGACGGGCGCGAGACGGTCTTGTTGGCCGAGGCGCGCAGCACCCAGTCATCGGCTGCGTCGTAGCGCAGATGCAGGCCCGGCAGCACATTGGTGTAGCTGTTGTTGGCCACGCGCGGGGTGACGGTAAAGCTGCGCCCGTTGGCCGCCACCTCGACCTGGTTGCCCACCGCCTTGAAACGGGTGTTCTCCACGCGTGCGCCGCCGATGATGCGCAGCGCGCCGATATCCCAGGTCCCCATCGCATAGCTGGCGAAGATGTCTTCGCTGGCCACATAGTCCTCTTCCAGCGATGCCAGGGCATTGGCGCCGGCATCCTGCGGCCGGGCGCTGTACTGGCTGCCATTGGCCGCCCAGTAGGCCCGCATCGCCGCCGAATCCATGCCATCGCCCAGGTTGCCATGGCGATGCTCGGGGGCCGACGTGGTCCAGCTCGACAGTGCCACCTTCGGGCCCACCCGCAGCTCACGCTCGTCGGTATTGACATCGCGGTCGCGCCAGCGGCCCAGCAGGCCGAACTTCAGGCTGCTGCTGTCGCCGTCGAAGCGTACGTTGACCTGCGCGCTGTGCTCCTTGTCGTTGACCTGCTTGGGCGAAAGCACGAAGCGGTCGAAGGCGTAGTTGCCGTTGTCCAGCCACTGCGGGTTGTCGAAACTGTAGGTCGGCAGCCGGCTGCGCTGGTCCAGGGTGCCGTTGAAGTCATCACCATCCAGTGTGAACCGCGCCTCCATCTCGTCGTTCACCCGCTCCTCGGTGCGGGTGTAGCCGATACGGTAATCGACCACCGCGCTGGTCAGCCGGTTCTCGCCACCGAGGCTGGCTGCGAAGGTGTTCTCCTTCTTGGTGCGGTAACGCATGCGCTTGTCGATCGCATCGCCCGGCATGTCATCTAGCCGGTACTGGTCGGTGCCGGTGCGCACCATGTCGGCATCGTCGAAATTGAAGATCACCCGCTGGCGGGTCTCGGCATCGTCGAACTGGCTGTACAACGTGCGCAGGTAGTACTTGCTGTCTTCATTCGGGCGCCAGTCCAGGTTGAGGTTGGCGCCGATGCGCTTGCGCTCGATCTCGTACTTGCGGTGCTGCAGGTTGATCGCGGTGACATCCCCCGGTGCAGCATCATCCTCGCCGTCGTACTCCACTTCGGTGTTGTCCGATTCAAACCTGCGCTTCTGGTAGTTCACGCCCAGCGCGATGCCGAACGTATCGGCGAACACTTCGCTGTAGTTGAAGGCGGCCTTCGGGCTGGTTTCGCCCGAGAGCTGCTGGTGGCTGCCTTCGATCTTGGCACGCAGGCTGCGCCCGTCGCGATCGAATGCCGAGGCCGATTCGACCAGGACCGCACCGCCGATCGCGTCGCCGGGCATGTCCGGGGTCGGCGACTTGACTACGCGCAGCCGCTCGGTGGAGTCGGAGGGAATGACATCCAGCGGTGCAGCGCGGCTGGAGTCCTCCGGCGTACCCACGGCGATTCCATCGACGCTGACGCTGTTGAGGTTGGCGTCCAGGCCCCGGATGACCACGAAACGGCCTTCGCCCTGGTCGCGGGTGACGCTGATGCCGGGTAGACGCTGCAGCGATTCGGCCACGTTCTTGTCCGGATACTGGCCAAGGGCGTCGGAAGACACGGCGTCTTCGATCGCGTCGCTGCTGCGCTTCAGATCGACCGCGCGGATCTGCGATTCGAGCTGCGCACGCACCTCGACGCGGTCCAGGTCGATCGCATCGACCGCCGCTGCCCCCGTGGCGGCGACCGTCTGCTGCGCGGCGGCCTGCAGCGGAGCGCTGGCCCCCATCGCCAGGGTCAGCGTGATGGCAACGGCCAACGGAGTCTTGATATGCACTGGGAATCCCCATTCCTGTTAAGAATGGGTCTGGACGGTATGTCCGCAAGGTTGCATGGCCATGACAGACGCCCTCGATCCGCGCCCGCTGGCTGCGCTCCGTTTGGGGTTCCGCACCCCGATCCGGCAGAATGATCGCCTCTCCCTTCCCCCCTTTCCGACCATGAAGATCGTCGAAGTGCGCCACCCGCTGGTGCAGCACAAGATCGGCCTGATGCGCAACGCCGCGCTCAGCACCAAGGATTTCCGCGAACTGGCCAACGAGCTGGGCACGCTGCTGGCCTATGAGGCCACCGCTGACCTGGACACCGAGCCGCACACCCTGCCCGGCTGGGCCGGTCCGGTGACCGTGCAGCGCATCGCTGGCGCCAAGATCACCGTGGTGCCGATCCTGCGGGCCGGCCTGGGCATGCTCAGCGGCGTACTGTCGCTGATCCCTGCCGCCCGCGTGAGTGTGGTCGGCCTGCAGCGCGATGAGGAAACCCTGCAGCCGGTGCCGTACTTCGAGCGCCTCACCGGGCGCCTGGAAGAGCGCGATGCGCTGATCCTGGACCCGATGCTGGCCACGGGCGGCACCCTGATCGCCACCATCGACATGCTCAAGCGGGCCGGTGCGCGACGCATCAAGGGCATTTTCCTGGTCGCCGCTCCGGAGGGCATCGACGCGGTCAAGGCAGCGCATCCGGATGTGGAGATCTACACGGCGGCAATCGACGCCCAGCTCAACGAAAAGGGCTACATCCTGCCGGGCCTCGGCGACGCGGGCGACCGCATCTTCGGCACCCGCGTCGGCTGACCGGTGCGACGGGGTCAGATCCCTTTCGCAGAAAGGGCTCCGACCCCGGCACTCACCCCAGCGCGCGCGCCTTCAGTTCACCCTGCTCGTGCAGGGTCACGAAACGCCCCTTGTCGTCGCGACCCAGCTGGGCCAGTGCGACCTGCGGGTCGTGGGTAAAGAACAGATGCACGTTGCGCGCCAGCTTGTCCTCCAGGAACTGCCGCTTCTCGTCGATCAGCAGTTCCGCGTTGCGGTCATATCCCATGGTGATCGGCACGTGCACCCACGAGCGCCCCGGAATCAGGTCAGCGCAGAACACCACACCACCGCGCGCGACCTCGCCTGCATGCCCATGGCCGACGATCTCGGCCAGCATCAGCCCCGGCGTATGACCATCGCTGTAGCTGAAACGCACGCTGCTCCCCAGCGCCCGGGAGAACTCGCCGTCGACCACTTCCAGGCGCCCACTGGCCTGCAGCAGCCCGGGCAGCTCCGGGATGAAACTGGCGCGGTCGCGCGGGTGCGGCTGAAGTGCGCGCTGCCAGTGCTGTGCACCGACCACATAGGTGGCATTGGGAAACAGCAGTTCGGGCTCGCGCCCCTCGCTCCATGCTGCCAGCAGGCCGCCGGCGTGGTCGAAGTGCAGGTGGCTGAGGACCACCACGTCGATGTCCTCGTGTTCGAAGCCCGCCTCACGCAGCGAATCGATCAGCACGTGCTGGCTTTCCTGCACGCCATAGCGCTCGCGCATGCGCGGATCGAAGAACGCGCCGATGCCGGTTTCAAACAGGACCGTCTTGCCTTCCAGCGGGCTGGCCAACAGCGCGCGGCATGCCAGCTCGATACGGTTCAGCTCATCCGGTGCCGCCCATTTTTCCCACAACGCACGGGGTGCGTTGCCGAACATCGCACCGCCGTCGAGGCGCTGCGAGTTACCACGAATCGACCAGAGTTTCATGCGCCGATTATCGTCGGCAGGCCGTTAAATAATCGCTAGAACGAAACTGCAGCGCCCTGCCGTTGCGGGCAGGGCGCTGCGGCTCACCGTCGGCCGGATGGTGACCCGGCGATCCCGGCCGTTACCTGCCGGGCACCACCTGGGCGCTGCCGACCGGGTTGCGCGGATCGCTGCCGCCGAACAACCGGTTGCTCCTGCGATCCCATTCCACCGTCTGCAGATTGCCCCAGACGTGGCTGGAGCCGCGGCCACCGGCGGCGACATTCCCCGGCAGATCGATCTTGTGGCCCATCGCCTGCAGCTGCTTCACGGTGGCCGCGTCGAACGCGTTGTCTTCGGCCTCGATCAGGTCCGGCAGCCACTGGTGGTGGTAGCGTGGCAGCGCGGCGACCTGCTGCGCGTCCAGGCCGGCGTCGTAACCGAGGATGCCCAGCAGCACCATGGTGATGATGCGGCTGCCGCCGGGGGTGCCCAGCACCACGACCTTGTCGGCGTTCTCCATGAAGGTCGGCGTCATCGAGCTGAGCATGCGCTTGCCCGGCTTCGGTGCGTTGGCCTCGTAGCCCATCACGCCGAACGCATTGGGCGTGCCCGGCTTCAGCGCGAAATCATCCATCTCGTTGTTCAGCAGCACACCGGTGCCCTTGGGTATCAGGCCCGAGCCGTACAGCAGGTTGACGGTCTGGGTGGCGCCGACGCGGTTGCCATCACGGTCGATGATCGAGAAATGGGTGGTCTCGTCGTCCTCCAGCGGCGTCGGATTGCCCGACAGCAGGTCGCTGGGCGTGGCCTTCTCCGGATGGATGGTGGCACGCAGGCCCTGCGCGTAATCCTTGCTGGTCAGCACTTTCTGCGGGATCTGCACGAAGTCCGGATCGCCCAGGAAGAACGTGCGGTCGCGGTAGGCGCGCCGCATCGATTCGACTACCAGATGGGCGCGGTGCGCCGGATCCATCTGCTTGATGTCCCAGCCTTCGAGGATCTGCAGCATGCTGGCCAGGGCGATGCCACCGGACGACGGCGGCGGCGCCGTGGTGATCTTCCAGCCGTTGTAGTCGAAGACGATCGGCTCGCGCTGCTTCACCCGGTAGCCGGCCAGCTCCTCGGCGGTCCAGCGGCCACCGGCCTGCTTCACTCCGGCCAGCAGCAGCTTGCCGGTCTGGCCCTTGTAGAAGCCATCGAAGCCACCTGCCGCCAGCCGCTCCAGCGTCTGCGCCAGTTCCGGCTGCCGGAACACATCACCGGTGGCGATCGGCCTGCCGTTGCGCAGGTACACCTCGCGGGTCCCGGGGTAACGCTCCATCACCTCGCGGCGCGAGGCATAGCCCTTGGCCATCCGCTCGTACACCGGGAAGCCGTCGCGGGCGATGCGGATGGCCGGTTGCAGCGAAACCGCCAGGGGCAGCCTGCCGTGCCGGGCCGAAAGCTCCACCAGCGCCGCAGGCAGGCCAGGGATACCCGCCGACCAGGCGCCGTTGACCGAGCGGTCGCGGTCCAGGTTGCCCTTCCCGTCGAGGAAGGCCTGCGGCGTGGCAGCAGCCGGCGCGGTCTCGCGCGCATCCAGCATCACGTCCTTGCCGGTGGCCGCATCATGCAGCAGGAAGAAGCCGCCACCGCCCAGGCCGGAACTGATCGGCTCGACCACCGCCAGCGTCGAGGACACCGCCACCGCGGCGTCGAACGCGTTGCCTCCCTGCGCAAGGATGTCGACGCCGGCCTGGGTGGCCAGCGCGTGGCCGCTGGCAATGGCAGCGCCATCGGGACGTTCGGCACGGGCCGGCGCATCGGCCCAGGCAAGCGGGCTCAGCAACAGGCCGAGCAGCAACACGGGACGGGCGAGCAGCGTCTTCATTCGGATGGGGGCTCCGCGTAGAGTTCGGGATGATCGTGCTGCAGCCGGCGCAGTTTGGCCAGCAGCTGGTCTTCCGTTTCCACGATCTCCGGGTCCGGATCGATGCATTCGACCGGGCAGACGACCACGCACTGTGGCTCGTCGAAATGGCCCACGCACTCGGTACAACGGGCGGGGTCGATCACGTAGATGGTTTCACCCATCGCAATGGCCTGGTTCGGGCAGGCCGGCTCGCAGACGTCGCAGTTGACGCAGAGCTCATTGATTTTCAGCGACATGGCGATACTCCTCGCCCGCGCCTTGGGACAAAGGACCGGCCAGCGCGGGCGCGCGGGCCGGTCAGGTCATCGGTGGCGCCCGCTACAGGCGCCACCCGGGCCACGTTGCAACGTGGCCGCCACGGCTCGGTCTTACTTGGCTTCGACGAAAATGTACTCGGCACCGGTCGGCTGCACGGCCGCCTGCACGCGGGCGTTGTCGGCCGACTGGCCGATGAAGACGACGCGCACGCCCTTCATCGAATCCGGCGACACGTCCTTGAACACGGCCTGGATCATGTCCGCCATCTTGCCCGAGGCCGACGAACCGAAGGCCAGCATGTTGCCCGGCTGCACGCCACGGGCCACGGCCTGGGTCGCGCTCTCGGTCTGGCGCTCGTACTTGGCCTGGAAGTCCGGGTCCGATTCCGGCGAGAGGTAGTACAGGAACGGGCTGTTGGAGATGTTGCCCATGTTCTGGATGGCGACTTCCTGCAGGTACTTCTTCCAGCCTGCGTCGTCGTCCTTGGACGGGGCGACCAGCGCCTGCTTGGCTTCGTCGACCGGAGCGGCCTCTTCCTTCTTGCAGGCGGTGAAGGCCAGGGCCAACGAGGCGATCAGCATCGCGCGCATGGTGGTGTTCATGGTTTCCTCCCGGAATGGTGCGTGGTGTTGTACGTAAGGGGTGCGGGTACGGCGGGGCTTATGACTGGGTCGATTTCGCCTCGCGGACCCTGCGCAGGGCTTCAAGCACCGCGGCCGGCACGAAGCCGGACACGTCGCCGCCCAGGCGCGCGATCTCGCGGACCAGCGAAGACGAAATGAAGCTGTGCTGCTCGGCCGGCGTCAGGAACAGGGTCTCGACTTCCGGGATCAGGTGGCGGTTCATGCTCGCCATCTGGAACTCGTATTCAAAGTCCGACACCGCGCGCAGGCCGCGCAGCAGGACACCGCCCTGGACGGAGCGTACGAAATGGGCCAGCAGGGTATCGAACCCGCAGACCTCGACGTTGCCATGGTGGCCCAAGGCATCCCGGGCCAGCTGCACGCGCAGTTCCAGCGGCAGGGTCGGCCCCTTGGACGGGCTCTGCGCCACGCCGACCACGACCTTTTCAAACAGCGGCGCGGCCCGGTTCACCAGGTCGATATGACCGTTGGTGATCGGATCGAACGTGCCGGGGTAGACGGCAATGCGGCGGTTGGCCACGGTCATGGGCGGTTGCAGATGTTCAGATGAAGTCAAAGTGTAGCAGCGGCGCGGCGGTACAGGGCAAAGCGCACCTCACGGGTGCCGCCCTCGCGGTGCAGCAGCCAGTCCGGCGGCAGCACCGGGACGTGACCGGCCGGCGACTCCAGGTAGAGCCAGGCGTCGGCTGCCAGATGCCGCGGCAGCTGGGCCAGCACGTCCTGCCAGAGGCCATCGGCGAACGGCGGGTCGATGAACACCAGATCCGCCTGCTGCGCGGGAGCGCCCTGCAACCAGCGCAGGGCATCGGCCTGGACCACGGTGATCTGCGCGCTGGCCTGCAGCTTGGCGACGGCGGCCGACAGATTGCGGCCGAGCTGGGCATCGCGCTCGACCAGGGTGGCGTGAGCGGCACCGCGCGAGACGGCTTCCAGACCCAGCGCGCCGCTGCCGGCAAACAGGTCCAGCACGCGGGCCCCGGCCAGTCGGGGCATCAGCCAGTTGAACAGGGTCTCGCGTACGCGGTCACTGCTGGGCCGCAGGCCCGGCAGGTTCGGCACCGGCAGGCGGGTATTGCGCCAGCGCCCGCCGATGATGCGGACCTGGCCGTCATTGCCCCCACGGCCGCTCATCGGCGCCACCTGCGGGGGGTGTTCGAGAATTTCAGCATGAGCGGGATTGTAGTTCGGCCGGGCGGCGCCCGGCACCCGCAGAAGCCAGAGCAACGGCTGGAGCAACGGCTGGAGCAACGGCAAAGGCTGGTTTCCTGGGGGTTGGCGGGGTGGGTCAGGTTGTGGGGGACGCCGTGAACCCATCCTTGGGGGCTTGGCCGCGGCATCCATGCCGCGGACACCCCCACAACCTGACCCACTCCGCCTTCGACAGTTCGCTGCGATCTGCAGATCCACGCCATGCGTGGATGAAGATCTGTCAGATATCGAAGGAATTGATCAGATCAGAAGTCCAGCCGTTGTCACCGTCACCGGTGACCTGTCAGAGGCGGGGCGGTGTGGGGTGGCAGGACCGTTGGCGCCATGGATGGCGCCATCGAGCCCCCATGGACGGGTTTACGGCGTGTCCTGCCACCCCACACCGCCCCGCCAAGCAAGCAGACAACCCAGAGCCGCCTTGGCCCTGGCTTTTGCTCTGGCCTCTGCGGGTGCAGGGCGCCGCCCTGCCCGACCAACCCCCTTGATTTCGGGACAATCACCCCTACCCCTTGGCGAGGCCGCACGCGCTGGCGCGGCATTGCACACGGAGCCCTATCGATGACCGAGACGACCCAGACCGAAACCCTTGGCTTCCAGACCGAAGTCAAGCAGCTGCTGCAGTTGATGATCCACTCGCTGTACTCCAACAAGGAGATCTTCCTGCGCGAGCTGGTGTCCAATGCCGCCGACGCGGCCGACAAGCTGCGCTTCGAGGCGCTGACCCAGCCGTCCCTGCTGGAAGACGACAGCGACCTGCGCGTGCGCGTCAGTTTCGACCCGGCCGCCCACACCATCACCATCGAGGACAACGGCATCGGCATGAGCCGCGCCGAGGCCATCGCCCACCTCGGCACCATTGCCAAGTCCGGCACCGGCGACTTCCTGCGCCAGCTGTCCGGCGACCAGAAGAAGGACTCGCAGCTGATCGGCCAGTTCGGTGTCGGCTTCTACAGCGCGTTCATCGTCGCCGACGAAGTCGAAGTCACCTCGCGGCGGGCCGGCCTGGCCAGCAGCGAAGGCGTGCGCTGGACCTCGCGCGGCGAAGGCGACTTCGATGTCGCGACCCTCGACAAGCCCGAGCGCGGCACCCGCATCGTGCTGCACCTGAAGGACGGCGAACACGACTTTGCCGATGGCTGGCGCCTGCGCAGCATCCTCAAGAAGTACTCCGACCACATCGGCCTGCCGATCCAGATGCCGAAGGAGGGGGGTGAAGAGGGCGCGGCGGTCGAATGGGAAACCGTCAACCGTGCCAGCGCGCTGTGGACCCGTCCGCGCACCGAGATCAGCGACGCCGAGTACAGCGAGTTCTACAAGCACGTGGCACACGACCACAGCGATCCGCTGGCGTGGAGCCACAACAAGGTCGAAGGCAAGCTGGAGTACACCTCGCTGCTGTACGTGCCGGGCCGTGCACCGTTCGATCTGTATCACCGCGATGCGCCCAAGGGCCTGAAGCTGTATGTCCAGCGGGTGTTCGTGATGGACCAGGCCGAGCAGTTCCTGCCGCTGTACCTGCGCTTCATCAAGGGCGTGGTCGATTCCAACGACCTGTCGCTGAACGTCTCGCGCGAGATCCTGCAGTCCGGCCCGGTCATCGATTCGATGAAGGCCGCGCTGACCAAGCGCTCGCTGGACATGCTGGAGAAGCTGGCAACCGACAAGCCCGAGCAGTACGCCACGTTCTGGAAGGAATTCGGCCAGGTGCTGAAGGAAGGACCGGCCGAGGACTACAACAACCGCGAGAAGGTGGCCGGCCTGCTGCGCTTCGCCTCCACCCGTGGCGAGGGCGATGCCCAGACCGTCTCGCTGGCCGACTACATCGGTCGCATGGCCGAAGGCCAGGACAAGATCTACTACCTGACCGGCGAGAGCTACAGCCAGGTCCGCAACAGCCCGCACCTGGAAGTGTTCCGCAAGAAGGGCGTGGAAGTGCTGCTGCTGACCGACCGCATCGACGAATGGCTGATGGGTTACCTGACCGACTTCGACGGCAAGGGCTTTGTCGACATCGCCCGTGGCGACCTCGACCTCGGCGCGCTGGAGACCGAGTCGGACAAGCAGGAACAGGAAGCGGCGGCCAAGGACAAGCAGGCCCTGATCGAGCGGCTGAAGGCGGTGCTCGGCGACGACGTGGCCGAAGTCCGCGTGTCGCACCGGCTGACCGATTCGCCAGCGGTGCTGGCCATCGGCGAACAGGATCTGGGGCTGCAGATGCGCCAGATCCTGGAAGCCAGCGGCCAGAAGGTGCCTGACAGCAAGCCGGTGCTGGAGATCAATCCGGGGCACCCGTTGATCGCCAAGCTCGATGGCGAGGCCGATGGTGATCGTTTCGATGATCTCGGCCGCGTGCTGTTCGACCAGGCCGCGCTCGCGGCCGGCGACAGCCTGAAGGACCCGGGCGCCTACGTTGCGCGCCTGAACAAGCTGCTGCTGGAACTGTCGGCCTGACACGCTGGGTGGTCGCCGGGCATGGCCCGGCGCTGCCAGGCGCTGGCTGTCATCTGCCAGGCCGGGCTGCTCAGGCCCGGCGATCCAGCAGCGACCCCAGCATCTGGTCCTGGCGGCGGACCAGCGAAGCGTTGGCGGCGAAGGCCACCACCTCCGCGTTTGCCGCCAGCAGATCAGCCAGCGGCGCGGCGGGATCGGCGCCGGCAGCGGTCACCCGGGTCTGCACCCCACCCTGTTCCACCGCCGCGCGCTGCAACTGCAGGCGCGGCGCATCGGCTGTCGCCAGGTTGGCCACGTTGTGCGCGGCCACCTGCACGCCTTGTGCTGCGGCCCGCATGCCGCTCCAGGCCGTTGCCATCACGTTGTCCATGGCGGTCTCCGGGCCGCCCGGTGCAGCCCTCCGAAGCCATTAGCGGCTGGCCGGCCGCGACCTTGAGTCCACATCGGGCAGACGGGCCCGGGTGGTAGCATATCCCTCTGATTTCAGCGCCTTTTGCCAATGCTCAGTTTTTTCCGCCGCAAGAAGCCCCAGGACGCCGCCACACCGGACGCGCCCAAGACCCAGCACTACTCGGCTGAAGAGCTGGCGGCGGCATTCCCGTCGGCCGCGCCCGTCGAGGACACCACGGTCGTAGCCGACGCCCCGCCAGCCGTGGCTCCGGCTGAGGCGGTGCCCGTCCCGGCGCCGCCCGCCACTGCCCCGGCGTCCCCGCCGGCGCCGGCAGCGACCGAACGCGTCCTGGCACCGGAAGACTTCGAGGCCGAGGCACGTGCCGCCGCCGCCGTGCTCGCCCCGCTGGCTCCGGTGATTCCCGCACAGCAGCCCTCCGCACCGGCCGCCGACCTGCCGGTGCTGGTGGATGCCGCACCGGCCCCCGCCGGCAAGTCCGGCTGGCGCGAACGCCTGCGCAACAGCGTCATCGCGCGCAGCTTTGGCGGCCTGTTCTCGCGCAATCCCAAGCTCGACGATGACCTGCTGGACGAACTGGAAACCGCGCTGATCACCGCCGATGTCGGCGTCGGTGCGACCACCGAGCTGGTCGAAGGCCTGCGCAGACGCATGAAGGCACGTGAGTTCGCCGATGCCAACGCACTGCTGGGCGCACTGCGTGCCGACCTGATCGCGATCCTGCAGCCGGTCGCCAGGCCACTGGTGATCGATCGCAACGCCAGGCCCTTCGTGGTGCTGACCGTTGGCGTCAACGGTGTCGGCAAGACCACCACCATCGGCAAGCTGGCCAAGCGCTTCAAGGACGACGGGCACAGCCTGATGCTGGCCGCCGGCGATACCTTCCGTGCCGCTGCCGTGGCCCAGCTGCAGGCCTGGGGCGAGCGCAACGGCGTGGCCGTGGTGGCCCAGGGCCAGAACGCCGACGCCGCCTCGGTGGCCTACGACGCGCTGCAGGCCGGCAAGGCGCGCGGCACGTCGGTGCTGATTGCCGATACCGCCGGCCGCCTGCATACCCAGTCCGGCCTGATGAACGAGCTGGGCAAGATCCGTCGTGTGCTCGGCAAGATCGATCCCGCTGCGCCGCACGAGGTGCTGATGGTGATCGACGGCACCACCGGCCAGAACGCGCTGTCGCAGCTGCGCCAGTTCAACGCCGCGGTGAACGTCACCGGCCTGGTGGTGACCAAGCTGGACGGCACCGCAAAGGGCGGCGTGGTGTTCGCACTGGCCCGCGAGTTCGGCATTCCGATCCGTTTCGCCGGCATCGGTGAGCGCCCGGAAGATCTGCGTGAATTCGATCCGGAAGCCTTCGTCGACGCGCTGCTGCCCGAAGCGCTTGGCAGTGCCTGAGGCCACCGTCGTGCCCGCGGGCGACCCGTTCGTCGCCCGCCTGCTGCACTGGTTCGACGACCACGGCCGCCACGACCTGCCCTGGCAGCATCCGCGCAGCCCCTATAGGGTCTGGTTGTCGGAGATCATGCTGCAGCAGACCCAGGTGGCCACGGTCATCCCCTACTTCCAGCGGTTCCTGCAGCATTTCCCGACCCTGCCCGCGCTGGCCGCGGCCAGCAACGATGCAGTGATGGCGCAATGGGCCGGGCTGGGCTACTACGCCCGTGCGCGCAACCTGCATGCGGCGGCCCAGCGCTGCGTGGAACTGCATGACGGCGAACTGCCGCGTGATTTCGACGCGCTGCATGCGCTGCCCGGCATCGGCCGCAGCACCGCAGGCGCGATCCTCAGCCAGGCCTGGAACGACCGGTTTCCGATCCTCGACGGCAACGTCAAGCGCGTGCTCAGCCGGTATCACGGCATCGAAGGCTTCCCCGGCCTGCCAGCCATCGAAAGGCAGTTGTGGGCCATCGCCGAAGCGCACGCGGCCCAGGTGCCGGATGGCCGGATGGCCGACTACACGCAGGCGCAGATGGACCTCGGTGCCACCGTGTGCAGCCGCGCCAGGCCCGCCTGCGTGATCTGCCCGCAGCAGCAGGACTGCGTGGCGCGCCGCGAAGGCCGGACCGCCGAGCTGCCCACGCCGAAGCCCGGCAAGGCCCTGCCCGAACGCGAAGCCGTGGCCCTGCTGCTGCGCGATGCCCAGCAGCGCGTGCTGCTGCAGAAGCGACCGGAGACCGGCATCTGGGCGCAACTGTGGACCCTGCCGCAGGCCGACGCCGGTGAAGCGCTGCAGGACTGGTTCGATGCACACGTGGACGGCTCGCTGGAAGATGCCGACGAGCTGCCGGTGCTGCAGCACACCTTCAGCCACTACAGGCTGCACCTGCAGATCCTGTCGCGACAGGTACGCGGCCTGCGCGTGGAAGAATCCTCGCTGCGCTGGGTCACCGCCGACGAACTGCCGGCGCTGGGCTTGCCGGCTCCCATCCGCAAGCTGCTCGATGGCACTGCGATCAAACCGCCACGACGCAGATCCAAGAAACCCCGCAACCACGAGTGAGTGCCATGCCCCGAACCGTCTTCTGCCAGTACGAACAACGCGATGCCGAGGGCCTGGACTTCGTGCCCTATCCGGGCGAACTGGGCCAGCGCATCTTCAACCACATCGGCAAACAGGCCTGGGCGGCATGGCTGGCGCACCAGACCATGCTGATCAACGAGAACCGCCTGTCACCGCGCGACCCGAAGCATCGCGCGTTCCTGGAAGGGGAACTGGTCAAGTTCCTGTTCGAGAAGGACGCGGAGAAGCCCGCCGGCTTCGTCCCGGAAGCCTGATCCGGAGATGGCGCCGGCCTAGTTCGCCGGCTCCTCGCGCTCCTGCACCTGCGCCTGCCGCAGCTCCTGTTCCGAAGCACGCAGCGCCTTCACGTCAAGCTTGCGGATGCTGCTGATGAAGCACGGCAGGCGCGGGCCTCCGGTCGGGTCCCGGACCAGCACCTTGTCGAAGCGGGCCGACACGCGGTTCATGCGGCTGGTCAGGCCAATGGCGGTCGCAAACGACAGATCCTGGCAGGGGCCGTTCAATTCCAGCAGGTAGGCCTCGCTGGGCCGGGTCCATACCGCCAGTGCACTGTCGCCCAGTTCGGTCCAGCCGTTGAGGCTGCCGAAGAACTGCATGTCATTCTGCGGTGCGCCGGCGTGCGCCCGGTACAGGTCCAGCCGCTCGGCACTGCTCAGGCGGCCGGTGGTCGCACACGCGGCCAGGGCAAGGCAGAGCCCTGCGATCACAAGCGGGGTCTTCATGTCGATCTCCACGGGGAACCGGGGCCATCATGCGCCTGCCCGGGTATGGGCGGCGAGAATCCCGGCGCCACCGTTCAGGCGCCGGGAGGTGCACGTTGCCGGCGGCTCAGACGTCGGCGTGGGCCAGCTCGTGCAGGCGCCCTTCGCGCAGTTCCAGCACCCGGTCCAGGCGCCGCGCCAGACCGCGGTCGTGGGTGACCAGCACCAGGCTGGTATGGCGGGCACGATTGAGTTCGAGCATCAGGTCGAACACGGTGCCGGCCGTGCGATCGTCCAGGTTTCCGGTCGGCTCGTCGCCCAGCACGCAGGCCGGATGATTCACCAGCGCGCGCGCCACCGCCGCACGCTGGCGCTCGCCACCGGAAAGCTCGCCCGGTTTGTGGTCCAGGCGATGGCCCAGCCCGACCGACTCCAGCAGCAAGGTTGCGCGCGCGGCCGCCTCCTCCACTTCAGGACGACCACGGACGAAGGCGGTGGCTCCGTTGACGATGCTGGCCAGCGCCGTCCCCACCACGCCCAGGCCGGCGAACATCGCCCGCTGTGACATCGGCGAATGCGAGCGGGACAGCAGCAGCGGCATCATCACGTTTTCCAGCGCGGTGAATTCCGGCAGCAGGTGATGGAACTGGTAGACAAAGCCCAGCGCCTGGTTGCGCAGCAGGCCACGCGCGGTATCCGACAGCGCCGACATGCGTTGACCGGCCACGTACACCTCGCCGGCACTGGGTACGTCCAGTCCCCCCAGCAGGTGCAGCAGCGTGCTCTTGCCGGCACCGGACGCGCCGATGATGGCCACGGTTTCACCCGCGGTGACGGTCAGGTTCAGGCCGTCGAACACCGGGGTCTGCATGCGCCCTTCGGCATAGATCTTGCCGAGGTGCTCGGCGCGGATCACTTCCTGGCCGCGGTCAAAGGCTTCATTCATAGCGCAGGGCCTCCGCCGGCTGGGTGCGTGCCGCCCGCCAGGCGGGATACAGGGTGGCCAGGAAGCTCATCAGCAGCGCGACCACGGTGATCACCACCACGTCGCCGGTCTGCATGTCCGTCGGCAGGCCGGTGATGTAGTACACGTCTTCCGGCAGCAGCTTGACGTTGAATACGCGCTCAATGGCACCGAGGATGCGTTCCAGGTTGAAGGTCAGGGTGATGCCGCCGATCAGTCCGGCCAGCGTGCCGAAGATGCCGATCAACGAGCCCTGCACCATGAACACCTGCATCACCCCGGCCGGGGTCAGGCCAAGCGTGCGCAGGATGGCGATGTCCGCCTGCTTGTCGGTGACCAGCATCACCTGCGAGGACACCAGATTGAACGCGCCCATGGCGATGATCAGCGACAGCAGGATGCCCATCACCACTTTCTCCATGCGCAGCGAGTGGTAGAGATTGGCGTTCTGCTGGGTCCAGTCACTCACGCGATAGGCGCCGCCGAGGTTCTGCGCAAGGTCCACGCCGACTTCCAGCGAGCGGTCCATGTCGTGCAGCTTCAGACGCACGCCGGTCGCGCCATCGGCGCGCAGTACGCGCTCGAGATCCTTCATGTTGGCGAAGCCGACGCCGCGGTCGACCTCGTTGTAGCCGGCCTCGAAAATACCGCTGACGGTGAAGCGTTTCATCCGCGGAACGGCGCCTGCAGGTGTGCCCTGCACTTCGGCGAAGGTCACCAGCACCTGGTCGCCGACATCGACGCCCAGCCAGATCGCCAGTTCCTTGCCCAGCAGCAGATTGAAGCTGCCGGGTTGCAGGCTGTCGTAGCTGCCCTTGACCACCTTCTGGTCGATCACCGACACCTTCGGCTCCAGTGCCGGGTCGATGCCCTGGATGATCGCACCCTGCACGCGCGGGCCGCTGATCATCGACTGGATCTCGATATAGGGTGCGGCGCCCGCCACGCGCGGGTCCTTGTTGGCCACGTCCACCACGCGCATCCAGTCCGGCATGGGCTCGCCGTCGCGACTGATGGTGGTATGCGCCGTCATCTGCAGCAGGCGGCTGCGGATTTCCTTCTGGAAGCCGCTCATCACCGCCAGGGTGGTGATCAGCACCGTAACGCCGAGCGCGATGCCCAGGATCGATGCCATCGAAATGAAGGAGATGAAGCCGTTGCGGCGCTTGGCGCGCAGGTAGCGCAGGCCGATGGCCACGGGAATGGGTTTGAACATGCAGGCACGCCGGACGATTCAGCCTATGGTGCCATCGACCGGGCTCGACGGGAAACGGCGCGTGCGGCGACGGCCAGTCGCAGTTCACGTCGCTGCCGGGCATCGAGCACATCCGGCCAGAACAGCAGCCGCCGTTGCCGCCGCCCCTGGCGCCCATGCAGCAACAGCCACGGGCCGCGGATCACCAGCTGTGGAGCGTCCAGCGCCTGCCCCGCCACCTGCAGCGGAGCGGGCAACGCCGGCAGGCACACCCTCACCTTCGGCCGGCGCAGGCGCCAGAAGAGCTCGGCCAGGCCCAGCGCCCAGACCAGCAGTACGACGGGAACCAGGGCGTCTCGGGGCAGATCCGAAGCGCGCAGCAGCCAGGGGGCTGCGAGCAGTACCGCCAGCTGGGCACCCGCCTGCAGCCGTGAAGGGCGCCACTCAAGGCTTGAGGGCGCGGATCCTGTCCATGAGCGGGATGGCGTGCGCATGCGGGCAGACCTCGTAGCCCATGAACCAGCGCCACAATTTATCGTCCTCACAGTCGAGCAGGAACAGGAAAACCTCGCGCTCTTCGGTCGGCGCAGCGCTCCATTCGCGGTCGAGGTAACGTTCGAACAGCTGGTCCAGTTCGCGCATGCCACGCCGGCAGCGCCAGCGCAGCTTCTTCAGCAGGGTCTCTTCATCCATTGCAGGCCTCCAGATACAGCGAAGCCACGCATGGCGTGGCTCGGCTGGGGTGCGTGCGGCCGCCGTCGATGCGGCCGCATGCGGGATGGATCAGGCGCGACGCTCCATCATGAGCTTCTTGATCTCGGCAATCGCCAGCGCCGGGTTCAGGCCCTTCGGGCAGGTGCGGGCGCAGTTCATGATGGTGTGGCAGCGGTACAGCTTGAACGGATCTTCCAGATCGTCCAGGCGCGCACCGGTGTCCTCATCGCGCGAGTCGATGATCCAGCGGTAGGCCTGCAGCAGGATCGCCGGACCCAGGTAACGCTCGCCGTTCCACCAGTAGCTCGGGCAGCTGGTCGAGCAGCAGGCGCACAGGATGCACTCGTACAGGCCATCGAGCTTCTTGCGGTCTTCCGGCGACTGCAGGCGCTCGCGATCCGGCGGCGCCGGGGTCTGCGTGCGGATCCACGGCTTGATCGAGGCGTACTGCGCGTAGAAGTGGGTCAGGTCCGGAACCAGATCCTTGACCACGTTCATGTGCGGCAGCGGGTAGATCGGCACTTCCTTCTTGCCGCAGTCCGCGATGGCGCGGGTGCAGGCCAGCGTGTTGGTGCCGTCGATGTTCATCGCGCACGAACCGCAGATGCCTTCGCGGCAGGAGCGACGGAAGGTCAGGGTCGGATCGATCTCGTTCTTGATCTTGATCAGCGCGTCCAGGACCATCGGGCCGCAGGCGTCCAGATCGACCTCATAGGTATCGGTGCGCGGATTGCTGTCGTCGTCCGGACTCCAGCGGTAGATCTTGAAGGTACGCACGTTCTTGCCGCCGTTCTGGACGGGGAAGTGCTGGCCCTTCGTGATCTTGGAATTCTTGGGGAGTGAAAACTCGGCCATGGCTGCTCTCGTTGGCTCAGGCGGCCCGCGCCCTCAAGGCGCGGATTGCATGGTAGGCGGGGTCGGATCAGTACACGCGCGGCTTCGGCGGCACCACGGACACGTCATCGGTCAACGTGTACATGTGCACCGGACGGTAGTCGAAGCTGCACTTGCCCTTCTCGTCGACGCTGACCAGGGTGTGCTTCTGCCAGTTGACGTCGTCGCGGTCCGGGAAGTCCTCGTGCGCATGCGCGCCGCGGCTTTCCTTGCGCTGTTCGGCCGAGTTGATCGTCGCCACCGCGTTGAGCAGCAGGTTGTTCAGCTCGTAGGTCTCGATCAGGTCCGAGTTCCACACCAGCGAACGGTCCGAGACCTTCACGTCCTGGAACGAATCGAAGATCTTGTCCATCTTCTCGCAGCCTTCCTTCAGCGTCTGGCTGGTGCGGAAGACGGCCGCGTCGGCCTGCATGGTGCGCTGCATGCGGTCGCGGATGACCGAGGTCGGGGTGTCGCCGTTGGCGTGGCGCAGCTTGTCCAGCAGGCCCAGCGCCTTGTCGCAGGCATCGGACGGCAGCGGCTTGTGCGCCGCGCCCGGCTTGATGGTCTCGGCACAGCGGTTGGCCACCGCGCGGCCGAACACCACCAGATCCAGCAGCGAGTTGGAGCCCAGGCGGTTGGCGCCGTGCACGGACACGCAGGCGGCTTCGCCGATGGCGTACAGGCCCGGCACCACGGCATCGGGGTTGTCGCCGACCTTGCGCACCACTTCACCGTGGTAGTTGGTCGGGATGCCACCCATGTTGTAGTGCACGGTCGGGATGACCGGGATCGGCTGCTTGTGCACGTCGACGCCGGCGAAGATGCGGGCGCTCTCGGCGATGCCCGGCAGCTTGTCATCGATCACGCCCGGGCCCAGGTGGGTCAGGTCGAGCAGGATGTGATCCTTGTGCTCGCCGACACCGCGGCCTTCGCGGATCTCGATGGTCATCGAACGGCTGACCACGTCGCGCGATGCCAGATCCTTGTAATGCGGTGCATAGCGCTCCATGAAGCGCTCGCCGCTGCTGTTGCGCAGGATGCCACCTTCACCGCGGACACCCTCGGTGATCAGGCAGCCGGCGCCGTAGATGCCGGTCGGGTGGAACTGCACGAACTCCATGTCCTGCATGGCGATGCCGGCACGCATGGCCAGGCCGCCACCGTCGCCGGTGCAGGTATGCGCGGAAGTTGCGCTGAAATAGGCTCGGCCGTAGCCGCCGGTGGCCAGTACCACGCCCTGGGCGCGGAACAGGTGCAGCGTGCCGTCGGACATGTCCAGGGCCAGCACGCCGCGGCAGACGCCTTCGTCGTCGAAGATCAGGTCGAGCGCGAAGTACTCGATCATGAAGCGCGCGTCGTGCTTCAGCGACTGCTGGTACAGCGTATGCAGCATCGCGTGGCCGGTACGGTCGGCCGCCGCGCAGGTGCGCTGCGCCGCCGGGCCTTCGCCGTACTTGGTGGTCATGCCACCGAACGGGCGCTGGTAGATCTTGCCTTCGGCGGTACGCGAGAACGGCACGCCGTAGTGCTCGAGCTCGATGATGGCCGGAATGGCCTCACGGCACATGTATTCGATGGCGTCCTGGTCGCCCAGCCAGTCCGACCCCTTGATGGTGTCGAAGAAGTGGTAACGCCAGTCGTCCTCACCCATGTTGCCGAGCGCGGCGGAGATACCGCCCTGGGCGGCGACGGTGTGCGAACGGGTCGGGAAGACCTTGGTCAGGCACACGGTCTGCAGGCCCTTGGCGGCCAGGCCGAACGTGGCACGCAGGCCGGCGCCGCCGGCGCCCACCACGACCATGTCGTACTTGTGTTCGGTGATCTTGTAAGCGGACATCTAGTCTGGATTCCTGTGTAGGTGCCTGGGCTCAGGCAACGCCGAGGGCGATGCGGCCCACCGCGAACACACTGACGATCATGCCGAGCACGGCGACGAACTTCACCGCGGTCTGCAGCACCAGGGCCAGCAGCGATTCGTGGATGTAATCTTCCAGCACGACCTGCATGCCGAGCTGTGCGTGCCAGAACATGGCGATCAGCAGGCCGATCAGCGGCACCGCGTTCCACGGCTTGGCGATGGCAGCAGTGGCGGTCGCGTAGTCGGAACCCAGCAGGCCCAGCACGAAGACCAGGAACCAGATCCCCAGCACCACCAGGGCGGCGGCGGTCAGGCGCTGGTGCACGAAGTGCTCGGTGCCGGTCTTGGCCGAACCCAGGCCACGCACGTTCTTCAGCGGAGTACGGAACTTGCTCACGCGGCACCTCCAAACATCACGTAGGCCCACACCAGCAGGGTGATCACCAGGCTGCCGATGACCGACAGCCAGCTGCTGCGGATGAAGGCGGGGATGCTGAAGCCGATGGCGAAGTCCTGCACCACATGGCGGATGCCATTGCACAGGTGATAGGCGAACGACCATGTCCACGCGAACAGGAACACGCGGCCATACCAGGCCCCGGCATGGCCGGTGAAGCAGTTCCACGAATCGGGCCCCATCATCAGGGCCAGCAGGCCCGCAGCGATGATGAGGGCACCAACAGACAGAAAGACGCCAGTGGCTCGATGCAGGATCGAGGTGGCCATCTGAATCTGCCAGCGATACACCTGAAGGTGCGGGGAAAGTGGGCGTTGTCTGGTCGCCATTCGCTGGGCTCGTTGTCTCGGCTGGGCGGCACGCGGCCGCGTTGGCTCAATGCTGATCAGAAATCGATGCAGCGTCCGTTTTTCTCCCAATCGCCATACCGCACCGGATCGAGTCCGCCGCGGCCGCCGAATTCCTCTGCCTTTTCCTGTTCCACGGGCACGGGTGCCGCAGGGACCAGCGGGGCTTCAGTTTCGTCGTCGGGAGTGGGGGTTGTTTGGCCTATCATGGTCGGTCTCGCAACGCACAAATTTTAGACCTCGTTCACGTGCCTGACAACCTGCCCCCTGCTTTCGTCGGATATCCACGCCTTCCGGGCCACCAGCTGGTGAGCCTGCAGGGCGTGGACGCAGCTGCCTTCGCCCACGCCCAGTTCAGCAGCGATGTCGTCGCTCTGCCCCAGCAGCACTGGCAGTGGAGCGCCTGGCTGAGTGCCAAGGGCCGCACCCTGGCGGTGTTCCAGCTGCTCCGGCTGGCTGAGGATCACGTGATGCTGGTGTTCGCCGATGGCGACGCGGATGCGACTGCGTCGCAACTGCAGCGTTTCGTGTTCCGCCGCAAGGTCAAGGTGCAGCTGCGCGACGATCTGGCCGTGGCCGGCGCGTTCACCGCACCGGAAGCGGCTACCGGCGCAGCGATCGCCGCCAATGCAGGCGGTTGGGAGCTGGACCTGGGCAGCGACGCGCTGCCGCGCGCGCTGCGCATCGGTGCCGCTGACACCTTCCCGGCCGGTGGGCCGGACGACGACGTGGCCTTTGCATTGGCCTGGCGCCAGGCTGACCTGCGGTATGGCCTGCCCCGGCTGGAGCAGAGCCAGCGCGAGGTGTGGACCCCGCAGCAGTTGGGGCTGGACCGTCTGAACGGCTACAGCGTGAAGAAAGGCTGCTACCCGGGCCAGGAAATCGTCGCCCGCACCCACTTCCTCGGCAAGGCCAAGCGCGCGGTGCAGCTGCTGCACACCCATGCGCCGGCGCAGGCCGGTGACGGCGTGCAGCAGGACGGCGCGGCACTGGGCACGATCGCCAGCGTGGCCGGCGATCTCGCGCTGGCGGTGCTGCCGCTTGAAACGAGCGACGCTGCGCTGCAGGTCGGCGATGCGCCCGCGCAGCGGATTCCACTGCTGGATGGCCTGGCGCGCTGAGGCTGCGCCCCATCCACGCAGGGCGGGGATCTGCCGATGACGCCGGGCATGGCCCGGCGCCACCAAGTCTTACAGGCGCTCGCCGGTTTCCGCGTTGAAGAAGTGCAGGCCCTGCGGATGGATCGCCACGCGGATGTCCTCGCCCACGGCCGGCAGCGCCTGCGGCGCCACCCGCATGGTCAGTGCATGCTGGCCGCTGCTGAGGTTGACGAAGATCTCGTTGCCGACCGGCTCGATGCCCTCGATGCGCGCGGTGAACGCATGCGCGTCGTCGCCCGTGGCGGGCTGCAGGTGCTCCGGGCGCACGCCGACGTTGATCGGCTTCTGCAGCCATGCGGGGTCGATCGTGGCCTGGCCCAGCGGCGCGCGCCACTCACCCTCGACCACCGTCACGCCGCCCGCATCGCCCTGCAATGTCCCGCGCAGCACGTTCATCGCCGGGCTGCCGAGGAAACCGGCCACGAACAGGTTGGCCGGGCGGTCATACAGCGCCATCGGCGTATCGATCTGCTGGATGATGCCGTCCTTGAGCACCACGATGCGCTGGCCCAGCGTCATCGCTTCGACCTGGTCGTGCGTGACATAGATCATGGTCGTACCCAGCTTGCGGTGCAGCTGCGCGATCTCGGTACGCACGCTGTGGCGCAGCTTGGCATCGAGATTGGACAGCGGCTCGTCGAGCAGGAACACCGCAGGTTCGCGCACCAGCGCGCGCCCCAGCGCAACACGCTGGCGCTGGCCACCTGACATCGCCTTGGGCAGCTTGTCCATCATCTCGGTCAAGCCAAGCGTCTGCGCCGCTTCGGCAATCCGCCTGTCGATGGTCGCCTTGTCGTGGCCACGCAGCTTCAGGCCGAACGCCAGGTTCTCGGCCACGGTCATGTGCGGGTAAAGCGCATAACTCTGGAACACCATGGCGATGTCGCGATCCTTCGGTGCCACATCGTTGACCACGCGGTCACCGATGCTCAGCGTGCCACCGCTGATCTCCTCCAGGCCTGCCACCATCCGCAGCAGGGTCGACTTACCACAGCCGGAAGGACCGACCAGCACCATCAGTTCGCCATCGGCGACCTCGAAAGTGGCGTCCTTCACCGCAACCTGGCCGTTGTCGTAGACCTTGCGCACACCCTGCAACTGCACTTTTGCCATATCACCTGATCCGGTCTGCCCGACGCCGGGCTGTCTTTTGGGACTGCCTCGGCCCTCCCGATGGCAGCAATGATTGCGCGACTGCCGCATGACGGCGAGCACTGCAATCGAATACAGTTGCCCATTCTGCCATGTAAACGTTTTCACGTGGCACTATCCGATGGTCGGTGCGCACCGACCTGCGTCGGCGGACAATGGAACGTTCGCCGGTGCGGTGGTTTCGCATGGAACGGCCTGCTGGTATCCCCTGCAGATCGCGTTCCGCGAACCTCGGACAGGCAGTTGCGCGGATGTCCCCCGAACCCAGCCATGAAGCGATTGACAACGATGTCACCCGGATCTGAAACTCGAGCGATGCACGACACCCTCTTCCTGTTCGGTGCCACAGGTGATCTGGCCCAGCGCTACCTGTTCCCTTCGCTGCTGCGCCTGCTTGGCGATGGTCTGCTGCCGGAGGATTTCCGCATCCGTGCGCTGGCCCTGTCCGGCCATGACACCGCGGCCTTCCATGACATCCTGCGCCCGCGCCTGCAGCAGGCCATGCCGATGGCCTCGCAGGACGACATCGCCGCGCTGCTGCGCCGCATCGACTACCGTTCGGTGGACCTGCGCGATGTCGACTCGGTCGCCGCCGCCGTCTCCGACCTGGTGGACCGCAGGTGCGTGAGCTACCTGGCCATTCCGCCGGGCCTGTACATCTCCACCTGCGAAGGCCTGGCCAAGGGGGGCGCCCTCGCCGCACCGGCCCGGCTGATGCTGGAGAAACCGATCGGCAGCGACAGCGAAAGTGCCGAAGAGATCATCAGCACCATCGGCCAGTGGATCGACGAAGACCGCGTGTTCCGCCTGGATCACTATCTGGGCAAGGCTGCGGTGCAGAACCTGATCGCCCTGCGCTTCGGCAACACCCTGCTGGAGGCGGTGTGGAACCGCAACTACATCGAGTCGGTGCACATCCTGGTCGCAGAGAGCGAAGGCGTGGACGGCCGCGACGCGTACTACGCACGCTCCGGCGCCCTGCGTGACATGGTGCAGAGCCATATCCTGCAGCTGCTGTGCCTGGTGGCGATGGAACCGCCGGCTTCGCTCGAAGCCGACCGCATCCGCGACGAGAAGGTCAAGGTGCTGCGCGCCCTGCGCCCCCTCGACGCCCAGCATGCCGCCCGCGACAGCGTGCGCGGCCGCTATACCGCCGGCACCATCAACGGCCAGCCGGCACAGGCCTATCAGCCGCCGGAAGGCAGCGACGTGGAAACCTTCGCCGGCGTCACCGCGCACATCGACAACTGGCGCTGGTCCGGCGTTCCCTTCCATCTGGTCACCGGCAAGCGCCTGCCCGAGCGCACCACCCGCGTGGTGGTGACCCTCAAGCCGGTCACCCATTGGCTGTTCGAGCGCCCGCAGCGCGCGCAGGCCGCACCCAATCGCCTGGTGTTCCAGCTGCAGCCGCAGGAAAACATCGAGCTGGGCCTGATGAGCAGCCTGGCCGGTCCGGAATGGGGCGCGCTGGAACTGCATCCGCTGGAACTGGAGCTGTCGGTGCCGACGGGACTGCACCGCCGCATCGCTTACGAGCGCCTTTTCCTGGACGCCTTCAACGGCAACCATGCGCTGTTCGTGCGCGACGACGAAGTGCGCGCCGCCTGGGCGTGGATCGACAGCGTCGCCGATGCCTGGAAGGCAGCCGGCCTGCCGCTCCAGCCTTACCCTGCAGGCCAGTGGGGTCCGGCCGATGCCACCGGCTTCCTGCCTCAGGGCGTGGATGCGCCGGACACCGGAGCCTCGGCATGAGTGGCAGCTCGCAGCCGGTTCTGGTCGCCGACATCGGCGGCACCAATGCCCGCTTCGCACTGGCCGACACTTCGCTGGATGCGCCCCTGCAGAAGGACAGCATCCGCGAGTTCGCAGTCGCCGAGTTCCCGTCGCTGGGCGATGCCGCCCGCCACTACCTTGAGCAGGCCGGGGCCAGCGCGCGCCGCGGCGTGTTTGCGGTGGCCGGCCGCGTCGATGGCGACGAGGCACGCATCACCAACCATCCGTGGGTGATCTCGCGCAGCCGCACCGCAGCGATGCTCGGCTTCGACGAGCTGCACCTGATCAACGACTTCGCCGCACAGGCGATGGCCGTCGCCCTGCTGCAACCGCAGGATGTGGTGCAGATCGGCGGTGCGCACTGGACGCCGGCCGCACCGGGCCAGCCACGCAACTACGGAGTGATCGGCCCTGGCACGGGCCTCGGCGTCGGTGGCCTGGTGGTGCGCCACGGCCGCAGCTACCCGCTGGAAACCGAAGGCGGTCACGTCAGCTTCCCGCCGGGCACGCCGGAAGAAGTGCGGATCCTGGAGATCCTGTCCGAGCAGTTCGGCCGCGTGTCCAACGAGCGTCTCATCTGCGGTCCCGGCCTGGTCAACATCCATCGTGCGGTCTGTGAGATGGCCGGTGTCGACCCGGGCCATCTGCAGCCGGCCGACGTCACCGCCCGTGCCGCGCTCGGCGATCCGCAGGCGATGCGCACCGTGGATGTGTTCTGCGCAGTGTTCGGCGCCATCGCCGGCGACCTGGTGCTGATCCAGGGTGCCTGGGATGGCGTGTTCCTGACCGGCGGCCTGGTGCCCAAAATGCTGGATTCGCTGCAGCACTCCGGCTTCCGCCAGCGCTTCGAGCACAAGGGCCGGTTTTCCTCGATCATGGCGCGGGTGCCTTCGCTGGCGATCATGCACCCCTGCCCCGGCCTGCTGGGCGCTGCCGCCTATGCAGCCGATGCCGAACGTGACGCTCCGGGAGTTGCCGCATGAGCCCTGTCTTCCAGGACGACCGCATCGATTTTGTCAGTCACGGCGATGCCGATGGCTGGATCGAAGCGGTGGCCACCGAAATGGCACAGACCATCAACCGTGACATCAACGAAGTCGGCCGCGCACGCATCCTGCTGTCCGGTGGCACCACGCCGGCGCCGGTGTACCAGGCGCTGGCAGAAATGGAAGTGCACTGGGACCGCGTGGAAGTGAGCCTGGCCGATGAGCGCTGGCTGTCGCCGCAGGATCGCGACAGCAATGCCTGGCTGGTACGCGAGCACCTGCTCAAGCGCGCCGAAGGTGCACATTTCGACCCGCTGGTGCGCATCGGCAAGCCGCTTCCGGAATGCGTGTACACCGCCAATCTGCAGGCACAGCACAGCCAGCCGCCCAGCCTGGTCGCGCTCGGCATGGGCAATGATGGCCACACGGCCTCGTTGTTCCCCGGCTCGAAGGACCTGGCCCGCGCGCTGGAAAGCCCCCTGCCCTATGCCGCACTGGATGCGACCGGCTGCCCGGGCGCCAACCAGTGGCCGCTGCGGATCACGCTGACCCCGCACGGCCTGCGCCAGTGCCGCCAGCGCCTGCTGCTGCTGCGCGGCAAGCAGAAGCTGCAGGTGCTGCGGCAGGCGCTGGACAGCAACAATGCCCAGCAGTACCCGATCCTCAACGCAATCCACCTGGAAGGCGCGCGCCTGCGCGTCCACTGGGCAGATTGATGTCGGTGGCGGCATATCGCCGCCGCCCACCTCTCGCCACCTCGAACGCCGGTAGCCAATGAGCCTCCATCCGCAACTGCAAGCCATCACCGACCGCGTCATCCGTCGCAGCGCTGCCTCGCGCGCGGCCTACCTGGCCGCTGTCGACGCCGCCCTGCGCGAAGGCCCCTTCCGCAGCCGCCTGAGCTGCGGCAATCTCGCCCATGGTTTCGCTGCCTGCGGCGGCACCGACAAGAGCCGCCTGCGCGGCGGGGTGACGCCGAACCTGGGCATCATCACCGCCTATAACGACATGTTGTCGGCCCACCAGCCGTTCGAGACCTATCCGGAGCAGATCCGCGGGATCGCCCGTGAACTGGGCGCCACCGCGCAGGTGGCCGGCGGTGTGCCGGCGATGTGCGACGGCGTCACCCAGGGCCGCGGCGGCATGGAACTGTCGCTGTTCTCGCGCGATGTGATCGCGCAGGCCACCGCGATCGGCCTCAGCCATGACATGTTCGATACCACGGTCTACCTTGGCGTGTGCGACAAGATCGTGCCCGGCCTGCTGATCGGCGCGCTCGCGTTCGGCCACCTGCCGGCGGTGTTCATTCCGGCCGGCCCGATGACGCCGGGCATTCCGAACAAGCAGAAGGCCGAGGTGCGCGAACGCTATGCGGCCGGCGAAGCCACCCGCGAAGAACTGCTGGAGGCCGAGTCGGCCTCCTACCATGGCGCAGGCACCTGCACCTTCTACGGTACCGCCAACTCCAACCAGGTACTGCTGGAAGCGATGGGCGTGCAGCTGCCAGGCGCATCCTTCGTCAACCCGGGCACTGCGCTGCGCGATGCGCTCACCCGCGAGGCCACCGAGCGTGCGCTGGAGATCACCGCGCTGGGCGAGGATTTCCGTCCGCTCGGCCGGATCATCGACGAGCGCGCGATCATCAACGCCGTCATCGCCCTGATGGCCACCGGCGGCTCGACCAACCACACCATCCACTGGATCGCGGTCGCACGTGCCGCCGGCATCGTGCTGACCTGGGACGACTTCGACGAGCTGTCGCAGCTGATTCCCCTGCTGGCCCGCGTCTATCCGAACGGCGAAGCCGACGTGAACCGCTTCGCGGCGGCCGGCGGCCCGGCTTTCGTGTTCGGCGAACTGATCAGGGCCGGGCTGATGCACGGCGACCTGGTCAGTGTGGCGCGCGGCGGCATGGCCGATTACGCCCGCGAACCGCAGCTGCGTGACGGCACCCTGGTCTATCTGCCCGGGCTGGAGCGCAGTGCCGACGAGGAGGTGGTGCGCGGCGTCGACGCTCCGTTCGAGAGCCAGGGTGGCCTGCGCCTGCTGCGCGGCAACCTGGGCCGGTCGTTGATCAAACTGTCGGCGGTGAAGCCGCAATACCGTTCGATCGAAGCACCGGCCGTTGTCGTTGATGCGCCCCAGGTGCTCAACAAGCTGCATGCTGCCGGGCTGCTTCCCCAGGATTTCGTGGCGGTGGTGCGCTACCAGGGCCCGCGCGCGAACGGCATGCCGGAGCTGCATTCGCTGGCGCCGCTGCTGGGCCTTCTGCAGAACCAGGGCCGACGCGTTGCGCTGGTCACCGATGGCCGGTTGTCCGGGGCGTCGGGCAAGATCCCGGCAGCGATCCATGTCACGCCGGAAGCCGCGCGTGGGGGTCCGCTGGCGAAAGTCCGCGAAGGCGACATCATCCGCCTGGACGGCGAGGCAGGCACGCTGGAGGTCCTGGTGGACGCTGCCGAATGGGCAGCACGCACGCAGGCTCCGAACACCGCACCCGCGGCCAATGATCTGGGCCGCAACCTGTTCGCGATCAACCGTCGTGTGGTCGGGCCGGCCGATCAGGGGGCCATTTCGATTTCGTGCGGGCCGGCAGCGGCCGATGGCGGGCCGTGGGATTACGACGCCGAGTACGAACTGGGACACGATGCGGCGGCTGCGGCAGCGCCGCATGAGGCGAAGGACGCCTAAGGGTTGAACAGCGCTGCGGGTGTGTTGCGGCGGTGAGTGTGCTGGTGGCGGCGTCACACTTTCGGGCGCATCAACGCCGCGAAGTGATCACTGAAAATCAAATTCGGAAGCAAAGGCAGAAGTAGAGCTATGGGTATCGAACAACATCAGCTGAAGGCGGCGGAGCTGTTGCATGCGGCGGGCATCCTGCCGGTGGTGACGATTCATACGCTGGACCAGGCCCGCGCGGTGAGTGCGGCGCTGCTGGAAGGCGGTCTGCCGGCGATCGAGCTGACGTTGCGCACGCCGGTGGCGATGGAGGCGCTGGCCATGCTCAAGCGCGAACTGCCGGACGTGGTGGTGGGTGCCGGTACAGTGCTGACCGTTGAGCAGATGCAGCAGTCGATTGATGCCGGCGCGGACTTCCTGGTGACCCCGGGTACGCCGCCCGCGCTGGCCGATGCGCTGGCCGCTGCGCCGCTGCCGGTGGTGCCCGGTGCGGCGACGCCGACCGAGCTGCTGTCGCTGCATGCGCGCGGATTCCGGGTGTGCAAGCTGTTCCCGGCCACGGCGGTCGGCGGCCTGGCGATGATCAAGGGCGTGGCCGGTCCAATTGCCGATCTGAAGCTGTGCCCGACCGGCGGCATCACGGAAAACACCGCCGCCGAGTACCTCGAGCAGAAGAACGTGGTCTGCATCGGTGGCTCATGGATGGTGCCCGGCAACTGGATTGCGGACGGCGACTGGGACAAGGTGCGCGCCAGCGCCATGCAGGCGGCGGCCATCGTCAAGCGCGTGCGCGGCACCTGAGCGCCCGATGGGTGAGCGCGGGGCCGACGCTTGGCCCCGCGACCGCGGGCCGGAACTGGAAGACAGATTCCGGGCGCGCGACGCACCTCAGCCGTTGGCTGAAACCCTCACAGCGGCCGTGCCGGATCCACCAGCCCGTACTGGCTGGCCATGCGCGCCAGCGCGATGTTGTCATGGATACCCATCTTCTCGAACAGGCGTGCCTTGTGCGTGTTGACGGTCTTGGCGCTGAGGCTGAGGCGGCGCGCGATGTCTTCCTGGCGCAATCCCTGGGTCAGCAGCAGCGCCACTTCCAGCTCGCGCGGAGACAGGGTGTCGAACGGCGAACCATTCCCCTCCACCGTCGACAGCGCCAGATTCTGCGCGATGCTGGTGCCCAGGTAGCGGCGCCCGCCTGCCACGTCGCGCACCGCGCGCAGCAGTTCCTGGGCGTCGCAGCCCTTGCCGATGTACCCGGCCGCGCCGGCTTCCAGCAGCCGCTTCGGCAGCGGGCCATCCTCCAGGACGGACACGATCACCACGCGCGTGCTGCGATGGCCGCGCACGATGCGCTCGGTCACTTCCATGCCGCTGACACCCGGCAGGTGCAGGTCGCACAGCACCACGTCCGGCTGCAGCTGGCGGATCTCGCGCAGCGCGTCCTCGCCGGTCTCGGCCTCGCCCACCACCTCGATGTCGGTCTCACCCGACAGGATCATCTTCATCCCGGTGCGGACCAGTGCGTGGTCGTCCACCAGGTAGACTCGAATCGTCATTCACGTACCTCTTCGAATGCGGCCATTGCGGGTCAAGCTAGGCAGGGTGCCGAACCCTCGCAAGCGCGGTCGAAGTGCATACCGGGCAAGAGTGCCGGGTTGATCACAGTCTCACGCATTGTGCTTACCCCCTGTCTTGCAGAACCCACTGCAACGAAACAGCTCATCTATCACGTAGACGCCCGCGAAGAGCCATCCACGTCACTCCCCCTGTGTTGATGCTTCGCTGGCCGTCGATGGCGGCGAATCGCGGCGTCGCCAGGGATGCCGACGACTGAACATGACCAGGTAGCACCCTACCACCCAAACCAGTGCTGCACACCATCCGGCCAGGATATCCGACGGGTAATGGACCCCGAGATAGACCCGGGACACGCTGACCAGCAAGCTGAACGCAGGGGCCAGCACCAGCACCGGCCAGCGCCAGCGGGTATTCCAGGCCAGAAGTACCAGGGTTGCCGCCAGGGTCATCGACCCCATGGCGTGGCCGCTGGGGAAACTGAACGTCGATTCCGGTGCGATGGACTCCCACAGGCTGGGGCGGTCCCGCTGGAAGAACCGCTTGCTGCCCATGTTCAACAGTGCCGATCCGAGGAAACTGACGGCCACGAAGGTGGCCTCGCGCCAGCGGCGGTAGCCCAGCAGTGCCGCGACGATCAGCACATCGGCGGGAATCAGGAACCACTCGTAACCCAGCCGGGACAGCAGCACGAAGAACCGGTCCAGCCACGGCGAATGCAGGCCGTGCATCTGCCACAGCAGCGGCGCGTCGAAATGGAACGATTCAAACTCATGCACCTCGTCGGCCAGCGCGACGAAGCCGGCCAGCGGCAACAGCACGCCGGCGAACAGCAGGACCAGGCGCCACGCATTGCGCGCCATCCAGTGACGGAAGCCGGAGGCCGGCTCCGGCGCGGCAAGGATCGCGGGCTTATCCTGCGCTTCGGACATAGGTTCGTTCGACGTAGTCGTCGATCAGGGCGACGAATTCCTGGGCGATGTTCTCGCCACGCAGGGTCACCTTCTTCTCGCCATCGACGAACACCGGCGCCGACGGCGCCTCCCCGGTTCCCGGCAGCGAGATGCCGATGTTGGCGTGCCGCGATTCTCCCGGGCCGTTGACCACGCAGCCCATCACCGCCAGGGTCATGTTTTCCGCCCCCGGGTGCTGCACTTTCCACAGCGGCATCTTCTCGCGCACGTGGTTCTGCACCACCTTGGCCAGCTCCTGGAAGAACTCGGAGGTGGTGCGGCCGCATCCCGGGCAGGCTGTCACCAGCGGCGTGAACGCGCGCTGGCCGGTGGTCTGCAGCAGCTCCTGCGCGACGATCACTTCCTGCGTCCGCGACTGGCCCGGCTCGGGCGTCAGCGAGATGCGGATGGTGTCGCCGATACCTTCCTGCAGCAGCACGCTCAGCGCCGCTGCCGACGCAACGATGCCCTTGCTGCCGATGCCGGCTTCGGTCAGGCCCAGATGCAGCGCGAACTCCGAACGCTGTGCCAGGTCACGGTAGACCGCGATCAGCTCCTGCACGCCACTGACCTTGGCCGACAGCACGATGCGGTCGCGCGGCAGGCCCAGCTCCACGGCCTGTTCGGCCGAATCCAGCGCTGACCGGATCAGTGCCTCGCGCAGGACACGTCCGGCGTCCCAGGGCTGCTCGCGCTCGTTGTTCTCATCCATCAGCCTGGCCGCCAGCGCCTGGTCCAGCGAGCCCCAGTTGGCGCCGATGCGCACCGGCTTGTTGTAGCGGATGGCGAACTCGATCAACTGCGCGAACTGCAGGTCCTTCTTCTTGCCGAAGCCCACATTGCCCGGATTGATGCGGTACTTGGCCAGTGCTTCGGCACACGCCGGTTCGGCGGTCAGCAACTGATGGCCGTTGTAGTGGAAATCACCGATCAGTGGCACGTCGATGCCCATCATCGCCAGCTTGTCGACGATGCGCGGGATCGCGGCCGCGGCCTCGACGGTGTTGACGGTCAAGCGCACCATTTCCGAACCGGCGCGCCAGAGCTCGGCGACCTGCTTCACGCTGGAGGCCACGTCGGAGGTGTCGGTATTCGTCATCGACTGCACCACCACCGGCCTGCCGCCGCCGACGGTGACTCCGCCGATCTGGACGGCGTGGGTCTGGCGACGGGACCAGGCGGTGGGCTCGGAAGGCGGGGTCGGGCGGGTAACGGCGTCGTGCATGCGGGCATTCTAGCGCCCGCCTCCGGTTTCCGGGTGACTCGCATTCAGCCGCCGGCACGGCTGCGGCCGATTGTCGCAGGCACACCCGCCCGCGAACGCATACGATGGGCGCGAATGACTGGTCCCGACGCCCCGTTTCTCCGCACCCTGTGCAGCCTGCGATGGCTGGCCGTGGCCGGCCAGGCCGCCACCATCCTGGTCGCCACCTGGGTGCTGGGCCTGCCGCTGCCGCCACTGCCGCTGTGGGCCGGCGTCGCCGTGCTCGCGCTGTTCAATGTCTACACCCAGCTGCGGCCGGAAGGGGCCGATACCGCGCCACTGACAGCCTTCGGCCACATCCTGGTGGACGTGATCATCCTGACCTGGATGATCAGCTGGAGCGGCGGCATGGCCAATCCGTTCAGCTCCCTGTTCCTGATCCTGATTGCGTTGGCCGCCTTCGCCCTGCCCCTGCGCTGGGCGTTGGCGGTGGCCCTGGCCTGCCTGCTCGGCTACGCCGCCAGCGGACTGTTCGGCCAGCCGCTGCCGGACGGCTACTTCCGTGCGCAGGACCTGAACCGCTGGGGCGTGGTCGCCAATTTCCTGATCTCCGCCACTGTCGTGCTGACGTTCTCCACGCGCCTGGCCCTGGCCCTGCGGCAACGGGAACTGGAGCTCTCGGCACTGCGTGAACGCTTCGCCCGCAACGAGGGCATTGTCGCCCTGGCCACCCACGCCGCCTCGGTGGCGCATGAACTGAACACGCCGCTGGCGACCATGACCCTGCTGGCCGACGACGTTGCCGAGCGCAGCGAGGAGCCGGAAGTACGCGAGGACATGGAAACCCTGCGCGAACTGCTCGTGCAGTGCCGCGAACGGGTGCTGGCACTGGCCGCGCCGGCATCGGCCGACATGCCCGGACGCAGCCGCTCCAGCGCCCAGCAGGTGCTGGAACAATGGCGGCTGGTGCGGCCGACCATCGACCTGCACCGCAACGACGATGCGCCGCTGCGGCTGCCGCTGGACCCCGGCGTGGGCCACCTGCTGATGGTCCTGCTCAACAACGCGGCCGATGCCGGAGAGCAGGCCGGGCGCCCGCGCGTGGACCTGAGCCTGCGCATCGACGGCGACGACCTGATCGGCGAAGTCCGCGACTACGGCCACGGCTTCGATGCCCGCGCCGCCGTGCTGCCGGGCACGCTGTTCGGCAGCAGCAAGAGCGAGGGCATGGGCGTCGGCCTGGCCCTGTCCCATGCCACCATCGAACGCCTCGACGGCGAGATGTGGATGCGCCCGGCCCAGGGGGCCGGCAGTCGCGTCGGCTTCCGCCTGCCGCTGGCCCCACGCGAGGACACCCCATGAGCCTGCACCACTCCACCCAGGGCCTGCTGGTCGACGACGACGAGCTGTACCTGCGCACCCTGCAGCGCAGCCTGGCGCGCAAGGGACTGGAAACGCAGACCGCGCAGGACGCGGCCACTGCGCTGATGCTGGCCCGCCAGCATCCACCGGCCTTCGCGCTGATCGACCTCAAGCTCGGCAGTGATTCCGGCCTGGCCCTGATCCAGCCCCTGCGTGCCCTGCGTGCGGACATGCGGATCCTGCTGGTCACCGGTTATGCCAGCATCGCCACAGCCGTGGAAGCCATCAAGCTGGGCGCAGACGATTATCTGCCCAAGCCGGCAACGGTACCGATGATCCTGCGCGCGCTGGGCGAAGAGGACGACGGCCCGGCCGACGACGGCGAGATGGAAGTCCCCGACGCGATGACGCCGATCAGTCGCCTGCAGTGGGAACACATCCAGCAGGCGATGCACGAGACGGGCGGCAACGTGTCCGCTGCCGCCCGCCTGCTCGGCATGCACCGACGGTCGCTGCAGCGCAAACTGGCCAAGCGGCCAAGCCCGGAACGCGATCCGAGCCGTTGAGCCCGGGGTCGCGTCCGCCGGGCATGGCCCGGCGCTACCGGATCTGCGCCAGGATCTCGCGGGTCATCGGGTCGGCGATCGCCACGCCCTCGCCCTGCAATGCCGGCAGCAACTGGTTGGCCAGCTGCTTGCCCAGCTCGACCCCGAACTGGTCGAAGGCGTTGATGTTCCAGATCACCGACTGCACGTACACCGCGTGCTCGTACATGGCGATCAGCGCACCCAGCGCCTGCGGCGTCAGTGCATCGAGCAGGATCAGCGTACTCGGACGACCGCCCGGGTAGTCGCGGTGCGGATCGTCGCTGCCCTGACCGTTGGCCAGCGCTTCGGTCTGCGCCAGCAGGTTGGCCAGCAGCGCCTGATGATTGACGGTATAGGGATCGTCGTTGTGCACACAGCCGATGAAGTCAGCCGGGACGATGCTGGTGCCCTGGTGCAGCGCCTGGAAGAAGCTGTGCTGCACATCGGTGCCCGCACCGCCCCACCACACCGGCACGGTATCGGTGGTCACCGGCTGGCCATCACGCTGCACGCGCTTGCCCAGGCTTTCCATCACCAGCTGCTGCAGGTAGGCCGGCAGCAACGCCAGGCGCTGGTCGTAGGTCATCACCGCATGGGTGGCGCAGCCCAGCAGGTTGCGGTTCCAGATGTCGGTCAGGCCATGCAGCACCGGCAGATTGCGCTCCAGCGGTGCATCCAGTGCGTGCGCGTCCATCTGCGCCGCACCCTCCAGCAGCTGTTCGAAACGCTCAAAGCCGATCGCCAGCGCAATCGGGAAGCCGACCGCCGACCACAGCGAGTAACGGCCACCGACCCAGTCCCACATCGGCAGCACGCGCTCTGCGCCGATGGCGAAGGCCTTCGCTGCGCGCTCGGGATTGGCGCTGACGGCATACAGGCGCTCACTGCCACCCAGCCAGTCGTGCAGGATCTGGCCGTTGAGCAGGGTTTCCTGGGTGCCGAAGGTCTTGGAGATCAGGATGCCGGCGGTGCGCGCCGGGTCAAGCGTGGCCAGCGTGCGCTGCATGGCCGCGCCGTCCACGTTCGATACGAAATGCACGCGCAGGCGCGCGCCGCTGACCGGGCGCAACGCATCGGCGACCAGCCGCGGGCCAAGATCGGATCCCCCGATGCCGACGCTCACCACGTCGGTCACGCCGCTGTCTTCCAGCGCACGCACGAGGACTCCCATGCGCTGACGGATTTCGCGTGCAGTGGCATGGGCATCGGCGGCCACCGGCGCGTCGACCACGTCACCACGCAGCGCCGTGTGCAGCGCCGCGCGTCCTTCGGTCAGGTTGACCTGCTCGCCGCGCATCAGGCGGTTGATGGCGCCCCCGACATCGCGTTCTGCTGCCAGCGCCAGCAGCGCCTGCAGCGCCGCGGCGTCGTACTTCTGCCGGGCAAAGTTCACGTACAACGGACCGACCCGCAGCGCCAGCTCCTGCACACGGCCAGGTTCGGCGGCGAGCAGGCTGGGGATGCTTGCGCCTTTCAGGCGCTGGGCGTGGGAATGCAGCGAGTCGAATCCGTTGTTCGTTGTCATGCGGCCTGGGTCGGGATCGTGTCGTTGGTGTGGGTGATCTGGTTGCTGCCATCCACGTACACCAGCTTCGGCTTGAAGCTGTCCGCTTCCTGCTCGGTCATGCTGGCGAAGGCGGCGATGATGATGATGTCGCCAACCTGCACGTGGCGCGCGGCGCCACCATTGAGCGAGACGATGCCGCTGCCGGCTTCGGCGCGGATCGCATAGGTCGAGAAGCGCGCACCGTTGGTCACGTCCCAGATGTGGACCTGCTCGAACTCGCGGATACCGGTGGCAGCCAGCAGGTTGTCATCGATGGCGATCGAGCCTTCGTAGTTCAGCTCGGAGTGGGTGACGGTGGCGCGGTGGATCTTGGTCTTGAGCAGGGACAGGTGCATGGCACGGTACAACGCAGAGGAAAGCGTGGATTCTAGCACCCGCGCAACGCGGGGCATCACGACCGGCAAACCGTTCAGGTAGCGCCGGGCCATGCCCGGCGGCGCCATCACAGCGGAACTCAGAACTCCAGGTTGTCGATCAGCCGGGTCGTGCCCAGCCGCGCGGCGATCAGCGCCACCCGGCCGCCACCCTCGAATGCCGGCTCGGCCAGCTCGGGCGTGCGCAGCACGGCGTAGTCGACCTGGAAACCAGCCGCCTGCAGCGCGGCGGTGGCATCGGCCTCGATGCGCTCGCGCGGCTGGCCAGCCACATAGCCTTCGCGCATGGCCAGCAGGGTCCGATGAAGGGTCGTCGCGACGGGGCGCTGTTCCGGGCTCAGATACTGGTTGCGCGAACTCTTGGCCAGCCCATCGTCATCACGGACGATCTCCGCACCGACGATCTGGACCGGGAACGACAGCTCGGCCACCATCTGGCGGATCACCGCCAGTTGCTGGTAGTCCTTGCGGCCGAACACAGCCACGTCCGGCTGCACCTGCAGGAACAGGCGGGCGACCACCGTGCAGACGCCGTCGAAATGGCCCGGACGGCTGGCACCTTCCAGCGCCTCGCTGATGCCGGGCGCGTGCATGCGCGTGGTCTTGTCCACGCCCAGCGGATACATCGCCTCGACGCTCGGCAGCCACACCGCATCGCAGCCGACCTGCTCCAGCCCCGCGACATCGGCCTCGGGCGTGCGCGGATACCGGCTGAAATCCTCGTTGGGCCCGAACTGGGTCGGATTGACGAAGATGCTGGCCACCACCCTGTCGGCGTACTGGCGGGCCAGGCTCACCAGCGCGTGATGGCCACCGTGCAGGTTGCCCATGGTCGGCACCAGCGCGACGCGCAGGCCTTCGCGCTTCCACTGGGCGATCTGCCCGCGCAACGCGCCGAGCTCATTGAAGGTCTGGATCATTGGGCGTAAGCGTGCTGTTCGTCGGGGAAGCTGCCGTCACGCACGGCGTCGGCGTATGCGCGGGTGGCTCCAGCCACCGAGCCCCCTTCGGCAAGGAAATCCTTGACGAATTTCGGTCGGCGATGGCCGCTGTCCAGGCCCAGGAAGTCATGCAGGACCAGCACCTGGCCATCGCACTGCGGACCGGCACCGATGCCGATGGTGGGCACCGGCACTGCAGCGGTGACCTCGGCCGCGACCGGGGTCGGCACGCATTCCAGCACGATGATGCTGGCGCCCGCGTCGGTCACGGCCCTGGCGTCCTCCACCAGCTGCCGGGCCGCATCGCCACGGCCCTGGATCTTGAACCCGCCCAGGCGCAGCACCGACTGCGGGGTCAGGCCCAGATGCGAGCAGACCGGAATCTCGCGTTCGACCAGGTAACGGACGATATCGACCTTGAAGCCGGCCCCCTCGATCTTGACCATCTCCGCGCCTGCCTGCAGCAGCTGCAGCGACGCATCGAGGGCGCGTTCCGGGGTTGCATCGGCACCGAACGGCAGATCGGCAACCAGCAGCGCGCGCTGCAGCACGCGGGCCACGGCGCGGGTGTGATAGACCATGTCGGCCACGGTCACCGGCAGGGTGGAATCGTGCCCCTGCACGACCATGCCCAGCGAATCACCGATCAGGATCAGGTCGACGCCGTTGGCGTCGAAGGTGCGGGCGAAGCCAGCGTCGTAGGCGGTCAACATGACCAGCTTCTGGCCATTCCGCTTGGCCTCGGCCAAGGCGGGAACGGTCCAGGGCTTGCTGTCTGCGTGGGTGCTCATGTGCTGATAACCGGGGGAGATAACCCGGGCATTATCACCCTATCGGCGCAATCCCGCAGGCATCCACCCGCATCACTGCATCCCGCACGCGACCATGGCCGGGAATGGCCAGATCCGGCGCGATCTCGGCCAGCGGCACCAACACGAAGGCACGCTCGTGCAGGTAGGGATGCGGCACCTGCAGACCCGGTTCATCCAGTACCTGCGCGCCATACAGCAGCAGGTCCAGATCCAGTGCCCGCGGTCCCCAGTGCACGGCTGGATCGCGCACGCGACCGAAATGCCGCTCCAGCTCCAGCATCGCCCGCAGCAATCCGGAGGCCGGCAGGCGCGTTTCCACCGACGCCACCGCGTTGACGAACGGCGGCTGATCCTCGTTGCCCCAGGCCGGCGTGGCATACAGGCGCGACGCCTGGCAGCGCCGCGTGTCAGGAAGCGCGTCCAGTGCGGCAATCGCCGCACGGACGGTCGCGGCCGCGTCGCCAAGATTGGCGCCCAGGCCGATCCAGGCCAGCGTCATGGCTTACTCGCCAGCGCTGCCGGCCGTGGCACCGGAGCGCCGACGGCGGCGCCGGCGCTTGCGCGGTGCGCCCTCTTCCTCGTCGCCCGGTTCGGCATGCATCGCATCCAGCGCGGATTCCAGCTCGCGGCCCGGTTGCACCTGCGCCTCACGCCAGAACGCCACATCTGCCTCGTGTTCGGCCGACGCGACCTGGCGCAGCGTCAGGAAATCGAACGCTGCACGGAAGCGCGGGTGGGTGAGCGTGCGGAACACGCGCTTGCGCTGGCGCGAGCCGAAACGCGACTGCAACAGCCAGATCTCCTGCATCGGCAGCGAGAAACGGCGCGGCAGCGCGATGGTGCTCAGCTGCTGCACCGTCACGCGGTCGGCAGCACGACGCTGCGCTTCTTCCGGCGCCACGCCCTGCTTGAGCAGGGTGGCCTGCGCCCGGCAGAACGCCGGCCACAGCAGCAGCGCGAACAGGAACGCGGGCGAGACAGGCTCATCGTTGGCAACGCGTGCATCGGTATTGGCCAGGCCCTCGACCAGCATGCGGCGCAGTGCACCGGTGCGGTTCGCCTTCAGCGCCCTGCCACTTTCAGGGAACAGGACGTCGAGCAGGCCGTAGCGCTCCAGGCCTTCGAAACTGGCAACACCGTGGCCGGACAGGAACAGCTTCAGCACTTCCTCGAACAGCCGCGCGGGCGCGGCTTCGTTCAGCAGGCCTGCCAGGTGCGGGATCGGCGCGGCGGTGCCCTCTTCGATCTGGAAGCCGAGCTTGGCCGCCAGGCGCACCGCGCGCAGCATGCGCACCGGGTCCTCGCGATAGCGCTGTTCGGGGTCGCCGATCAGCTTCATCAGGCGCGCCTGGACGTCTTCGAAACCGCCGACGTAGTCGCGCACCGAGAAATCCTCGATCGCGTAGTACAGGGCATTGCAGGTGAAGTCGCGGCGCACCGCGTCGTCTTCGATGCTGCCGTACACGTTGTCGCGCACGAGCATGCCGTTTTCCATTTCGCGGTCGCCGCTGCCGTCATCGACGTTGGCGCGGAAGGTGGCGACTTCGATGATCTCGCGGCCGAACACCACATGGGCCAGGCGGAATCGGCGGCCGATCAGGCGGCAGTTGCGGAACAGCTGTTTGACCTGTTCGGGCGTGGCATCGGTGGCCACGTCGAAATCCTTGGGTTGGCCATTGACCAGCAGGTCGCGCACCGCGCCGCCGACAAGGTAGGCGCCGAAGCCGGCATCGCGCAGGCGATAAAGCACGCGCAGGGCGTTCGGGCTGATGTCCTTGCGGGAAATGGTGTGCTGGTCGCGCGGGATGACGCGCAGGCTGAACGGTGATGGAGCAGGAGAAATGATGTTGGCGCTTCCGGTTGAAGTTTCGGGATTGCCCAATGGCATCGAGGTGCATATACTAGCGCTCCTGCCTCGGCAGCGACACATATACGCTCCCTTCGTCTAGTGGTTAGGACGTGGCCCTCTCAAGGCTAAAACAGGGGTTCGAGTCCCCTAGGGAGCGCCAGTCGCCACAGCAGGAACCGAAAAAGCCCGCCTCGTGCGGGCTTTTCTGTTTCCCGGGGTTTGCCTGTTGCGTCGAGCGGGTCGCCTCGGGGGCGAGCCGCCCCTGCCTGTCCTGGAGCGGCTGGCCTGCCGCCGCCACGGAACAGGAAGGCGCTGGAAACCAGGGCGGCGCCATCAGCCTTCCATCTGCTCCAGCTCCTTGCCCTTGGTCTCGCGGACGTAGCGGACGACGAAGAAGATCGAGAGGATCGCTGCAACCGTGTAGATGCCATAGGCACCGGCCAGGCCGATACCCGCCAGCAGCAGCGGGAAGGTCACGGTGATGGCGAAGTTCGACGTCCACTGCGCCGCACCGGCCACCGCGAGCGCCGGGCCGCGGATCTGGTTCGGGAACATCTCGCCCAGCATGACCCACATCACCGGGCCCCAGGACATGTTGAAGAACACCACATAGACGTTGGCCGCCACCAGCGCCAGCCGGCCCATGCCATCGGACAGGTGCAGGCGCCCTTCGACCAGGCTGCCGCTGGCGAATGCCACCACCATCAGCACCAGGGCAACCGACATGCCGACCGAACCGACCCACAACAGCGGCTTGCGCCCGATCCGATCGATCAGCATCACCGTCAACAGGCAGGCGCCGATGCTCAGCGCACCGGAAAGAACGTTGATCAGCAGCGCATCGCTTTCCGAGAAGCCGACGGCCTGCCACAGGACCGCGCCGTAGTAGAACACCACGTTGATGCCGACCAGCTGCTGGAACATCGCCAGGCCGATGCCCACCCAGATGATCGGGCGAAGCCTGCCGGTGCCCTTGTCCAGCAGGTCGCCGAAGCGCGGCTTGTGCTGGTCCTGGTCCAGGCTGGCCTCGATCTCCGCCTGTTTGGCGGCCGCCGCGGCGTCGCCGTACAGCCGCGACAGAACCGCCCTGGCCTGCGCCTGGCGCCCCTTCACCACCAGGAAGCGCGGGCTTTCCGGAATCACCAGCAGCAGCAACAGGAACAGCGCCGACGGCAGCGCCTGCATCCAGAACATCCAGCGCCAGGCCTCCTGCCCGAACCACAGGAGCTCGGTGGAGGTGCCTGCCGCACGGGCCAGCAGGTAGTTGCTGAGGAAAGCGGCGAACAGGCCGCAGATGATCGCCATCTGCTGCACCGTCGCCAGGCGGCCCCGGTAGCGTGCGGAAGCGACCTCGGCGATGTAGGCCGGCGACATCACGCTGGCCGCACCGACGGCGAAGCCGCCCAGCACGCGAGCGGTCACGAACAGCCAGGAGGCGTGCGCGGCGCCCGCACCCAGCGCCGACAGCAGGAACAGCACCGCCGCCACGATCAGCACGCCGCGTCGGCCCAGGCGGTCGCCCAGCCAGCCGGCGAGAAACGCGCCGATCGCGCAGCCCAGCAGCATCGAGGCAACCTCGAAGCCCAGGGCCGCCTCGCTGGAGTTGAAGGCCTGCCGCAGGCCATCAACCGTGCCGTTGATTACGCCACTGTCGAATCCGAACAGGAAGCCTCCCAAGGTGGCCACGCAGCTGATCAGGACGATGAACGCGGTGTTCTCTCCACCATCGGCGGCGGCAGGCTGAGCTGGGGACATGGGCATTCCAGGAGGGAGGACAGTCCGGCTGCCACAGCAGCCAGCAGCGCGCAGCCTCGCACAGGCGCCGCCCCATCGCCAATGGGCCGTGCCCTCGAGCCCGGCAGATCCCCCTTTTCAGGCCCGCGCCGACACCGGGGGGCAACCTGTTCTAGAATTGGCGGGTTCAGGAATCGATCCACCCCCAAGCCCATGCCCTTTGTCGTCACCGAAAACTGCATCAAGTGCAAGCACACCGATTGCGTGGAAGTGTGCCCCGTGGATTGCTTCCACGAAGGCCCGAACTTCCTGGTGATCGACCCGGATGAGTGCATCGACTGCACCCTCTGCGAGCCGGAGTGCCCGGTCAACGCGATCTTCCCCGAGGACGATGTCCCCGCCGGACAGGAGGGCTTCGTCGCCCTCAACGCCGAACTGGCCAAGGCCTGGCCGGTACTGACCGTGCGCAAGGACCCGCCGGCGGACGCCGGTGAGTGGGATGGCAAACCGGACAAACTGAAGCTGCTCGAGCGCTGAGGCGCCAGCACCCGCCGCCATGAAAAAGGGCGCCCTGGGCGCCCTTTTCCTGTTCCGGCAATGCCAGGCCCTGCCCGGCCGAACCCGGGCGCGTGGCCCGGTCCGCAGCTGCCGGCGGTTCCTTACTTCGCCAGCGCGGCCTTCAGTGCGGCAATCAGCTTCACCGGGGCCTCGGCGGTCGCCGGCAGACCACGCGGATCGACCGCAGAGACATAAGCGCCGGCATCGACGGCCACCACGCGCACCAGGAAGTTACTGCCTTCATAGGCCACGTCGTAGGAGCCCAGCAGCTGGGCACGGCTGGCGATGGTCACGCCCTGCACGCCTTCCAGCGCGGTGCCGACCTTGGCGAACGCCTCGTCCTTGCTGCCCGGAATGGTGAAACCGGTATTGCCCACGGCCGGGGCAGCCGGAGCGGCCACAGCAGCCGGGGCGGTGGTCGAGGCCAGCCTCGGCACCTGGTTCTCGCCCGACGCGGACGGCAGGTTCAGGTCCGGCGGCACTTCCAGCGGACGCATCTCCGGGGCCAGGGCGTAGTCGCCCTTGGCACCGCGCTTGAAGCAGCCGGTGGTGGTCACGACCGTGGTGAGGGCGATGAGCGCGAAGGACAGCACGCGGACGGCGGAAACGGATTGACGCATGTGGATCTCCTGGATCAGACCAAGACGGAAGGTCAGTGGCTGGAAAGGGCTTCAAGCGCGGCGATGTCGCCGGCCAGATGATCGGCTGCCGGATGATGCGCTGCCGAAAGTGGCAGCAGCGGCAGGCGCAGGTCGTGGCCGATGCCGATGCGGCGCAGCAGCGCCTTGACCGGAATCGGGTTGGATTCGATACCGCAGAAATCGTGGTACGGCTGCAGGCGCGCGTCCCAGGATGCGGTGGCGTCATGGTCGTGGGCGGCAGCCAGCTCGCACATCCGGCGGTACGCACCAGGCAGCGCGTTGGAGCCGACCGAGATCAGCCCGTCGATGCCGGCCTGGATCGAGCGCGCAGCCGTGCCGTCGTCGCCACTGAGCACGGCGAACCTGGAACTGCGCAGCGCCAGCAGGGCCTTCACGCGCCCGATGTCGCCGACGGCCTCCTTGATGCCGACAATGTTCGGATGATCCGCCAGCTCGGCCACGGTCTCCGGCAGCATGTCGCATCCGGTGCGCCCGGGTACGTTGTACAGCACCACGGGCAACCCGCCGTGGTCGGCCACGGCCCGGTAGTGCGCGATCAGCCCGGCCTGCGTCGGACGCACGTAAGGCGGTGTCACCACCAGAGCGTGACTGGCACCCTGCGCGGCAGCGCGACGGGTCTGTTCGATGGTCTTGGCGGTGCCGGACAGGCCGGTACCGGCCAGGACCGGGATGCGTCCGCCGATGCGTTCGACCGCACTGGCCAGCAGCTGGTCGTACTCGGCATCGGACAGCGTCGCCGCTTCGCCGGTCGAGCCGGCGACGACAACGCCATGGACGCCACCTTCCAGTTGCAGATGCAGCAGGCGCTGCCAACCGTCGGGATCGAGGGCACCGTCGGCCCGGAACGGGGTCGCCAGCGCGGTGATGAGGCCGGAAAGGGACAAGGACGTGCTGCTCTTGGCTGGGAAGGGAAAACGCCCGCCACGAAAGGGCGGGGGCGACTTGAATGTTACTTGCGGCGCGAAAGCACGGGCAAGTATGCTGCACTCCGGTGGATCCCCGCCTCTGGCGGGCATTCAGACTCACGCATGCATTACCCGGAATCGCCTTGACCGACACCACCCCGCGCCCCGCGCCGAGCGAAAACCACCTCCTGATCAACGCCTATACGACGCATCCGGAGTCCCCACTGCTGTCCGTCACCCGACGCATTGCCGACAGCGGCTGCAATCTGGTGGACGCGCGCCTGGCCACGGTTGGCCGCGACGTATCGGTCACCGCGCTGGCCACCGGGTCGTGGGACTCGGTCGCCAAGCTGGAAGCGATGCTGACCCGGCTCGAGCGCGAGGAAGGCCTGAAACTGGTCTGGTACCGCACCGAGGCCAAGCAGGCGCAGTCCAATCTGCTGCCGTACATCGTTGAAGTGATCGCCGCTGACAAGCCGGGCATCCTGTTCCAGCTGGCCGACTTCTTCGACCGCCAGGGCATCACCATCGAGACCCTGCAGAGCACGCGCTATCGCGCCATGCAGACCGGTGCGGAAATGTTCAGCGCGCAGGTCACCATCGGCGTGCCGGCCAACATGCACATCGCCGCCCTGCGCGATGATTTCCTCGAATTCTGCGACCACCTGAACCTGGACGCGATCATGGATCCGATGAAGTTCTGATTTTTCGCGCGTTCGTCACGGGCGCGCGGCGTTTCATGCAACTGTCGTAGAAATACCCCAGGCTCCGGAACCAAGGACCTCATGAACAACGGCGATACCCTGGACCGCACCACCCTCTCGCTCCCGCTGGCCCTGTCAGGCGGCGAACACACCACCCTCGGCGACCTCGCGGGCCAATGGCTGGTGCTGTACTTCTACCCCAAGGACAGCACCCCGGGGTGCACCACCGAAGGCATCGACTTCAACGCGCTGCTGCCGGAGTTCCGCAAGGCCGGCGCCACCGTACTCGGCGTCTCCCGTGACTCGGTGAAATCACACGACAACTTCTGTGCCAAACAGGGCTTCGCGTTCCCGCTGGTCAGCGATGGCGACGAAGCGCTGTGCAACGCCTTCGATGTGATCCGGATGAAGAACATGTACGGCAAGCAGGTACGTGGCATCGAGCGCAGCACCTTCCTGATTTCTCCCGACAGCCGCATCGCGCAGTCCTGGCGCAAGGTCAAGGTCGCCGGCCATGCCGACGCCGTGCTTGCCGAACTGAAGGCCGCCCAATCCAAGTGATTCCCATCGCCCACTTTGTCCGCCATCACCCTGCCCCGCAGGTCGTGGTGGTTTTTCCCTGTCCGTAACCAGGAATCGACGATGACCCGAGGCAAGCGCATCTACGTGCTGGATACCAACGTGCTGATGCACGATCCGACCGCGCTGTTCAAATTCGAGGAGCATGACGTCTACCTGCCGATGCAGGTGATCGAGGAGCTGGACAACGGCAAGAAGGGCACGTCCGAGGCAAGCCGCAACGCCCGCCAGGTCAGCCGCTTCCTCAACGAGCTGGTGCAGGCCTCCGGCCTGGACAATCTGGCCGACGGCATTCCGCTGCAGCGGCCACAGGGCCTGCAGCTGCGTGGCAAGCACAGCGCCGGCAAGCTGCGTTTCCAGACCAGTCATTTCGACGCCGGCAAGAGCTTCGGCCAGGTCATCCCGGACAATGCCATCCTCGGTGCCATCCTGGCGCTGAAGGAGCAGACCCCGGAGATCCCGGTGGTGTTCGTCTCCAAGGACATCAACCTGCGGATCAAGGCGGCCATCGCCGGCATCGTTTCGGAAGATTACGAAAACGACCGCGCACTGGACGATTTCAGCCTGCTCTACACCGGCGCCACCGAGCTGCCGGAGGATTTCTGGAAGCTCCATGGCGACGACCTGCGCAGCTGGAGCGACAAGGGCCGCACCCATTACGAGATCCTGGCCAGGGACGACGAGGAATGGTACCCGAACCAGTACGTCTACCTGCCGGGCGAGGACGAGGTGGAGCTTCGCGTCAGCCGCGTGGTCGGCGATGGCAAGGTGGTGCTGTCGCTGGTTGATGATTTCCGCCACGGCAGCCACGCCGTGTGGGGCATCAGCGCGCGCAACCGCGAGCAGAACTTCGCGCTCAATGCACTGATGGATCCGGAGATCGACTTCGTCACCCTGCTCGGCACCGCCGGCACCGGCAAGACCCTGCTGGCACTGGCCGCGGGGCTGGCGCAGACGATGGACCAGCAGCGCTACCGCGAGATCATCATGACCCGGGCCACCGTCAGCGTCGGCGAGGACATCGGCTTCCTGCCGGGCACCGAGGAAGAGAAGATGACACCGTGGATGGGCGCGCTGACCGACAACCTGGAAGTGCTCACGCACAACCAGGAAGGCGGAACCTGGGGACGCCAGGCAACCAACGATCTGCTGGCCAGCCGCATCAAGATCCGCTCGATGAACTTCATGCGCGGCCGCACCTTCCTGTCGCGCTATCTGATCCTGGACGAGGCGCAGAACCTCACCCCTAAGCAGATGAAGACGCTGATCACCCGTGCCGGTCCCGGCACCAAGATCGTCTGCCTGGGCAACGTCGAGCAGATCGACACCCCGTACCTGACCGAGACGACATCCGGCCTGACTTACGCGGTGGACCGCTTCAAGAACTGGCCGCACAGTGCGCACATCACCCTGCGCCGTGGCGAACGCTCGCGGCTGGCCGATTACGCTTCGGAGGTGCTGTGAACCGTTCTGCCCGCCTGCTGCTGCCGACGGCTGCGATCACCCTCGCAGCCGTCCTTGGTGCCTGCACCACCACCCGCGGGCCGGCCAGCGTGCCGACCGCCGAACGCACCGGCCAGTCGTGGGTGGTCACCCGGCCGATCGTCGCCGCGCAGGTGCTCGACACCTGCTCGCGGCACAGCCCGGGCCGGGATGCCGGCCGCGTCACCGGCTACTGGGCCCCCAGCCGGCAACAGGTGGACCAGCTGGAAGCCGCACTACCTTCGCTGCAGGCGCAGGTGCCCGACGTACTGGACTTCGACCGCCAGTACGTCGGCATCGAAAGCGCCGGCAAGCGCCTGATCTACATCAATGCGTTCCGCCTGCCTGACGACAGCGGCATCAAGCCGGCGCGCGAGGCCATCCGCGTCTGCGATGGTGGCAAGCAGTTCTGGGGCGCGGTGTTCGACCCGGCCACCGGTGCGTTCAGCGAGCTGCAGTTCAACGGCGGTCTCGGCGGTCCCTGAGGGTCACGCCGATGGGCATACGCCTTCCCACCTGGGTCTGGATCGGTGCCGTAGCGCTGTCGTGCGTGGCCGGCATGGTCAACGTGGTCGGCTTTCTGGGCTTCGAGCATCAGGCCGTCAGCCACATGACCGGTAGTACCAGCCAGCTCGGCATGGCACTGGCGCAGGGCGACTGGCGCGCGGTCGGACACCTGTGGGGCCTGCTGATCGCTTTTTCGCTGGGTGCGATGCTCAGCGGGCTGCTGATCCAGGACAGCGCACTGCAGCTCGGCCGGCGCTATGGCGTCGCTCTGGCACTGGAATCGGCGCTGTTGCTGGCCGCCATTCCCTTGTTCAAGCAGCAGCAGATCTGGGGCGCGTTGTCGGCAGCGATGGCCTGCGGGTTGCAGAACGCGATGGCCACCACCTTCAGCGGCGCGGTGATACGGACCACCCACCTCAGCGGCATGTTCACCGATCTTGGCATCGGCCTGGGCCATCTGTTGCGCGGGCTGCCGCTGCAGGTGCGGCGGCTGACGCTCAGCGGACTGATCATCAGCGGCTTCCTGGCCGGTGGCGTGATGGGTGCGTGGCTGTTCCTGCGCTGGCAGTACGATGCCCTGCTTGCCCCCGCGCTGCTGACCGGCGCGACCGGGCTGGTCTATGTGCTGTACCAGCAATGGGTACGCTGGCGGTACTGAGCGTCGCCGCACGCACGCGCAGCATGAGGCGTCCGCCCCTGCCGGCAGCCCGTAGCCGGCACTACCCCCATCCCGGTGACCACGGCACAATCGCCGCATGAGCCCGACCACTCCCGTTTCCGCCCTCACCATCGCCGGCTCCGACTCCGGCGGAGGCGCCGGCATCCAGGCCGACCTGAAGGCCTTCGCCGCACACCGCGTGCATGGCCTCTCCGCGATCGCCGCACTGACCGCGCAGAACACCCGCGGTGTCACCGCCGTGCATGTGCCGCCAATCGAATTCCTGCGCGCGCAGCTCGACGCGTGCTTCGATGATTTCGACATCCACGCGGTGAAGCTGGGCATGCTGGCCAATGCCGAGGTGATCCACGCCGTGGCCGATGCGCTGCAGCGTCACCGGCCCGCACATGTGGTGCTGGATCCGGTGATGGTCGCCACCAGTGGTGCGCGCCTGCTGGAAGACAGCGCGCTGCAGGCAATGCGCGAGCGTCTGCTTCCGCTGGCCACGCTGGTCACTCCCAACACACCGGAGGCAGAACTGCTGGTGGGCCGCACGATCGGCGATGGAGACGACGCCGAGCGGGCTGCGTCGGCACTGCTGGATCTCGGGGCCGGCGCGGTGCTGCTCAAGGGCGGCCACCTGCACGAGGGCAACCGGGTGATCGATCGCTACTTCGATGGCGTCAGCAGCGAGGAATTCAGTCACGCGCGCCTGCCGCTGGATGCCCACGGCACCGGCTGCACACTGGCCTCGGCCATCGCCGCGCAACTGTGCAATGGCCTGAGCCTGGCCAACGCCTGCGAAGCATCGATCGACTACGTGGCACGCGGGCTGCAACTGGGCTACATGCCGGGGCGCAGCGATGTGCGCGTGCTGGATCATTTCGGCGCAGCGCCCCACGCATGAGCCTGCCATCACGGACACTGGCCGTGGAATGCGGCGACGGCCATCGCTTCGAGGTGATGGCCTGCGTACCAGAGCAGCCGCTGGCGCGGCTGCTATGGCTCCCCGCACTGGGCGTGGCCGCGCGCCACTACCTGCCACTGGCACAGGCCCTGGCTGCGAAAGGCATCGCGGTCTACCTGCACGAGTGGCGTGGCAACGGCAGCAGTTCACTGCGCCCTTCGCGCACGCAGGACTGGGGCTATCGTGAAGTGCTCGAGCAGGACCTGCCTGCCAGCCAGGCTTTGCTCGCCAACGCCGATGCCGGCGAAGGCGTGCTGCCCTGGATCATCGGTGGGCACAGCCTGGGTGGGCAGCTGGCCTGCGTGCATGCAGGACGGCAACCGCAGCACTTCGAGCACCTGTGGCTGGCCGCCAGTGGCACGCCGTTCTGGCGTACGTTTCCGCCTCCGCGCGGATGGCTTCTGCCGCTGGTGTATCGCTTCCTGCCCTGGATCGCCCGCCGCCAGGGCGTGCTGCACGGCCGGCGCCTGGGCTTTGGGGGCACCGAAGCACGCGGCCTGATTGCCGACTGGTCGCGGGTGGGCCTGAGCAACCATTACGCAGCCGCGGGCATGACCGAGGATCTCGATGCGCAGATGGCACGCGTGCATGGCAGCGCGCAGGCCGTGGTGATGGAACACGACTGGCTGGCACCGACCGGTTCGATGCAGGCGTTGCTGGACAAACTGCCGAATGTGGCATCACACCTGCATGTGCTGTCCGACGGGGAACTGGGCACGCGTGCCGACCACTTCGCGTGGATGAAGGCGCCACAGGCGGTCGCCCACCAATTTTTCATTCAGCTGGATGAAAATCTTCACGAAAACGGTTGACGGTACGCGCCGACATCCGCATAATTCCGCTCCTGTCGCAGGGCGCCCGTAGCTCAGTTGGATAGAGTACCTGGCTACGAACCAGGCGGTCGGGAGTTCGAATCTCTCCGGGCGCACCACTCGACAGGTTTCCGGCATCCGCCGCTGGAAATGAAGTAAAATTTGATTGTGTACCGCGCGCCCGTAGCTCAGTTGGATAGAGTACCTGGCTACGAACCAGGCGGTCGGGAGTTCGAATCTCTCCGGGCGCACCATACACGGTCAACACAACAGGTTTATGTAATTGGCGCCCGTAGCTCAGTTGGATAGAGTACCTGGCTACGAACCAGGCGGTCGGGAGTTCGAATCTCTCCGGGCGCACCATTACACCGAAACAGCAGGCCTCGGCCTGCTGTTTTTTTATGTGTGTTCTTCGGCAGGGCTGCGCCCTGCACCCGCCGAAGCCAAAGCCGGAGCAACAGCAACAGCGCGCATTCCATGGGATGGCGGGGCGGTGTCGGAGTGCGGGGACGCCGCAAGTGCGTCCCTGTAGGCTTGGCAGCCGCATCCATGCGGCTGACACCCCGCACTCCGACACCGCCCCACCTTCGACAGGTTCACGCGGCTGTTGGTAGGTGTCGACCTTGGTCGACACATCTGTCAGATATCGAGTGAATTCATCCACGCATGGCGTGGATCTACCGTGTCGATCAAGTCGACACCTACCGGACCCACCCCGTCTTGCCCCAGCAAACCCCCTTCGGCTGTTGCTGTTGTCGTGTTCCCGCCCGTCGCGGGTGCAGGGCGCAGCCCTGTCGCACACCTACCCCCCGGCCATTGCCCGCCACCACTGCGACAGCAGCTCCGGCCTACGCAGGCGCTCGCGCCACCAGCGCAATGCCGCGCCATCCTCACCGGTCCGCCAGGCCAACCAGAAGGTCTCCTCCGGCTTGTGTTCCTCGACCTCACGGATAACCAGTTCGCCTCGTGCCACGGCCGCGCGCGCGCACGGCTCGGGCAGAAAGCCGAAGCCCACGCCCTCGCATTGCAGTTTCAGCTTGCTGGCCATGTCGGGCACTGTCAGCATCTCCTGCCCCATCAGCAGGCCAACCGTACGGGGCAGCAGGCGCCGCGCCGAATCGGACACCGCGATCGCACAGTGCTCGACCAGCTGCTCACGTCCCAGCACGCCCGGCACTGCCGCCAAGGGATGATCCGGGGCAACCGCGAACACGAACTCGACCGTACCCAACGGCTCGACCACGTAGCCACCACCGCTCGGCCCCTCGCCCGGCGCGCCCACCAGCAGATCGGCACGCCGGTCCAGCAGCGCCTCCCAGGTGCCGGACAGCGCCTCGCCGATCAAGCGCAGGCGGGTCGGCGCCTCAGCGCCGCGAAATGCGGCGATGTCCGGACCCAGCAGCCAGGTGGGAAACACCGAATCCACTGCCAGGGTCAGTTCGGTTTCCCAGCCGGAGGCCACCCGGCGCACCCGCAGTTCCAGTTCGCGGGCCGCACGGAGCAGATGCCGGCCCTCATCCAGCAGCGCGCGACCGGCCTCGGTCGGCTCCGCACGCGGGCCCACCCGGTCGAACAGCTGCACGCCAAGATCCTCTTCCAGCTTGGCCACGGTGTAGGAAATGGTGGACGGCACCTTGTGCAGGGCCTTGCCGGCGCCCGCAAACGAACCGCGGCGATCGATGGCGTCCAGGATCTGCAGGGCTTCGAGGCTGAGCTTGAGCATTCGAATTTTTCGATGATGGCTTTCAAAACTATCCGTTTTTCAAAGCACCGGCGCAAGCGGATACTTCTCTCCAACAGGGAAACACGGCGATCAATGCCCTGCCCCGCCCCATCGAAAACATCGAACAAGGAGATATCCCATGCTGCAGATCCGCAAGAGTGCTACCCGTGGCCTGGCCGAACATGGCTGGCTGTCCTCGCGCCACACCTTCTCGTTCGCCAACTACTACGATCCGCGCTATGTCAGCTTCGGTCCGCTGCGGGTGATCAACGAGGACAAGGTGATCGGCGGCCAGGGCTTCGGCACCCACAGCCACAGCAACATGGAGATCGTCTCCTACGTGCTGGGCGGCGCACTGGAACACAAGGACTCGATGGGCACCGGTTCGGTACTGCGCTACGGCGATGTGCAGCGCATGAGCGCCGGCAGCGGCGTCAGCCACAGCGAGTTCAACCACTCGGCCACCGAACCCGTGCATTTCCTGCAGATCTGGATCTTCCCGGACACGGAGAACATCACCCCGTCGTATGAGGAAACCCACTTCACGCCGGACAGCAAGCGCAACCAGCTGCGCCTGATCGCCTCGCCCGACGGTGCAGATGGTTCGCTGCGCATCCACCAGGATGCCCGCATCTTCGCCACCCTGCTCGACGGCAGCCACAAGCTGCACCACGCCCTGGGCAGCGGACGCGGTGCCTATGTGCAGGTCGCCCGTGGCCAGCTGCAGGTCAACGGCATCACCCTGGAAGCCGGTGATGCGCTGCAGATCAGCGACGAAGCGCAGCTGACGCTGGAGAACGGCAACGACGCCGAAGTGCTGGTGTTCGACCTGCCGCTGTGAAGTCACGCCCGCGGTGCCGACCGGTACCGCGGGCGACCTCTGGCCTCAACCGCCGACGGCGGCGCAGGCCTCCAGAATCAACGCAGTCACCTCGGCCGGTTTCGACGCCAGCGAAGCATGGCTCGCATCCAGTTGCAGAAGACGCCGGGGCTGGATCCGATCGGCCATCATCTGCGGGTTCTGAACAGAAGCTCTCGTGGGGTCTGTCCATACGCGGCCACAGATCACCGTCGCGGTGCGGGGCGGGGTTCGATGCCGCCTCGCCCTTGGCGCGCTGCAATCGTATGCATGTCGCCCCCCCTCCGTTGGCACTTGCCGAACCGCCATGAAATCGCTTCCATGTCGGTTCACTGGAGCTTCCTACTGCGCATGACGCCTTCTTCCCCACGTGCCCAGCAGCACGCCACCCGCGCCGCCTTCTTCATTCCCGGTTTCGCCACCGCCGCGTGGGCACCGATGGTGCCCTTCGCCAAGGCCCAGGCAGGGCTGTCCGACGCCGGTCTGGGCGCCGTGCTGCTGTGCCTCGGGCTGGGCTCACTGCTGGCCATGCCGCTGGCCGGTGCGCTGACCGGTCGCTTCGGCTGCCGTCGGCTGCTGGTGGTCACCTGTGCACTCGTGCTGCTGGCACTGCCGCTGCTGGCGGTGCCGCCTTCGCCCTTCGTGCTCGGTGCGGCCCTGTTCGTGTTCGGCGCGGGCGTGGGTGCGATGGACTGCACGATGAACATGCAGGCAGTGGCCGTCGAACGCGAAGCCGGCCGGGTGATGATGTCCGGCTTCCACGCCTTCTACAGCATCGGTGGCTTTGTCGGCGCCGGCTGCATGACCGGTCTGCTGATCCTGGGCACACCGCTCTGGCTGGCCGCGCTGCTCGCGGCGGCGGCACTGCTGCTGGTAGCTGTGCTGTCGGCACCGCACTGGCGTCCGCAACGGATCCTGCACGAAGGCCCCTTGCTGGCACTGCCACATGGCGTGGTGCTGTTCATCGGCGTGCTGGCATTCGTGGTGTTTCTCGCCGAAGGCTCGATGCTGGACTGGAGCGCCGTGTTCCTGGCCGAGGTACGGCAGGTGCCTCGCGACCAGGCCGGCGCGGGCTTCGCGGTGTTCACTCTGGCGATGACAGCCATGCGCCTGTTCGGCGATGGCATCGTCGAGCGTCTCGGCCGCACCCGCACCCTTGTCATCGGCGGCATCACCGCTGCGGCCGGCTTTGCCGTGGCCACCCTGGTGCCATCGTTGCCGGTTGCCCTTGCGGGCCATGCGCTGGTCGGCCTGGGCTGCGCCAACATCGTGCCGGCACTGTTCTCGATGGCTGGACAGCAGCGCGCGATGCCCGAGAACATCGCCATCACGGCGGTCACCACACTCGGCTATGCCGGCATTCTCGCCGGCCCGGCCGCGATCGGCGCACTGGCCCATGCCAGCAGCCTGGGCTTCGCGTTCCTCTGCGTGGCGGCACTGCTGATCGGTGTCGCGCTGTCGGCGCCGGCACTAGCGCGCCGGCTGTCCTGACGATGCATCAACCGCGTGCCGGCTCCGCTGCCGGCACATCGTGCACCAGCCACTCGGCCTGTGCCGGCAGCTGCGGCGCCGGGCAGGTGGACGGGGGGTGCCGTTCGTCGCGCGCCATCCAGTCGTCGACCACACCGGCCAACAGATCCAGCCGCAGCGGCAGGGTGATATGGTCCTCGCCGCGCATCTCGATGTAGTGCGCCCGCGGGTTGGCCTGCGCGAGTTCGCGCCCCTGGCTCACAGGAATGTGCTGGTCGCCCTGCCCGTGCAGCAGCAGCACGCAGGCGCGCGTGTCGGCCAGCGCGCGAGCCACATCCACATGGTCAAGATCGACATCGATGCGGCGGCTGGCCGCAGCAATCACCTGGTCGATGTCCTGTCCGCCATAACGCCACCGCGCATATGAGGCCACGGCCTGTGCCTTCCACCCTTCCGGCTGCAGCGCCATCAGGTGCGGAATCATCGTGCGGATGGCTACGCCGGCATTGGCGAACGACTCCATCGCGACGACGCCGGCAACCTGGTCACCGAGCTTTTCAGCGGTGAACACCGCCGTCGCCGCGCCATAGGACACGCCGAACAGATACAGGGGCCCGGTGACTTCGCCGCGTGCGCGCAGCTCAGCGATCACATCGACCACGTCGTCCGATTCGTAGGTGCCATAGCCGGAGGGTCCAGCCCCGGACTGACCGTGGTTGCGCAGGTCGAGCGTGACCACGCGATAGCCCGATCCGGCCAGCTGCAATGACCACGGCAGCATCGAATCGCCGTTCATCATCCAGCCGTGCAGGAGCACCACGGTGCCACGCGGCGCCTGTGCCCGGAACGGCTGCGGCACCGACAGGCTGAGTCCGGTGTCCAGCGGCAGGCCATTCTCATGCCGCTGCGGCAGATAGCGATAGCGGGCGCCGTAGTCGCCCGGATCGAACACGCGCCAGAAGATCGGCACGCCATCACGGCCCGGCGCGAAACCATGGCGATTGGGAATCCCGGCAATGGCCGCAGCGATGCGCGGCTGGTCAAGCAGCGTCGACACGCCGCCCGGCGCGACCAGGCGGTCGGCGAGCGAGGTGGATGCGGCATTCATCGAGGAAGAGCATGCAGCCAGCCACAGGCCGGCGCACGCCAGCAACAGCAGCAGCGGGCGCTTCATGGGCGATCAAGGAAGAAATGCGACAGCGTGGCAGCCTAGCGGGCACCGCGCTTGCCATCTATCGCGGTTCGATGACGGCTTGATGACAGCGCAGCATCGATTCAGCTTGGTGCAGGGCGCCTCCCGCGCCGCGGGTGCAATGAAGGCTGCATCTGCACGTCACCGTCACGTCACTGCCGCTGCCGACACTCCGGGGCTTCCCCCACTCGTGAAGGTCCGGTTTCGATGCCAACGCATGCGCGTATTCCCCGTATCTCGTTGCTTGCCCTGCTGATCGCGCCCACACTGGACGCCCTCGCCGAAGCACCGCAGGGAGAGGGTGACACGACACGTCGCAGCGACGCCCGCACGCTGGACCAGGTCCAGGTGATCGGCCAGGCAACCAGTTACGCCAAGACTGCGGTGCGCACGGAAACACTGAACCGGCAGCTGGTGATGAGCAGCGTCAACGACGCGCTCAACGAAGTGCCCGGCGTGGTCGTCAGCGAGGCCGATGCCACCGGTTCGTCGGTGTGGGGCACGCAGATCAGCATGCGCGGCTTCGTCACCAACCGCGATACGCAGCAGATCGGCACCACCATTGATGGCCTGCCCAATGGTGGCTCGGGCTACGGCGGTGGCTCCCTGGCCAATCGCTACATCGACACCCTGGACCTGGAAACGGTGGAGGTCAGCCAGGGCACGGCTGACATCTCCTCGCGCTCGAACGAGGCGCTGGGCGGCACCCTGAACTTCCTCACCGGCGATCCGCTGCAGGACAGCCGGCTGCGCTTCGTCGTCGGTGCCGGTGACAATGAAGCGCGCAAGTACTACGTGCGCTATGACACCGGCGTGCTTGGCGGCCACACCCGTGCCTGGGTCAGTGCATCCTCGGCGCGCGTGCACGATTGGATCGACGGCAGCGGCCGCACCCGCAACGACCATATCGCCGGCAAGTTCGTCACCGAACTGGACCGCTGGACACTCACCGGCTATCTGTCCTACAACGATGCCGACGAACCGGAATACACCAGCGTCTCGCCTCAGGGCTTCGCCACCAATCCGGACCGCGACAACCTGGTCGGCACCCTGACCGGCATTCCCTATCTGGATCAGAATTTCCGTTCCGGTTCCCGTGCCCTGCGCGAGAACACCTTCGGTTACCTGCGCGCCGCCTTCGACGGTGGCAACGGCTTCAAGGCCTCGATGGCGGCCTACGGTCATCGCATGCAGGGTCGCGGCGACTGGCTGCCGCCGTACCTGGCGCAGGTCAGCGACGATGGCAGCGGTCGCCCCGAGTCGGAGTACACCGGCGGCAGCACCGTGTACGGCGGCAGCAACCGGGGCCAGATCTACTTCGTCAATCCCGATGGCAGCGCCGCCCAGCGTCTGGCCACCTGCACGCCGCGGCTGGGCTTCACGGCCGAGTATGATCCGGGCTGCTACGCCGGAAATGTGCTCGGCGCCCAGTCCTACCGCCACACCCACTACGACAACGACCGCATGGGCGTCACTGCCGACGTCGAGTGGCGGCAGACCTTCGGCAGCATCGACAACACGGTCCGCGGTGGCCTGTGGGTGGAAAAGCTGGACCGCTCCGCACGCCGCGACTGGCACCGGCTGCTCAACGTCGGGCAGGACATCGCCTTCGATCACCAGCCGTACTGGGTCCAGTTCGAAGACCGGTACAAGGTCGATGAGCAGATGTACTACATCGAGGACGTGGCCCGCTTCGGCCCCTTCAGCGCGCGCCTGGGCGTGAAGCAGTTCTTCGTGGACCAGTCCCGCCAGCGTGTGATCGGCGCCGCCGAGAACGTCACGTCCGATTCAAAGTCCGATCCGCTGCTGTCCACCGGCTTCACCTGGGCACCCGGTGTTCAGGGCATGGAACTGTTCGCAGGCTTCTCGCAGAACTTCGCGGCCATCCCCTCAGGCGTACTGGGCGAGACCGATCCGCAGCGCTTCCGCAACGTCGAGCCGGAGACCGCCGACAACATCGAACTCGGCATGCGCATCAGCCGCTGGCCGTTGACCGCCTCGGTCACCCTGTACAACATCAAGTTCGACAACCGCATCGTCTACCTGCCGGCCGGTTTCGTCAGCGGCATCGATTACCTGGGCGAGACCGACGGCGTCTACGAGAACTTCGGGGGCGTGGAGAGCAATGGCCTGGAAGCGGCGCTCGGATACGGCTGGGACAACGGCTGGCGGATCAACGCGGCCTATACCTACAACCGCTCGAAGTACCTCGGCAGCGGCGATTCCGCGCGTGACGCCCAGCTGGGCATCGTCGATGGCGCCAAGGTGATCGGCCAGCCCGAGCAGATCCTGGTGGTCTCGGCTGACTGGCAGGGCGAGAACTGGAACTTCGGCCTGTCAGGCCGCTACCTGGGAACGCGCTACCTCGATGCTGCCAACGCCAGCAGACTGCCCTCGGCCACGGTGTTCAATGCCAACATCGGCTTCGATCTGCAGGGCCTGTCGCCACGCCTGAAGGGCATGGGTGCGAACCTGGTGGTGAGCAATCTCACCGACAAGCGGTATCTTGCAGGTGTCGACGGCCGCGACAGCGCCTTCATCGGCGCTCCGCGCACCGTCGGCATCTCCTTCCGCGTGGACCTGTGAGTGAACCCGTGACCGATATCGGCCGTCGCCGACTGCTGCAGGCCGGCCTTGCCGCCGGCCTTTCACCGCTGCTGCCGAGCATCGCCCGGGCCGCCGCGATCGCCCCCGATGCACGCACCCGCAGCCTGCAGGACCTGCAGCACATCGTGGTGTTCATGCAGGAGAACCGCTCGTTCGATCACTACTTCGGCACCCTGCCGGGCGTGCGCGGATTCGGTGATCGTTTCGTGGCCCCCGCCGCCCCCCTGGCGGGCGGTGGCGCTGCGCGCACCCTGTGGCTGCAACCCGATGCCAGCGGCAGCCGCGCGATCGCACCGTTCCCGCTGGATACCGCCGCGCACTTCGGCTACATGCGCGTCGAAGGCACGCCGCACTCCTGGCCTGACGCGCAGCGTGCCTGGGACCATGGGCGCATGGGGCAGTGGCCCAAGGCCAAGCAGAATCACTCCATGGGCTACTTCCAGCGCAGCGACCTGCCCTTCCAGTTCGCACTCGCCGATGCCTTCACCGTCTGCGATGCCTATCACTGCGCGATCCAGGCCGGCACCAACCCGAACCGGGTGTTCCTGTGGACCGGCCACAACGATCCCTTTGCCCGCGCCGGCGGCCCGGTGATCGCCAACTCCCACGACAACTTCCCGGAGCACGGCGGCCATCCGGCGTCCTACCAGTGGGCCAGCTACGTCGAGCAGCTGCAGCAGGCGGGGGTGTCCTGGCAGATCTACCAGGACATGGCCGACAACTTCACCGACAACCCGCTGGCGGGATTCGAGACCTTCCGGCAGGCGTACCGCGCTGCACCGGGCCACGATCCACAACTTCGCGCACGCGGGGTCAGCACGCGCGGGCTGGCACAGCTGCGCCAGGATGTGGTCGACGGGCAGTTGCCACAGGTCAGCTTCATCATCGCCGACGCTGCCGGCAGCGAACATCCCGGCCCCTCCAGCCCGGCGCAGGGCGCGGCCTACACCGCGCGCGTGCTCGACGCGCTGACCGCTGACCCGGAGGTCTGGAGTCGTACCGCCCTGCTGTTGATGTTCGACGAGAACGACGGCTTCTTCGACCACGTGCCGCCGCCCGCCCCGCCTTCACCGCTGGAGGATGGCTGGGCCGGCGCATCGTCGGTCGGCACCGAAGGCGAATACCATCGGCATCCTGCGCCTGGCGACGAGAAGTACGACGCCGCCGAGCTGCGTGGCCGCCCCTATGGACTGGGCCCACGCGTGCCGTTGTATGTGATCTCGCCCTGGAGCCGGGGCGGCTGGGTCGATTCGCAGGTGTATGACCACACCTCGGTACTGCGCCTGATCGAACGCCGCTTCGGTGTGCCCGCACCGGGCATCTCACCGTGGCGGCGCGCGATCTGTGGCGATCTGACCCACGCGTTCGATTTCGCCCAGCGCGATACCCGCCCCTTCGTGCAAGCGTTGCCTGACGTCGATGCGGTGGCCGCGCGCGCGGCGGCCCTGCCGGGCCGGACCGTGCCTGCACTGCCGCAGGGGCTGCACCCTGCACGCCAGGAAGCCGGGGTGAGACCGGCACGCGCCCTGCCCTATCGGCCGCAGGCCCGGATCACCGCATTGGCCGCCGGAAGCATCGATCTGCAGCTGGGCTGCGAAGGAGCGGCAGCGGTACTGCATGTCTACGACCGGCTGCGCCTGGACGCGATTCCGAGGCGCTACACGCTGGTGCCGGGCACGCCCGTGCAGGCGCGCTGGCCGCTTGCTGCCGATGGCCGCTTCGACCTGTGGCTGCTGGGCCCCAATGGATTCCATCGCCACTTCCGCGGCGATGCCACCTCCCCGATGTTGCTGGCGGATGTGGAGCGCGCCGATGGTCAGCTTCGCCTGCTTCTGCGTAACCCGGGCAATGAACCCTGCCGGGTCCGCGTGCAGGGAGGCGCCTATGCCGGGCACATGCCCGACCAGACGCTGGACATCCCCGCGCGCTCGGAAACATCGCTGGCCTGGGATGCAGCCCCCACCGCAGGGTGGTACGACCTGCATGTCAGCGCAGGAAGCGGTGCGCTGCGCCTGGCAGGGCGCGTCGAGGATGGCCGCCCCGGCACCAGCGATCCGGCGATGGGCAGTGAACCCTTGCGGTTCCAGCACGATTGAGGTCGAGGACGCTCCAGAGAGGGAGATTGCGCTGTTCACCGGACACAGCACGGATTCCCCTGACCGGGTGCAAGCGGATCAGCGCCCCGGAGCTGTACCAGCCCGGCGTGGAACAGCCGCGCGACGAGCGGGGGCAGTGTACCGAACCATTGGGTGATCCGAACAAGTTCTGCCGGTGAGTCCAGTGGCCAGCGCCACCGCACCGCAGAGTCGACAAGTGCACGCGAACTGCTGGAGCAGAAATAGCAAAGCCCTCGCAGGCGAGGGCTTTGAACGCCTTATGAGGCCAGGCAATCAAGCGAGAGCTTCGAACAAATTCTTGAACAGATTTACAACTTCACCGCCCTGACTCCAAATGAACCAAATCGCAGCGACCAATGAAACACCATGCACATCGCGCTTCTTTACTCGGAAGACGTAATAAGCCTCGGACACTGCATTCTTGGAGTCTTCGGACTCAGCTGTTTCGCCCTGTCTCATGATAGCTCTCCTTAGCGCCAGAAGACTTGAGCATAGCCTGCCTGCAACACCAGCGCACAGGCGGTGGCGACACGCGTGCGGGTTGTGCCGTGGCGCGCTTGATGACCTTGCAGCCAGCAGAGATTGAAGATCGCTCGGCACATTCGGCCGAATGTAGAAGCGGAAGGTGGTACCACGGCCCAGGTAGTGCGCTATTCGCATGACAGGGTGTCCAAGCAAGTGTCCAAGGCCGCAAAAAGAAAAACGCCCGCAGATCGAGGATCTGCAGGCGCTTCTTTGTATCTGGCGGAGTGAGAGGGATTCGAACCCTCGATAGAGCTTTTGACCCTATACTCCCTTAGCAGGGGAGCCCCTTCGGCCACTCGGGCATCACTCCGGGGATTTCACCGCAGGGGTGCGTCGCACCTCAGCGGGGCGTGAATCATAACGTTAATCACGCGCGAAGGTAAAGCCTTATTCCGCAGAATTTTCACCACCGGCGCTGCCGGCTTCGTCACCACGCTGGATGCGCTGGTAGATCTCTTCGCGATGCACAGCGACGTCCTTCGGCGCAGTGATGCCGATACGTACCTGGTTACCCTTGACGCCGAGCACGGTGACGCTCACCGAGTCACCGATCATCAAGGTTTCGCCGACGCGGCGAGTCAGGATCAACATTTTTGTAAGTCTCCATGGAACCGTGTGGAAGGGTATCCCCCACCGGCTTGACGCTTCGTCAAGAAGCGCTACCACGACAAAGGGAAAAGATTCGCAATGGTACCGTCAGCCGTCCCGCTCCTACAAGAAGGGGGACGGCAGGCTTCATCACAGGCGGGGGCTGACCCATTCGACGACGGCAGCCAGTGCAGTGGCAAGGGCGGGCCCGTCCTCGCCACCACCCTGGGCGAGGTCCGGGCGTCCGCCGCCCTTGCCCCCGATCTGACCGGCGATATGCGACAACAGTTCCCCGGCCTTGACCCGGCCCGTTGCACTGCCGTTCACGCCGGCGACCAGGGCGGCCTTGCCGTCCTGGGCACCTGCCAGCACGATCACCGCGTCTCCCAGCTGCTGCTTCAGGCGGTCCACGGCATCGCGCAGCGCCTTGGCGTCGAAGCCCTCCAGGCGGGCCGCCAGCACCTTCACGCCCGCGACCTCGACCGCCTGGCTGGAAAGGTCGGCGGTCGCACCCGCGGCAACCTTGGCCTTCACCGCTTCCAGTTCACGTTCCAGCTGCTTCTGGCGCTGGCCAAGCGCCCGGATCTTCTCGACCACGTCGGCAGCACTGCCACCCAGCAGCTCGGCCGCCTCGGCCAACCGCGCCTCTTCGGCATCGACGTAATCCAGGGCGCCCTGACCGGTGACCGCTTCGATGCGACGCACGCCCGCGGAGACACCCCCTTCCGAGGTGATCTTGAACAGGCCGATATCACCGGTACGCTTGACGTGGGTGCCACCACACAGTTCGGTGGAATAGTCGCCCATTTTCAGTACCCGGACCTTTTCGCCGTACTTCTCTCCGAACAGTGCCATTGCGCCGAAATCGAGTGCTTCCTGCATGCCCATGGAGTGCACTTCGGCAACATTGTTGGCACGCACCTGCTGATTGACCTTGCGCTCGATCACGGCCAGTTCTTCGGCACTGATCGGCTGGAAATGCGAGAAATCGAAACGCAGGCGGTCTGGCGCCACCAGCGAGCCCTTCTGCTGCACGTGCGTGCCCAGCACTTCGCGCAGGGCCGCGTGCAGCAGGTGGGTGGCCGAGTGGTTGAGGATGGTGGCGCCGCGGCGCTCACCGTCGACCTCGCCAGCCAGCACATCGCCCACCTTCAGGTCGCCTTCGGTCAGGGTACCGACATGGCCGTGGAACTGGCCCGCGAACTTCTGGGTGTCTTCCACCGCCAGCCGCACGCCGTTGCCGGTCATTACGCCGGTATCGCCGACCTGGCCGCCGGACTCGGCATAGAACGGCGTCTGGTTGGTGATGACGATGACGGCATCGCCGGCACTGGCCGACTGTACCGGACGCCCCTCCTTGAGCAGCGCCAGCACGGTCAGGTCACCGGCCTGCAGGCGGTCGTAGCCCAGGAACACGGTCGGGGTGAGCGTCGCCACCAGCTCGGCCGGCAGGGTCACGCCACCACCGAACTTGCCCGCGGCACGCGCGGTCTCGCGCTGCTGTTCCATCGCCGCATCGAACCCGGCGATATCGACCGTCAGGTCACGCTCGCGGGCGATGTCCTGGGTCAGGTCCAGGGGGAAGCCATAGGTGTCGTAAAGGCGGAAGGCGTCACCACCCGGGATCACGCCATTGCCGGCCCTTGCCGCAACGTCTTCGAAGATTTTCATGCCGGCGTCGAGCGTCTCGGCGAACCGCTCCTCCTCAGCCTGCAGCGCGCGGGTCACGGTGTCCGCTGCCGCCGGCAGCTCCGGATAGGCCTCGCCCATCTGTGCAACCAGCGTCGGCACCAGCTTGCTGAAGAACGGCTGGCGCACACCCAGCATCCAACCATGGCGCAGCGCGCGGCGGATGATACGGCGCAGCACATAGCCCCGTCCTTCGTTGGAAGGCAGGACGCCATCGACGATCAGGAACGAGCAGGCGCGGATGTGGTCGGCAATCACGCGCAGCGACTTGTTCTCCAGGTCGGAGGTACCGGTCAGCTCGGCGGCCTTGCGGATCAGAGCCTGGAACAGGTCGATCTCGTAGTTCGTGTGGACATGCTGCAGGATCGCCGCAAGACGTTCCAGGCCCATGCCGGTATCCACGCACGGCGCCGGCAGCGGCACCAGAGTGCCGTCCGGCTGGCGGTCGAACTGCATGAACACCAGATTCCAGATCTCGATGAAGCGGTCGCCATCCTCATCCGGCGACCCCGGAGGACCGCCGGCAATGTGGTCGCCGTGGTCGTAGAAAATCTCGGTGCACGGACCACACGGGCCGGTGTCGGCCATCTGCCAGAAGTTGTCCGAAGCGAACGGCGCGCCCTTGTTGTCGCCGATCCGCACGATGCGCTCTTCCGGCACCCCCACCATGTCGCGCCACAGTTCGTAGGCTTCGTCGTCGGTCTGGTAGACAGTCACCAGCAGGCGCTCGGCAGGCAGCTTCCAGACCTGGGTCAGCAGCTCCCACGCCCACGCAATCGCGTCCTTCTTGAAGTAGTCACCAAACGACCAGTTGCCCAGCATTTCAAAGAAGGTGTGATGGCGGGCGGTGTAGCCGACCTGGTCAAGATCGTTGTGCTTGCCACCCGCGCGCAGGCAGCGCTGGACATCGGCCGCGCGCACGTAGCTGCGCTTCTCGGCACCGAGGAACACGTCCTTGAACTGCACCATGCCGGAGTTGGTGAACAGCAGGGTCGGATCGTTGCCAGGCACCAGCGGTGCCGACGGCACGATGGTATGGCCTTTGCCCTTGAAGAATTCAAGGAAATCGCTGCGGATCTGGGAGGTCGTGAATTTGGCGGGTGCGTTCATTGGGGGCTGGCAGTCTGCGGGCCGGCGGACCCGGACCACCGGCCGCCTGGGCCAGGGTCGCGACGGACCGCCGAAAACCTAAAGGGTATCAGGCCCGGCGCCGCCAGTCTCAATCGTCAGGGTCGTAGCGGGTCGCATGGCGGATGCTGTCACCGTCGAAGCCCCGCCGCGCCAGCAGATCCGCCGCTTTGCGGCGCTGCGCCAGGTCCTGTGGGCCGGCCTCGCCAAAGCGGCGGCGGACCAGATCACGGGCGTTCTCCTGCCAGTCGCCCTCGTAGCTGTCCATCGCTGCGGCAATCGCGGCACTGTCCAGCCCGTGGGTCCCCAGTTCGGCACGCACATGGATGGGGCCGTAACCGGTGTTGGCCCGCATGCGTACCAGGTTCTCGGCAAACCGGGTGTCGTCCTGCCACCCCGCTTCGGTCAGCTTGGCGACCGCTGCCTGCGCGGCTTCGTCTTCGATACCCCGCGCAGTCAGTTTGCGGGTCAATTCCTTGCGTGAATGCTCCCGGCGGACCAGCAGGCCCAGTGCCCGCTGCACCGGAGTCTGCTCGCGAGGCCGGCGCTTTCGGCCTGTCGAGGTAGGTTCGTCGCTGTCGGACATCAATCCCTCCAGGGGTGGCGCCGTCCCTGGCACCCTGCCCATCCTGGGCGGTTCGAACCTGCGGGGTAGAGCGACGTCACTGACGGCGTCACCCTACCCCACAGCAAGACTTACTCGTCGTCGCCTTCGTCGTCGCCTTCCTCGCGGACGGCCTCGGACGGCTGGAATTTCTCGCGCAGCTCGGCTTCGAGCTTGGCGGCGACGGTCGGGTTGTCACGCAGATAACCGCGGGCGTTGTCCTTGCCCTGGCCGATGCGCTCTTCGCCATAGCTGTACCAGGCACCGGCCTTCTCGACCAGCTTGGCATCCACGCCCATGTCGATCAGTTCACCTTCACGGCTGATGCCTTCGCCATACAGGATCTCGGTGATTACCTGCTTGAACGGCGGGGCCAGCTTGTTCTTGACGACCTTGATCTTGGTCTGGTTACCGATGATCTCATCGCCCTTCTTGATGGCACCGATGCGGCGGATGTCCAGACGGACCGAGGCATAGAACTTCAGCGCGTTGCCACCCGTGGTGGTCTCCGGGCTCTGGCCCGGCATCATCACGCCGATCTTCATGCGCAGCTGGTTGATGAAGATCACCAGCGTGTTCGAGCGCTTGATGTTGCCGGTCAGCTTACGCAGCGCCTGGCTCATCAGGCGGGCCTGCAGACCCGGCAACTGGTCGCCCATCTCGCCCTCGATTTCGGCCTTCGGGGTCAATGCCGCGACCGAGTCGATCACCAGGATGTCCACCGAGCCGGAACGGACCAGCATGTCGGCGATTTCCAATGCCTGTTCACCGGTATCGGGCTGCGACAGCAGCAGATCGTCCACGTTCACGCCAAGCTTGGCGGCATAGATCGGGTCGAGAGCGTGCTCGGCATCGATGAAGGCAGCGGTGCCTCCCATCTTCTGGCACTCGGCGATGGCCTGCAGCGTCAGCGTGGTCTTGCCCGAGGACTCCGGTCCATAGATTTCCACCACGCGGCCCTTCGGCAGACCCCCGATGCCCAATGCGATGTCGAGCATCAGCGAACCGGTCGGGATGGCTTCGACGGGCTCGACCACACGGTCGCCCATGCGCATCACCGAGCCCTTGCCGAACTGCTTTTCGATCTGGCCCAGAGCAGCAGCCAATGCGCGCTTCTTGTTCTCGTCCATCGTATTGGTCCTTGCAGAGGTCATTTCGTTGGGGGTGCTGTCTTTGGGGGTCTTCTTTGCCATGGGTTCACTTTAAGGCGGACGTATCGCACAGGCTGAGATTCTGCCCGGCGCTCTGAAAAGAATTATCGGACATCCGTACCAACCTCGGTGGAACCAGAGAATCGCCACAAAAGACCGCGGGGTAACGCACCTTCGAACGCTTCAGCGATTCGGCCGCAACAGGCCGCAGTACAGGCCTTCGATCGAGAAGTCCTGGTCGGGAAGCACTTCGATCGGCTTGTAATCGGGGTTCCGGGGCAACAGCCGGATACGGTCCTTCGCGATCTTCAGCAGCTTGACGGTGATCTCATCATCGATGCGCGCCACCACGATCTGCCCCGAATGGGCGTCGCGGGTGCGGTGCACGCCGATCAGGTCACCATCGAAGATCCCTTCGTCGATCATCGAGTCACCCTGCACCTTCAGCAGGTAATCCGGCGCGGGCGAAAAGAACACCCGGTCCAGCACCACGAAATCGTCCGAGCCGATATCCGCGCCGATAGGGAGGCCGGCGGCGACCCGCCCCAGTACTGGCAGCCGCAGCACGCTCTCGGGCAGCCCGGGCTCGGCCAGGGTCTCCACGGGGGGAGCCTGCACCAGGCGGATGCCCCGCGCCTGGCCGGGAATGCGGCGGATCGCTCCCGCCTGCTCCAGCGCCTCCAGGTGGTACTGGGCCGCGCGTACGCCCTTGAAGCCGAACGCACGTGCGATTTCAGTCTGCGACGGCGGCGCGCCTTCGCTCTCGATACGCTCGGCGATCAACTGCAGGATCGCCTGCTGGGTGTCGGTCAGGTCCATGGTTAGTAGTATTACTACTAACTACGGGAACTGCAAGTGCCGGACACGACAGGGCGAAGCGTGCCGGGCGATACCGCAGCGAACGACACTCAGTCGTGCCTGCCACTTCTCCAGATGGAGAACAGGATCCAGACGCCGCAGATACCGGCCCCGACGAATCCGGAAACCCCGAGCGCCAGCAGCCAGCGGCTGGAGACCCCACCGACGCTGTGCATGACGATCGATGAGCCGATGATCAGCGCTGCAGTCACGATGCCCATCACCATGCGATTGGCCGCACGGTTCACCTGCTCGCCAAAGCCCTGCAGCGCACTGGTCTCGACCTTCAGCTGCAGGCGCCCACGGCGCGCCGCCTGCACCAGCTTGCGCAGATCGCGCGGCAGATCGCCGGCGAAGTCGATCATTCCCAACAGGCTGCGCCGGCCGCGTTTGAGCAATGCCCGCGGCGCGTAGCGCTGCAGTACCACCCGCTCCAGGAAGGGGCGTGCGGCACTGGCCATGTCGAAGTCCGGGTCGAGCTGCCGGCCCATGCCTTCCAGGGTGAGGAACGCCTTGATCATCAGTGCGAGGTCGGCCGGCAGGGTCAGGCTGTAGCTGCGCAGCAACTGGGTGATGTCGCCCAGCATCAGGCCGATGCGCAGATCCTTCAGCGGCACGCCACGGTACTGGTCGACGAACTGGCTGATGTCGTGCTGCAGCCGGTTCTCATCCACCTCCACGCCCCCGGCCCAGTCCAGCAGGACGTCGGCCACCCCCTGCGGGTCCTGTTCGACCAGCCCGTGCAGCAGTTGCGCAACCTGGAAGCGACGCACTTCGGACAGTGCCCCGACCATGCCGAAGTCGATCACGCCGATGCGGCCGTCACGCAGATAGATGATGTTGCCCGGGTGTGGATCGGCGTGGAAGCTGCCGTCCTCGAGCACCATCTTCAATACGATGTTGGCACCGCGCCGCGCCAGTTCACGACGGTCCAGCCCTGCTGCGTCCACGCCGGCAAGATCGCGGCCCGGAATGCCGTCCACGAAGTCCTGCACGTTCAGGCTTTCGCAGGTCCACTGCCAATGCACGCCGGGAACAAGGATGTCGTCGCGACCTTCAAAGTTGCGTGCGATGCGCTCCGCGTTGCGGCATTCGGCCGCGAAATCGAGTTCGCGCCGCAGCGATACGGTGAACTGCTGCACCACCTCTGCCGGCCGGTAACGGCGCAGATCCGGAAGACGCGCCTCGACGATTTCGGCCAGCCGTGCCAGCAGGCGCAGGTCGGCTTCGACCACGTCACGGATGCCGGGACGACGCACCTTCAGCACCACTTCGCGGCCGTCCAGCAGGCGCGCGCGATGGGCCTGCGCCAGCGAGGCCGCCGCCATCGGTGTTTCCTCGAGGAAGGCGAATACCTGCTGCGGAGGCGCGCCCAGATCGGCCTCCAGCTGCGCGCGGATCTGCGCATAAGGAAGGGCCGGTACCGCATTCTGGAGTTCGGAAAGCTCGGCGATCCACTCCGGCGGCAGCAGATCGACACGGGTCGCCAGCACCTGTCCGAGTTTGACGAACGTCGGACCGAGGTCCTGCAGGGCGCTGCGCACCCGCACCGGCGCGGTCATCCGCAGCAGATGCTGGCGGTCCTCGTTCCAGTGCAGCAGGCGCCCGGCACGCTCCAGCACCGTGGCCAGGCCGACCCGGCGCACCACGTCGCCGAAGCCATAACGGATCAGGACCGCTGCAATTTCCTGCAGCCTCCCCAGGTCACGGACGGTGCCCAGCGTTTCCCACATCATGCGTGCTCCGGACGATTACCGCAGCAGCATGTCACAGCTGGGCGTCGATACCGTGCAATGCCGCAGCGACGGTTTGCCTGCGGATGGCTTCGCGGTCGCCATCGAACTGGAACAGTTCCGCCCGGGCGTATCCGCCGCGGCGCTTCCAGCCGATCCAGACGCTGCCGACCGGCTTGTCCGGGCTGCCGCCACCAGGACCGGCAATGCCGGTAACCGCCACCGCGATGCCGGCACCGGAGTTGATCAGAGCGCCGGACACCATCTCCAGCACCGTTTCGCGGCTCACCGCACCGAACTGCTCCAGCGTCTGCGCGCGTACCCCAAGCAGGCGCTGCTTGGCTTCGTAGCTGTAGACCACCATGCCGCAGTCGAAGAACGCCGAGGAACCGGCGATGTCGGTCATGGTCTTGGCGATCCAGCCGCCACTGCAGCTTTCAGCCGTCACAAGCTGCAGCGAGGCCTGCTGCAGGCGCTGCCCGAGTGCGGCAGCCTGGGCGTTGAGGTCGGCGTCGGTAGGGATGGACATCGAGATGACAGTGGGGTGAAGAACCCGCCTGTTGTACCGCAGATGGCAGGCGCGTGTCGCGTCCCGGCCGGTACGCGCCCGACTACGCAGCGGCGCGCACCGGGATTGTGCGGCGCTATCTCACCATTCCGGCAGCTTTTCCGGCAGCAGGGCACGGATCGGCCCGCCATCAATGCCCGCCGCGAGTTTTTCGGCTTCGGCAATCGGAAGATCGACCTGCAGCAGCCAGCCCTCCTCGTCTGCCTGCTCGCTGCGGATCACTTCCAGCTGATGCAGGCGCGCGCGCAGGCGGCCCGCATCCGGCGGCAGGCGCAGCTCCCCGGTCACATGCTGCAACCCCAGGCGCTTGCCCAGCACCGCCTGCAACAGCTCCAGGCCCTGCCCGTCACGCGCGGAGATCCAGACCCGCTCGCGGCGCGACTCGTCCGGCACGCCATCCTGACCATCGTGGCGCACTTCGGCGCCCTCGATACGGTCGATCTTGTTGAACACCAGCAGCTGCGGCAGATCACCCGCACCGACCGCAGCCAGCACCTCGTCGACCTGGGCGATGCGCTCCTCGCGGTGCGGATCGGCCGCATCGACCACGTGCAGCAGGAAATCGGCCTCGCGGGCCTCGGACAGGGTCGAGCGGAACGCGGCCACCAGGTCGTGCGGCAGGTCGCGGACGAAGCCGACGGTGTCGGCCAGCACGACGTTGCCACCCGGCACAGCGATGCGGCGCACCGTCGGGTCCAGGGTCGCGAACAGCTGGTCGGCCGCATAGGCCTCGGCGCCGGTCATCGCGTTGAACAGGGTCGACTTGCCGGCATTGGTGTAACCCACCAGGGCCACACGTGGCAGTTCGCTGCGCACGCGCGCACGGCGCATCTGGGTGCGCTGGACTTCGACCTTCTCCAGCCGCTTCTGCAACTGCTCCACCCGCTTCTGCAGCAGACGGCGATCGGTTTCCAGCTGGGTTTCGCCCGGGCCGCGCAGGCCGATCGAACCACCGCGCTGGCGCTCCAGATGGGTCCAGCCGCGCACCAGCCGCGTCGCAAGGTGGCGCAGCTGCGCCAGCTCGACCTGCAGCTTGCCTTCGTGGCTGTGAGCGCGCTGCGCGAAGATGTCCAGGATCAGCCCGGTACGGTCGATCACCCGGCGCTCCAGGAAGCGTTCCAGGTTGCGTTCCTGGCCGGGGCTCAGCGCATGGTTGACCAGCACCAGATCGGCGCCGGTGGCGTCGGCTGCTGCCTTGATCTCATCCAGCTTGCCGCTGCCGATCAGGGTCGAGGGATTGGGACGGTCCAGGCGCGCGGTGATCGTGGCAGCGATGCTGGCCCCTGCCGAGCGGGCCAGATCACCGAACTCTTCCAGCACGTCGTCTTCCAGCTTGCCGAAGTGCGGCTGGATCAACAGGGCATGTTCACCCTTTTTCGAGCGGTCAAACATTCACCGCTCCGGTCTTACTCGTCTGCTTCATCACCTGCCTGACCACCTTCACCCGACTGCACATAACCACCGCCCGGCCCAACCTTCACATTGCGTGCCGGCACCACGGTGGAGATCGCATGCTTGTAGACCATCTGGCTGACCGTATTGCGCAGCAGGACCACGAACTGATCGAACGACTCGATCGTGCCCTGCAGCTTGATGCCGTTGACCAGGTACACCGAAACCGGCACGCGCTCGCGCCGCAGTGCATTCAAGAAAGGATCCTGCAGCGATTGCCCCTTGGACATTGCTCACTCCTGATTATTGTTCTTATTGGGTTGCCGGCGGCCGCCGCGGCCCCCGAGCCGCCCGCCGGACAGTGATGTTACACGGCTGGCGGCGGTTCAGCGTGCGACGAAGGTCGACACCGCGTCGGCCATCCGCTCGTGGTCGATATGGGGGTCGAACCAGCGCGCGTCAAGCTCACCCCGCAGCCAGGTCAGCTGCCGCTTGGCCAGCTGGCGGGTGGCGAATATCGCCTTGTCGCGGAAGCCGCCGGCATCGATCCGACCGTCCAGGTGCTCCCAAGCCTGGCGGTAGCCGACCGCACGCACCGCCGGCAGGTCCAGCGGTGCCGCGACAGCGGCCATTTCCGGAATCGCGCGCAGATCGCGCACTTCGTCGAGGAAGCCCTGGGCCAGCATGGCATCGAAGCGGGCCTCGATCCGCCGGTGCAGGATTGCCCGGTCGTGCGGCGCCAGGACCAGCTTCAGGGTGCGTACCGGCAGCGGCGCCACGCCGGGCCGGCGCTGCCACTCGCTGATCGGCGTTCCCGTCAGTCGATAGACCTCCAGCGCCCGCTGGATCCGCTGTGGGTCTGTCGCATGGATGCGGGCAGCCGCGGCGGGGTCCACCTTCGCCAGTTCGGCATGCAACGCGGCCCAACCGCGCTCGGCGGCCTCGGCTGCCAGCGTGGCGCGCAGGGCCGGGTCGGCCTCCGGCATGGGCGACAGTCCCTGCAGCAGGGCGCGGAAGTACAGGCCGGTGCCCCCGGCCAGGATCGGCATCCGTCCACGCGCAACGATGTCGGCGACGACGCGGCCGGCGTCGGCGGCGAACTCCGCCGCTGAGTAGGTCTGCCACGGATCACGCAGGTCCAGCAGGTGATGCGGCGCCTGTGCGCGCTCGGAAACGTCGGGCTTGGCCGAACCGATATCCAGATGGCGATAGACCAGCGCCGAGTCAACGCTGACGATCTCGCCATCCAGCTGCCGGGCCAGGGCGATCGCGGTGGCCGTCTTGCCACTGGCGGTCGGCCCCATCACGGCAATCGCCAGCGGCCGCCGGTCAACGCCCATCAGTCTTCGTCCGGCCAGCTGATCGTCGCCCGGGTGTCATCGCGTGGCGCCGGCACGGCGTCCACCGCCTGCCAGATCTTCAGTGCATCGACGGTGGCGGCGACGTCATGTACACGCACGATACGCGCACCGCGCTGCACGGCAATCAGGTGCGCGGCCACAGACGCCGCCACCCGCTCGGCCGGCGCGTCACGCCCGGTCAGCTCGCCAAGGCTGCGCTTGCGCGACAGGCCCGCCAGCATCGGCACGCCCAGTTCCAGAAAACGCTCCGAACGCGCCAGCAGGGTCATGTTGTGCGCGGTGTTCTTGCCGAAGCCGAAACCTGGATCGATGACCAGATGCTTCTTCGCGATGCCGGCCATCTCGGCGGCGAACAGGCGCTGCACGAGAAACCCGTGGACTTCGGCAACGACGTCGTCGTAGTGCGGATCGGCCTGCATGTTGCCCGGCTCGCCCTGCATGTGCATCAGCACCACCGGCACGTTGGCCGCAGCGGCCGCTTCCAGCGCGCCGTCCTGGCGCAGGCCGAAGATGTCGTTGATCATGCCGGCGCCGGCGGCCACCGCCGCGCGCATCACCTCAGGCTTGAAGGTATCGATGCTGATCGGCACGGAGGTACGCGCCGCAAGCTGCTCGATGACCGGAACGATGCGGCGGAGCTCTTCCTCCACCGATACCGGTACAGCGCCGGGACGGGTCGATTCACCCCCGATGTCGAGCAGGTCGGCGCCCTCTTCCACCAGCTTCAGGCCATGCGCGACCGCGGCTTCCGTGGTGTCATGGTGCCCGCCGTCAGAGAACGAATCCGGGGTGACGTTGACGATGCCCATGACCCGGGCACGGTCCAGGCGCAGGATGCGACCGGCGCAGTCGAGCTGGGGCGAGGTATCGAACATGGGCAATCCTGCAGGGACAACGGCGGGTAGTTTAGTTCGGCAGGGCTGCGCCCTGCACCCGCAGAGGCCAGGGCGACAACAACAGCCAGAGCAACAGCTGCTTTGCTGATGAAAGGCGGGGCCGGTCCGGTTGCAGGGCGTCAGCCCTGCCGACACCCCTCAACGGCGGCGGCGCTTGCGGTCCACGTAGAGGGTCCTGGCAATGCTCAGCACGATGCCGACCGCAATACCCACCACGCAGCCCAGCAGCAGATTGTCGGCCCCCAGGCCCACACCCACACCGACCACGGTGGCGATGACCATCTCGACGGTGTGGGAAATCGGTTCGGGCTTCGGGGCGGACATGCGGGCTCCAGCGTCAGATCGGTTCTTCGGGGTGGGCCGAGGGCCCGGAAACGACGAAGCCGGGTTGCCCCGGCCTCGTCTGATGTCACGTGCGGCGGGGCCGTCAGTGCGATTCGGCCGGACCGGCGATCGGCGGCAGCGGACGGGCATCACCGCCCTTGTCGTTGCTGCCACCGTCCTTGTTCGACTTGTTCCAGCCCGCCGGCGGCGGCGGCTCGCGACCTTCCATGATGGCGTCGATCTGCGGCGCGTCGATGGTCTCGTACTGCAGCAGCAGCTGCGACATCGTGTGCAGCTTGTCGATGTTGTCGGTCAGCAGCTGGGTGGTGCGGGCGTAGGCCTTGTCGAGGATGTTGCGCACTTCCTCGTCGATGCGGCGCGCGGTGTCGTTGGACACGCTCTTGTGCTGCGTCACCGAGCGGCCCAGGAAGACTTCGTCGTCCTCCTCGCCATAGGCGATCGGACCGAGTTCTTCGGACAGGCCCCACTTGGTGACCATGTTGCGGGCCATCTTGGTGGCGCGCTCGATGTCGTTGGACGCACCCGTGGTGACCTTGTCGGTGCCGAAGATCAGCTCTTCGGCGACGCGGCCGCCGTACAGCGAGCACAGCTGCGACTGGATCGCCACGCGGTTCATCGAGTACTTGTCGCCCTCAGGCAGGTACATGGTCACACCCAGGGCGCGGCCGCGCGGAATGATCGTGACCTTGTAGACCGGGTCGTGCTCGGGCACCAGGCGGCCGACGATGGCATGGCCGGCTTCGTGGTAGGCGGTGAGCGTCTTCTCCTCCTCGCTCATGGCCATCGAACGGCGCTCGGCACCCATCAGGATCTTGTCGCGGGCACGGTCGAAGTGGTCCATGCGGACTTCCTTCTCGTTGCCACGCGCGGCAAACAGGGCTGCCTCGTTGCAGAGGTTGGCCAGGTCCGCGCCGGAGAAGCCCGGGGTACCGCGTGCGATCACCAGCGGCTCGACGTCGTCGGCCAGCGGCAGCTTGCGCATGTGCACCTTCAGGATGTGCTCGCGGCCCTTCACGTCGGGCAGACCGACCACCACCTGGCGATCGAAGCGACCCGGGCGCAGCAGTGCCGGGTCCAGCACGTCCGGGCGGTTGGTCGCGGCGATCACGATCACGCCTTCGCCACCCTCGAAGCCATCCATCTCGACCAGCAGCTGGTTCAGGGTCTGCTCGCGCTCGTCGTGACCGCCGCCCAGGCCGGCACCACGGTGACGGCCGACGGCATCGATCTCGTCGATGAAGATGATGCACGGGGCGTGCTTCTTGGCCTGCTCGAACATGTCACGCACGCGGCTGGCGCCGACGCCGACGAACATTTCCACGAAGTCCGAACCGGAGATCGAGAAGAACGGCACCTTCGCCTCACCGGCGATGGCCTTGGCCAGCAGCGTCTTGCCGGTACCCGGCGGGCCGACCATCAGCACGCCACGCGGAATCTTGCCGCCCAGCTTGGTGAACTTGGACGGGTCGCGCAGGAAGTCGACCAGTTCGCCCACTTCCTCCTTGGCCTCGTCGCAGCCGGCGACATCGGCGAAGGTGACCTTGATCTGGTCCTCGCCCTGCAGCTTGGCGCGCGATTTGCCGAAGGACATCGCGCCCTTGGCGCCGCCGCCGCCGCCCTGCATCTGGCGCATGATGAACAGCCAGAAGCCGATGATCAGGATGACCGGCAGGAAATTCATCAGGATCGCGCCCAAGGAGATGCCGCTGGAGGGCTCCTCCTGCACGATCTCGACGTTCTTGGTGCGCAGCACGTTGATCAGGTCGCGATCGAACGGCGCGGTGATGGTGGACGACTGTCCACCCCGGGTGGTGTAGGTGATCTGGCTGGTGCCGCCGCGCATGTCGCCGCCGAAGGCGACCTTCTGCACGTTGCCGCTGTCCACCTGGTCCAGGAACTGCGAATAGGACGCACCCTGCGCACCGGCCCCGGAGGACTTGGGCGAGAAGCTCTGGAAGACCACCATCAGCACGACGGCGACGACCACCCATAGCAGGAGGTTCTTGGTCAAGTCGTTCATCCTCATTGGCTCCGGTGTTCCTCTCAGTGCGGGCGTTGCGTTGGGGTTGAAACTTACGTTGCGAGCTTACTTCATGTGGGCGCGTTTGCCCTGACCCAAGGCGTACACCTCGGGAGAGCGTTTGCGCGACGCTTCCGGCTTGCGGATGGAGACCTTGTCGTAGCGACGGCGCATTTCACGCACGTAGTCGTCAAAGCCCACACCCTGGAACAGCTTGATCAGGAACGCCCCGCCGGTCTTCAGGTGGTTGTCGGCGAAGTCCAGCGCCAGCTCCGCCAGATGCATCATCCGCGGCTGGTCGACCGCGTCCATGCCACTTTTATTGGGGGCCATGTCCGACAGCACAAGGTCCACCGGCTCGTCCCCGAGCATGGCTTCAAACTGAGATAGGACGGCTTCTTCCCTGAAGTCACCGTGAAGGAACTCCACACCCGCCAGCGGCGGCATCTCCAGGATGTCCAGCGCCAGCACGCGGCCGGTGTCTCCCATCTGTCTCCGAACCTGCTGAGACCATCCGCCAGGGGCGGCACCGAGGTCCACCACGACCATGTTCCGCTTCAGCAGGCGGTCACGTTCAAGCAACTCTTCAAGCTTGTAGGCCGCCCGCGAGCGCATGCCTTCGGCCTGCGCCTTCTTCACGAAGGGGTCGGAGAAGTGTTCCTTGAGCCAGCGCTGGCTGCTTTTGCTGCGGGTTGCCATTGGAAACAGGGGCTGATGGGGCCGTCATGATACCCTGATCCCCCCATTCAACCGTCTTTTCCTGCATGTCCATCGCCCTGACCGCCTCCCAGACCCGTTTCCTGCGCGGCCAAGCCCACGACTTGAAGGCCCTGCTGCAGACCGGCGGCAAGGGAGTGACCCCGGCCTTCATCGCGGAGCTGAACGAAGTGCTGGAGCGCCACGAACTGGTCAAGGTCAAGGTCGCAGCCGAGGACCGCGAGGCCCGGGACGCGATGATCGGCGAGATCGTCGAAGCCACCGACAGTGCGCTGGTGCAGCGCATCGGTCACGTTGCCGTGCTGTATCGCCCGAGCAGGGAACAGCGCCAGATCGTGCTGCCGCGCGGCTGATCGCGCTACCGCCATGCAGCTGAACCACGAGCCGCCCGATTACGCCTACAGCCTGCGCGCTGCCGATGGCCGCTCGGCCAAGGTCAATGACACGGTGCTGGCCAGCAGCTTTCTGCTGACGCCGGACCAGCTTGTCGAACATTGGCCTGTCGCCGATGCGGCGGCGCTGACGGTGGCCGACCTGGAACCGGTGCTGGCACTGAGTCCTGCATTGATCGTCCTGGGAACCGGCGAGCGGCAGGTGTTTCCGTCGGCTGCGGTGATGGCCGCCTGCCTGTCGCGCGGGATCGGCCTGGAAGTGATGAACAACCCTGCCGCGGCGCGCACCTTCAACATCCTTGCCGGCGAAGGCCGCAAGGTGGCGGCCGCGTTCATCCTGGAAGGTTGAGGACCACCGCCGGGCATGGCCCGGCGCTACCTTGGTGCACGTACGCCGGGCATGGCCCGGCGCTACCTTGGTGCACGTACGCCGGGCATGGCCCGGCGCTACCGTACCTGCCTGCGCTAGCGCGCTGGCAGGTACTGCTGCGGATCGACCGGCTTGCCGTTGTAGCGGATTTCAAAGTGCAGCATGTCGCGATTCGCGCCGGTGCGCCCCATCTCGGCAATCTGCTCACCCGCCTTCACGCTCTGCCCCTCATTGACCAGGCGCTTGCGGTTGTGGCCGTAGGCCGACAGCCACTGGTCGCTGTGCTTGATGATGATCAGCTCGCCATAACCGACCAGTCCGGCACCCGAGTACACCACCACACCGTTGGCGGTGGCCTTGACGGCCTGCCCGCTGGTACCGGCGATGTCGACGCCCTGCTTGGTTGCGTCGCCGGCCACGTAGCGGCCCACGATCGCGCCATCGGCCGGCCAGCGCCAGGCGATGTTGCTCTTCACCGGACCGGCCGGTGCCGTGGCCGGTGCCGTGCTGCCGCCGCTGCGCGGCGCGGTGACCACGGTGGTCGGTGCGCGGCCGCTGCTGGCCCCCGGCGGATACAGGCGGATGACCTGCCCCGGATAGATCGTCGACGGGTTGTCCAGGCTGTTCCACGCGATCAGATCGGCCGGGGTGATGTCGTGGATGCGGGCCAGCGCGTAGATCGTGTCGCCCTTGCGCACGACCACGGTCTGCCCCGGCTTGGCCACCGAAGTCTTGGGCGTAGTGACCGCCGCCCCGCCACCACTGCCATTGGGCCGCACCACCGTGGCAGTGCCACAGGCAGCCAGGCCGGAAACCAGCAGCACCAGCGCGCCGACGCGCACTCCCTTGCTCAGACGATCAGCACTCATGCGAACTTCGACCTCCATACAAGCCAGGCGATCAGCACCACCACCAACGCGGTGGCGATCCAGCCCAGCGGTTCAATCCAGCGACGCAGCGCCGCTTCGGCGCGCGCTCCACCGATGCGGATCACGGCAGCGAGCACATACACGCGCTTGCCGCGTCCGATCAGCATGCTCAGCAGGTACTGCGGCATCGGTACGCCGACGATACCCGATGCCCACGTGAAGACCTTCATCGGGATCGGCATGAAGCCGCCCAGGACCAGGAACGTGAACACCGCCCACGGCGATTCGGCCATCTTCTCCTGCACGGTGGTGATGCCCTGTTCGATTGCCGGCAACATGCCCAGCACTTCGAACAACGGCTTGATCGCCTCGAATGCGAAGTGACCCAGCGCATAGCCGACCACGGCACCGACCATCGAACCGGCCAGGCTGAGGGTCGCGAACCACCAGCCGCGCCGGGGTTGAGCCACGCACATCGGCGCCAGCATCACTTCCGGCATCACCGGAAAGATGATCGCCTCGAAAAAACTCAGCACCGTCAGGTAGGTCGGCGCGCGTTCGTGCGCCGCCCACTTCATCGCCCGCTCGTACAGCGGTCCGAAAATCTTCATGCAACCCTGCTCCGTGGATTCAATCCAGCATGCCAGACAGCAGCGGCACGAAGGTGACCGGTGCCAGCACGCGCTGTTCGACGCTGCCGTCGGCCCTGCGGTCCAGCTGCACCAGCGACTGTGCACTGGCACCGCCGACCGGCGCCACCAGCCGGCCACCTTCGGCCAGCTGCTCGATCAGTGCGTCGACCAGCGCCGGGGCCGCAGCTGTGACGACGATGGCATCGAACGGGCCGTGCTCGGCCCAGCCGACACGGCCGTCATCGTGCTTGGTGCGGATGTTCATGCCGAGTGCGCGGAACCGCTTGCGGGCCTGCCGCAGCAGGTCGCCGATGCGCTCCACGGTGTAGACCTCCAGGCCCAGTGCACCAAGCACGGCGGCCTGGTAGCCGGAGCCCGTCCCCACCTCCAGCACCCGCTTGGGCGCCACCTGCACGACCGCTTCGGTCATCCGCGCCACCACCCAGGGTTGCGAGATGGTCTGGCCGTGGCCGATCGGCAGCGCGGTGTCTTCATAGGCCCGCGAGGCCAGGGCCTCGTCGATGAACAGATGGCGGGGCACCACCCGGATCGCGTTCAGCGTGGATTCGTCGACGATGCCGGCTTCGCGCAGGCGATCGACGAGACGATCGCGGACGCGCTGTGACGTCATGCCGATGCCGACGGCTTCCGGTTGCAGGCGCAGGCGTGGGCTCATGCCGGCTGGTCCAGCGCGGCGCTGAGACCGCCGACCCAGCTGGCCACTTTCTCAAGCGCCTGATAGCGGGTCAGGTCCACCTGGATCGGGGTGATCGAGATATGCCCGGTACGCACCGCGTGGAAGTCGGTGCCGGGGCCGGAGTCCTGCTCGCGGCCTGCCGGACCGATCCAGTACACCTCGTTGCCGCGTGGATCCTTCTGCGGGATGCAGCCTTCGGCGCGATGGCGGTTGCCCAGCCGGGTGACTTCGAAACCCTTGACCTCGGTCCACGGCAGGTCGGGCACGTTGACGTTGAGGATGGTGTCCGCCGGCAGCGGGTCGGCCTTGAGGCGGGCGACGATTTCCACGGCGGCACGCGCCGCGGTCTCGAAGTGACGGGGATCGTGATTGCGGGTCACCAGGGACACCGCCACCGCGGGCAGGCCGAGGAAGCGCCCCTCCATCGCCGCCGAGACGGTTCCGGAATAGATCACGTCGTCACCCAGGTTGGCGGCGTTGTTGATGCCCGACACGACAATGTCGGGTTCGAACTCCAGCAGGCCGGTCAGCGCCAGATGCACGCAGTCGGTGGGCGTGCCGGCCACCGACACGGTGTAGTGATCGATGCGCTTGAGCCGGATGGGCAGGTCCAGGGTCAGTGAATTGCTGGCGCCTGAGCGATCGCGGTCGGGTGCGACCACCGTCACTTCGTGGCCGGCGTCACGCAGTACCGAGGCAAGCATCCGGATACCTGCGGCGTCGACGCCATCGTCGTTACTGACCAGAATTCGCATCTTCGATTTAACCGCTTGATTTTCCAAGAATTCGATTCCGTCACCGTGCGGTGTTGGCGGGACCGTCGTGCTTCCCTGCGGAAGCCGACGACCCTGCAGGGGCATCGTCTATTGTGCCGCATGCGAGCCGCAGGTCCTACCCTGCCGGCGGTCACGACTGGCCTCGCATTGCGATAGGCAGGCCCGCGTCACCGGTTTACCCTGTGCGCATGTCGCATCCAGAAGACGAAGACCCTGCCGCGCTCTTCCGCGCGGCCATCGGCGAAGTGACGCCGCTGCGCAAAGAGGCCGAACCCGCGCCGGCCGCTGCCCGGCCGAAGCCGCGCGCGCGCATGGCCGAACGCGACGAGGCCGAGGCCGCCGGCGAGTTCGCCCGGCTGTTGCGCGACAGCGCACCGCTGGAAGCCGGGGATGTGGCCAGCTACCGGCGCGACGCCCTTCCGCCGCGGCTGTTCCAGCGTCTCAAGCGCGGCCAGTACTCGGTGCAGGACGAGCTGGATCTGCATGGCGCGACCGCAGCGCAGGCCGAGGCCATGCTGCGCCAGTTCCTGCTGGAGGCGCACGCACATGAGTATGGCTGCGTGCGCATCATCCACGGCAAGGGACTGCAGTCCGACGGTGGTGCGCCGGTCCTGAAGAATCTGGTCGACCGGCTGCTGCGCCTGCGCAACGATGTGCTTGCCTTCCATTCGGCGCCGGCCAGCCAGGGCGGAACCGGTGCCGTACTGGTGCTGCTGTCCCGGCGCTGATGCAATCCGCTCAGGACTGCGCGGCGTCCTCGACCGGTCCGAGCTCGTGCAGGACCGCGGTGGCGTAGCAGCCCGGCGGCAGCGCGAACGACAGCTCAAGCACATCTTCCGCCAGCCACTGGTGCTGCAGCAGCGCAGGACGCAGGCGCAACGCGCGGCGCTCCTGCTTCAGCCGTGCCTCTTCCAGTCCGGCACGCAGCGCCTTCGATTCCTCGTCGTCGAGCGCGCGCAGTTCGAGCTCGCGGGCGGCGCCGGTACTGCGCAGCTCGCCCTCTCCCCACAACGGCGCGCTGGGATGGATATCGAACCCGGCCAGCCGCGCTGCCAGTGCATCGGTGTAAGGCTCCGGACCAAACACGCTGCGGCTGCCATCCAGCATCCACACCTCACCGTCCAGCGGCTGGTCCCAGACACCCTGCTCCACGCGTGCGGCAAGCACGCGATTGAACAGTGCTGAACGCGCAGCCGACAGCAGCAGCGAGCGCTGGTCCTTGCGCATGCGGCGGCCACCGAACATCGCCAGCGCTGCCGGAACGTTGCCGCCATCGCGGCCGAAACGCTGCTCGCCGAACCAGTTCGGCAAACCACGATCGGCAATCTGCTGCAGGCGTTCGCTGATTGCGACCGCATCGCCGCGTACCTGGCGCAGCACCAGCCTGAAACGATTGCCGGCCAGCGCGCCACGCTGCAGCTTGCGGTTGTGCCAGGTTGCATCGAGCACTTCGATATCATCGCTGGCCAGCAGCGCCAGATCCGGCGCGACGCGCTTGGGCAGATGCACACTGAAGCGCTGGGTGGTGACCGCGTGGCGATCCTTCATCCCGGCATAGCTGACCGCCATCTCCGGCAAGCCAGCCCACTTGGCCAGCACCTTGGCCACATGCACGGTGTTGGCACCGCGCTTGCGGACATGCAGCAGCAGATGCTCGCCCTCGCCCGTGGCCTCAAAGGCCGGCAGCTCGTCGACCTGGAAATCCTCCGGGGTGGTGCGGATGCGCGCCTGCAGCAGCGGCGCACCGAACGCGAGCGGCAGCGGAATCATGCCGCCACCAGCAGGACCACAGCCTGTGCCGCGATGCCTTCACCGCGACCGGTGAAGCCAAGCTTCTCCGACGTGGTGGCCTTTACGCTGACCGCATCCAGTGGCAGCTGCAACAGTGCCGCGATGCATTCACGCATTGCCAGCGCATGCGGCCCGACCTTCGGTCGTTCACAGATCACGGTGACATCAGAGTTGCCGACGCACCAGCCACGCTCACGCAGGAGAGCGTCGCAGTGGCGGACGAAGTCGCTGCTGTCGGCTCCCTTCCAGCGATCATCGCTGGGCGGAAAGTGCTGGCCGATGTCGCCCAGCGCCAGCGCGCCGAGCATGGCGTCACACAGCGCGTGCAGGATCACGTCGCCATCGCTGTGCGCGAGCACACCGTGGCTGTGCGGCACGCGCACGCCTCCCAGCATGATGTGGTCACCCTCACCAAAGGCGTGGACGTCGTAGCCCTGGCCGATGCGGACGGGCGGGAACGGAGCAGTGCTCATGGATGCAACCCTTGCAGCAGGGCCGCGCGGGCGTTCAGCCGGCGCGGCGGGAAAGTACGAATTCGAAGCGGTCCAGGTCGGCGGGCGTGGTGACCTTGAAGTTGTCCTCGCTGCCTTCAACCAGCAGCGGGCGCTGGCCCTGGCGTTCCATGGCCATGGCTTCGTCGGTGACGTCCACGCCGGACGCAGCGGCGTCGGTCAGCGCACGGATCAACTGATGGCGGCGGAACAGCTGCGGGGTCAGCGCGCGCCACAGGCGCTCGCGGGGCTCGGTGCCGTCGATGCCACCATCGTCACCGGCCCGCTTCAGGGTGTCGCGTACCGGCGCGGCAAGAATGGCCCCGACCGGATCGGTACGGCCAACCTCCAGCAGGCGACCCAGGTCGGCCAGCGACAGATTGGGCCGCGCGGCATCGTGCACCAGCACGAACTCATCGGCGCGGACGCTCTCCGGCAGCGCAAGCAGGCCGGCCAGCACGGAGGCGGCGCGGGTCGCCCCCCCCGTGCAGGTCAGCACCGGCTTGCCGGCCCATTCGCTCCAGCCCGGCCAATCCGCGTCATCCTCGCCGATCACCACCATCGCGCCGGCAACGGCCGGGTGGGCCAGCAGTGCCTGCAGGGTGTGGGCCAGCAGCATCTGCCCGCCCGCCTGCAGATACTGCTTGGGCAGTGGCGCACCGAAGCGGGCGCCACGACCGGCAGCGGGAACGACCACCCAGATCGCCGCGCTCATGGCACGTCCGCCGGGTGGTCGCCCGCCTGTTCGGGCATCGGCACCGGCGGCTGCGCCGGACGAACCGGCGCGTCGTCGACCACCCGGTAGAACTTCTCGCCGGGCTTGATCATGCCCAGCTCACTGCGTGCGCGCTCTTCGATGGCGGACTGGCCTTCCTTGAGGTCCTTCACTTCCGCAGCCAGCGCATCATTACGCTGCTGCAGACCTTCGTTGTCCCGTTCCTGGCCGGCAACCTGGGCTTCGAGCATCATCACTTCCCCCGAATTGCCCGGGCCGAACCAGAAACGGTACTGCAGCCATGCCAGCAGCAGGGCCAGCACCAGCAGCAGCCAGCGCCAATCGCGCATGGCCTCAGCGCTTCAGCGAAACGAACGCGTCACGACCGGCGTAACGCGCGCCGGCACCGAGGGCTTCCTCGATGCGCAGCAGCTGGTTGTACTTGGCCACGCGATCGCTGCGGCACAGCGAGCCGGTCTTGATCTGGGTGGCAGTGGTCGCCACGGCGATGTCGGCGATGGTGGTGTCTTCGGTTTCACCCGAACGGTGCGACACGACAGCGGCGTAACCTGCGCGGTCAGCCATCGCAATCGCTTCCAGGGTTTCACTCAGGGTGCCGATCTGGTTGACCTTGATCAGGATGGCATTGGCAGTACCGGAGTCGATGCCCTCCTGGAAGATCTTCGGATTGGTCACGAACAGGTCATCGCCCACCAGCTGCACCTTCTTGCCGATGCGATCGGTCAGCAGCTTCCAGCCCGCCCAGTCGTTCTCGGCCAGGCCGTCTTCGATGGTGATGATCGGGTACTGCGCGGCCCAGTCGGCAAGGAAGTCGACGAACTGCTCGGAGGTCAGGCGCTTGTTCTCGCCGACCAGGTTGTACTTGCCGTTCTCGAAGAACTCGCTGGAGGCCACGTCCAGACCCAGCAGCACGTCCTCGCCCGCGGTGTAGCCGGCCTTGCCGATCGCTTCGAGAATGGTGTCCAGCGCCTCGACGTTGCTGCGGAAGTCAGGTGCGAAGCCGCCTTCGTCACCGACCGCGGTGCTCAGGCCATGCCCCTTCAGCACCGACTTCAGCGAGTGGAAGATCTCGGTGCCGGCGCGCAGCGCTTCGGAGAACGAGGTGAAGCCGACCGGCAGCACCATGAACTCCTGGAAATCGACGTTGTTGTCGGCATGCGCGCCGCCGTTGATGATGTTCATCATCGGCACCGGCAGCGACGGGGTCACGCCGGTCCTGCCGGCCAGGTACTGCCACAGCGCCTGCTTACTGGATGCTGCGGCGGCGTGCGCGGCCGCCATTGAGACACCGAGCAGCGCGTTGGCGCCCAGACGGCCCTTGTTCTCGGTGCCATCAAGGTCGATCAGGCGGCGGTCCAGGCCTGACTGGTCGGTGGCCTCGAAGCCCTTCAGCGCGGCAGCGATGGTCGTGTTGACGTTGTCGACGGCCTTGCGCACGCCCTTGCCCAGGTAGCGGGTCTTGTCGCCGTCACGCAGCTCGACCGCTTCCTTGGTGCCTGTCGAGGCGCCGGAGGGAACCGCGGCACGACCGAACGAACCGTCCTCCAGGGTGACTTCGGCTTCCAGCGTGGGGTTGCCACGGCTGTCGAGGATTTCACGGGCGTGGATGCTGCGGATCGTACTCATGGTCGGGCCGGTTACCTGTATGGAGAGGGGGCGACAAAACGAATGCCGCGTGATTATCCCCGGCTGCCCGCCCGTTGCCAAATGGCGTGAACGGCGTCAGCCCCGGCTGGCCCCCGCCCCGGCAGCAGCAGCGATACCAGGAGCACCCGCAAAGCAGCGGCCATGGCCGGACAGACGGCGCCATGCCTGCGCCGCCAGCCTGAGCGCGATCAGGCCCCAGGGCCAATCGCGTGCAGACGTGCTCACATTCATCAGAGCACCCCGTAGGACAGCGCACCGAGCCACAGCGAAAGCAGGACAACCGCCAGCCCGGCGGCCACCCTGCCGCGATTCAGGCGCCAAGCCAGCACGGCGGCAGCGATGCAGCCGCCGGCAGTCAACAGCTCGCCGGCCAGCAGCGCCATGAAGTACGCCCGCAGATTGAGCACGCTGCTGCCATCACCCGGTGACCGCACGGACGCTGCGCCGATCAGCACCAGACCGAACACGCCCACCGTGAACAACCCCGCCAGGCCCAGTGCGATCAGGCCCCACGGCCACTGTTTCCAGTGCCGGCGGCGACGCTGGGTTTCCAGCGCCGTCCATGGGTCAGACTTCACGCGAAGCGTGAGAAACCGTGCTTCTTGGTCACCGCATCGAGCTCCATCAGCGTTTCGAGCAGTGCTTCCATCTGGTCCAGCGGCCATGCGTTGGGACCGTCGGAGAGGGCCTTGGACGGGTCAGGATGGGTCTCGGCGAACAGACCGGAGATACCCACCGCCACCGCGGCCCGGGCCAACACCGGCACATGTTCGCGCTGGCCGCCGGAGCTGGTGCCCTGCCCACCCGGCAGCTGCACCGAATGGGTGGCGTCGAACACCACCGGGCACCCGGTCTCGCGCATCACCGCCAGCGAACGCATGTCGCTCACCAGATTGTTGTAGCCGAAGCTGGCACCGCGTTCGCAGACCATGATCTGATCGTTACCGGTCGCCTTGGCCTTCTCCACGACCGGCTTCATGTCCCAGGGCGCCAGGAACTGGCCCTTCTTGATGTTGACCGGCTTCCCGGCCGAGCACACCTTGCGGATGAAGTCGGTCTGGCGAACAAGGAATGCCGGGGTCTGCAGCACATCCACGACCGAAGCCACTTCGTCCATCGGGGTGTACTCATGGACGTCGGTCAGCACCGGCACGCCGATCTGCTTCTTGACCTCGGCCAGGACTTTCAGCCCCTCCTCCATGCCCGGGCCGCGGAAAGCGGTACCAGACGTGCGGTTGGCCTTGTCGAAGCTGGACTTGAAGATGAAGTTCACACCGAGCTTGCCGGTGATCTCCTTCAGCTTGCCGGCGGTATCGAGCTGCAACTGCATCGACTCGATCACGCAGGGGCCGGCGATCAGGAACAGGGGCTGGTCCAGCCCCACTTCGAATCCACACAGTTTCATGGCGTTTCCTTAGAGTTGTCCGCTACATCGAACGGGCCGATGCACTTGGTTCAAGCGAGCAAGATGGGGCCTGGCGGGCCCCATCGCAAGTCAGGCGCGCGCTTCCTGCAACAACTGGCCACCGGCCTTGCGCTCGCGTGCCGCGCGGATGAAGCCGATGAACAGCGGGTGGCCGTCACGCGGCGTGGACAGGAACTCCGGATGCGCCTGGCAGGCCAGGAACCAGGGATGCGCATCGCGCGGCAGCTCGACCACTTCCACCAGGGTGTCGTCCATCGACTTGCCGGCGATCACCAGGCCGGCGTCTTCCAGCTGGGTGCGGTAACGGTTGTTGAACTCATACCGGTGGCGGTGGCGCTCGGCCACCACGTCCTTGCCGTACAGCTCACGCGCCAGCGTGCCCGGCTTCAGGCGCTGCTCCTGCAGGCCCAGACGCATGGTGCCGCCCAGGTCGCTCTTGTCGTCGCGCTTCTCGACGTCACCGGCAGCGGTGCGCCACTCGGTGATCAGGCCGATCACCGGATTTGGCGACTGGCGATCATTCTCGGTGCTGTTGGCACCTTCGAGGCCGACCACGTTGCGCGCGTAATCGACCACGGCCGCCTGCATGCCGTAGCAGATGCCGAAGTACGGCACCTGGTTCTCGCGGGCGAACTTCGAGGTCAGCACCTTGCCTTCGAAACCACGGTCGCCGAATCCGCCCGGCACCAGGATGCCATCGACATCGGCCAGCGCAGCCATGTCTGTGCCTTCCAGGTCCTGCGCTTCCAGCCACTTCAGATTGACCCGGGTGCGCTGGCGCAGGCCACCATGCTTGAGTGCTTCGCCGACCGACTTGTATGCATCCTGGTGGTCGACGTACTTGCCGACCACGGCGATGGTCACCTCGTCGAGCGGATGCAGCGTGGCGTCGACCGCGTCCTCCCACACCGACAGATCGACAGGACCGGCCTTGTCAGCGAGCTTCAGCTGGTTGACGACAATCTCATCCAGGCCCTGCGCATGCAGTCCCGAAGGGATGCGATACAGCACATCCACGTCCGGCACGCTGATCACGGCGCGTTCGGAAACGTTGGTGAACTGGGCGATCTTGCGACGCTCCGAATCGGGCACGGCCTGCTCCGAACGGCACAACAGCACATCCGGCTGGATGCCGATCGAACGCAGCTCCTTCACCGAGTGCTGGGTCGGCTTGGTCTTCAGTTCGCCGGCCGCGCCGATGTACGGCACCAGGGTGAGGTGCATGAACAGCGCCTTCTCCGGACCACGCTCGGTACGCACCTGGCGGATCGCCTCCAGGAACGGCAGCGATTCGATGTCGCCGACGGTGCCGCCGATCTCGACCAGGGCGACGTCATAGCCTTCGGTGGCTTCGTCGATGCAACGACGGATCTCGTCGGTAATGTGCGGAATGACCTGCACGGTCGCGCCAAGGTAATCGCCGCGACGCTCCTTGCGGATCACGTTCTCGTAGATGCGACCGGTGGTGACCGAATTCTTGCGGCTCAGGCGCGTCCGCACGAACCGCTCGTAGTGGCCCAGATCGAGATCGGTCTCGGCACCGTCGTCGGTGACATAGACCTCGCCGTGCTGGAACGGGCTCATGGTGCCCGGATCAACGTTGATGTAGGGGTCGAGCTTCATCATCGTGACCTTCAGGCCACGGGCTTCGAGAATGGCGGCCAGCGACGCAGCGGCAATGCCTTTGCCGAGCGAGGACACCACGCCGCCGGTTACGAAAATCAAGGGAGTCATGGCTGCAAGCATCCTGTCTGGAAATGGAAAACGACAGCGCCACGCACGCCCTGGGGGCGGACATGGCGCTTGAAGGGGGTTTTCCGGTTCGCTGGGGCAGCGAGGGAGGTGCCGATCCGTGCGGCGGCAGGCGCCAGACGGTAACCATCGCGCGAGGTCGGGGCAACCGCGCCGGTCACATCGACCGTCACCTGCGACCCGCATTGCTGGAGGCCACGCATGGCCGTGCCAGCCCATTCGCAAATGGTGGACACGCACTACTCCCGGAAAGCCATAGTTTACAGATAGATGGCCGCCAACCCAAGAGGCTTGTGCAGGCCGACCGAACGAAAAACGCCCCCTTGCGGGGGCGTGGCGTCGCCAGAAGCCCCCTTCTACAGGGCTTCCGTGGGAAAGGGAGGGTGCGCGTGCGCTCAGCGCTTCTTGCGCGCCTCTTCCTCTTCTTCCTGCTGCGGAACCGGCTGGCCCTTGGCCTTCAGCTCCGCATTGGCCTGCGCGCGGCGCTTGGCCTTGGCGTCGGCTTCGGCCTGTGCCTTGTCGGCCTGGTCACCCTGCTGCGGGGCCGGCTGGCCGGCGTTCTGCGCCATCACCAGCGGCACCGCAACGGCGGCAGCGGCCAGGATCGCAATGGTCAGCAACTTCTTCATGGAGTCCTCCTCGCGGTATGGCTGGGACATGGGGACGCTGGCGTCCGGATTCCAGCGGCTGCCATTTTACCCCCTCCCCGGTGGCGAGGCTGAACCGCAGGCGTGCAAATTCGCCGCCCAGACCGCACACTTGCGCGTCGCTCCGCGCTTTAGAACATAGATGAACGCCCGCTATAACGCCGCCGATATTGAAGTCCTGTCCGGCCTTGACCCGGTCAAGCGCCGTCCCGGCATGTATACCGACACCGCGCGCCCCAACCACCTGGCGCAGGAAGTGATCGACAACTCGGTGGACGAGGCCCTCGCCGGCCACGCCCGCTCGATCGAGATCACCCTGTACAAGGACGGCAGCGTGGAGGTCAGCGATGACGGCCGTGGCATGCCGGTGGACATCCATCCGGAAGAGAAGATCCCGGGTGTCGAGCTGATCCTGACCCGCCTGCACGCGGGCGGCAAGTTCAGCAACAACAACTACACCTTCTCCGGCGGCCTGCACGGCGTCGGCGTCAGCGTGGTCAACGCGCTGTCGACCCTGGTGGAGGTGCACATCAAGCGTGAAGGTGCCGAACACCGCATCACCTTCCGTAACGGTGACCGCGCCACGCCGCTGGAAGTGGTGGGCACGGTCGGCAAGAAGAACACGGGCACCCGCGTGCGCTTCTGGCCCGACCCGAAGTACTTCGATACGCCGAAGTTCGCGGTGCGCGCGCTCAAGCATCTGCTGCGCGCCAAGGCGGTGTTGTGTCCGGGCCTGACCGTGAAGCTGACCGACGAAGCCACCGGCGAAGTCGACACCTGGTACTACGAGGACGGCCTGCGCGACTACCTGAAGCTGGAGCTGGGCGAGCGCGAAATGCTGCCGGCCGACCTGTTCGTCGGCAACCTGAAGAAGGACACCGAAGTGGTGGACTGGGCCGTGGCCTGGCTGCCGGAAGGCGAGCTGGTCCAGGAAAGCTACGTCAACCTGATCCCGACTGCCCAGCACGGTACCCACGTCAACGGCCTGCGCACCGGCTTGACCGAGGCGCTCCGCGAGTTCTGCGACTTCCGCAACCTGCTGCCGCGTGGCGTGAAGCTGGCGCCGGAAGACGTGTGGGACCGCGTGTCGTTCGTGCTGTCGCTGAAAATGACCGATCCGCAGTTCAGCGGGCAGACCAAGGAACGCCTGTCCTCGCGGCAGGCCGCCGGTTTCGTGGAAGGTGCCGCGCACGATGCATTCAGCCTGCTGCTGAACCAGAACGTGGAACTGGGCGAGAAGATCGCGCAGATCGCCATCGAGCGCGCCAGCGCACGCCTGAAGACCGAAAAGCTGGTGGTCCGCAAGAAGGTCACCCAGGGCCCTGCCCTGCCGGGCAAGCTGGCCGACTGCATCAGCCAGGACCTGTCGCGTACCGAACTGTTCCTGGTGGAAGGTGATTCGGCAGGCGGCAGCGCCAAGCAGGCACGCGACAAGGATTTCCAGGCGATCATGCCGCTGCGCGGCAAGATCCTGAACACCTGGGAAGTCTCCTCCAACAGCGTGCTGGCCTCGGAAGAAGTGCACAACCTGGCCATCGCCATCGGCTGCGATCCGGGCAAGGATGACATCAGCGGCCTGCGCTACGGCAAGGTGGTGATCCTGGCCGACGCCGACTCGGACGGCCTGCACATCGCCACCCTGTTGACGGCGCTGTTCCTGAAGCACTTCCCGGCGCTGGTCGACGCCGGCCACGTGTTCGTGGCAATGCCGCCGCTGTTCCGCATCGACGTGGGCAAGCAGGTCTTCTACGCGCTGGACGAGGAAGAAAAGCGCTCCATGCTGGACAAGATCGAGCGCGAGAAGATCAAGGGCGCGGTCAATGTGACCCGGTTCAAGGGCCTGGGCGAGATGAACCCGTCGCAGCTGCGTGAGTCCACCATCCACCCGGACACCCGTCGCCTGGTGCAGCTGACCGTGGACGATCGCGAGCAGACCCGTTCGCTGATGGACATGCTGCTGGCCAAGAAGCGGGCGTCTGACCGCAAGGGCTGGCTGGAGACCAAGGGCGATCTGGCGTCGCTGGAAGTCTGACCCCAGCGCGGGCCGGGGCCGTTTCCTGTCGGGAAACGGCTCTGGCTGCATGGCCTGGCAGTACCGCTTCAGGCCGCCCACCGGGGCATTACACCCCCATCGGCAAACCCTGCGGGTCCATAATGCGCGCTCATCCGCGTGGACCACCGCATTGCCCAGCCACTCGCTGCTGTTCCCCGGCCTGCCCCTGCACAGCACGCGGCTGGTCCTGAGCCCGATCCGTCGTGATGACGCTGCTGCGTTGTTCACGCTGCAATCCAACCCGGCGGTCATGCGCTGGTGGAACCATCCTGCCTGGACACGGCCGGGCGAAGCCCGCGAACAGATCGACGACGACCTCGCCGCACACGCCATCGGCACCCAGCTCAAGCTGGCCGTGCGCGAATCGCTGGAAGGGCCGTTGCTGGGCATCTGCGTGGTGTTTGCCGTCGATCGCGATGCTGCGCGTGCCGAGATCGGCTATCTGCTGGCACCTGAGGTCCAGGGCCGGGGCTACATGCATGAGGCGTTGCAGCAGGTGCTGGCCTACCTGTTCCGGACGCTGCGCCTGCATCGCGTCGAAGCCGAGATCGATCCGCGCAATGCGGCCTCCGCGCACGTGCTTGAACGCCTCGGCTTCCATCGTGAGGGCCTCCTGCGCCAGCGCTGGCGCATCCAGGGCGAGTTGGCCGACTCGGCTGTGTACGGGCTGCTGGCCGACGACGCAGCCGCGACCGCCCTGCCCACTTGACCCAATCTGGCCGCAACCGACGACAACGCCCGGCCATGGCTTTGGACACATACGGCGCGGCACCCTGGAGGCCTAGCATCGGACCCCCCTTCCGCTGCCGATCCGGTGCCATGAAGTTCCTGCTGCACACTGCCGCGCTCTGCGTCGGCCTGCTCATTGCTCCTGCCAGCGTGCTGGCCGCGCCCGCCGCCGAGTCCAAGCCCGACGCCAGGGACGACAAGACCGAAGCACCTGCGCTGCCGGCCGACGCCTCCACCCGCCAGAGCATCCGCCTGGCGGGCCGCACGCTCGACTACACCGCCACCGTGGGGACCCTGCCGGTACGTGACGAGAAGGGCAAGGTGATCGCCGACGTGGTGTTCACCGCCTACACGATGCCCGGCAAGGACCGGCCGGTGACCTTCGCGCTCAACGGCGGGCCCGGCGCGTCGTCGGTGTATCTCAATCTGGGCGCCATCGGCCCGAAGGTCGTGACTTTCGGCTCGGAGGGCGACAGCGCGTCGGCGCCGGCCACGCTGCATGACAATCCGGGAACGTGGCTGGACTTCACCGACCTGGTCTTCATCGACCCGGTCGGCACCGGCTTCAGCCGTGCCCGCATCGGCAATGACGAAGCCAAGAAGGCACTGTACAACCCCAGTGCCGACATCGAGTACCTGTCGCGATCGATCTACGACTGGTTGCTGCGCAACCAGCGCATGGCGTCGCGCAAGTATCTCACCGGTGAGAGCTACGGTGGCTACCGCGGCCCACGCATCACCCATTACCTGCAGACGCGGCTGGGCGTTGCGATGAACGGCCTGGTGCTGGTCTCGCCGTACCTGAGCCCGACCCTGGAAGACAACGCCGACGTCTCGCCGATGGCGTGGATGCAGACGCTGCCGTCGATCGCAGCGGCGCACCTGGAGCGCCAGGGCCGCCTGACCGACGCGGCGATGCGTGAGGTGGTCGAGTACACCCGCGGCGATTACGCCACCGCCCTGATGAAGGGCCGCAGCGATCCGCAGGCCACCGAGGCGATGCTGCGCCGGGTCACCGAGCTGACCGGGCTGGACCCGCAGTTCGTGCGTCGTGCCGGCGGCCGCCTGGAAACCCAGGCCTACCTGCGCGAAGTGTTCCGCGACAAGGGCACGCTGGGCAGCCGCTACGACTCGAACGTGACGGCGTTTGACCCGTTCCCGAACGATCCGGAACAGCGCGCCAACGATCCCCTGCTCGACAGCATCATCGCGCCGACCACCACCGCGATGGTCGACTTCGTCACCCGCGTGGTGGGCTGGAAGGTCGATGCGCGCTACCAGGCATTGAACTACGAGGTGAACCGGCTGTGGGACCGCAACGGCGACCTGCGCCAGGGTGCGGTGACCCAGCTGCGCCAGGCGGTGGCGATCGATCCGAATCTGCAGGTGCTGATCGCGCACGGCTGGAATGACCTGTCATGCCCGTTCATGGGCTCGATCCTGACCGTGGACCAGATGCCGGCGATGGGCAGCAACCCGGACCGCGTGCAGGTGCGCAGCTACCCGGGCGGGCACATGTTCTACAGCCGTGCCGACAGCCAGGCGGCATTCCGCAAGGATGTGCAGGCACTGTTCCAGCGCAACTGAGGGGTTCGGCCGCGCCTGCGGCCCGGCGCCCGCTGACGGCAACGGCAACGGCAACGACAAAAGCCGGGTTTCCGTGGGCTGGCGAGGTTCCTGCTGCTGTTGGTGGGTGTCGACCTTGGTCGACACGCTGGATACGGAAAAACGATCTGCCCATGAAAAAGCCCGCCGGAATCCGGCGGGCTTTTTCATTTCCGGGGTCAGATCCCTATCTGCAGGGAAAGGGCTCTGACCCCAGGGTTGCTGGCATCAGGTCCAGCCGAACAGCTCGAACAGCTTCAGGATCAGGTACGCACAGCCGCCTGCCGCCGGGATGGTCAGGATCCAAGCCCAGACGATGCGCTCGATCACGCCGAACTTCAGCGAACGCGGATTCTTGGCAAAGCCCACGCCCATGATCGCGGTGGAGATGCTGTGCGTGGTCGAGACCGGCATGCCGAAATGGGCGGCCAGGGTCAGGATGGTGGCCGAGCTGGTCTCCGCCGCGAAGCCGTGGATCGGATGCAGCTTGACCATCTTGTGGCCCAGCGTCTTGATGATCTTCCAGCCACCCGAAGCCGTACCGGCGGCCATCACCACCGCACAGGTCAGCACGATCCACATCGCGATGCCGTCACCGGCCTGCGCATCCGGGTGCATGAAGGCCAGCCAGGACGGCAGGTTGTCCAGTGCACCGGTGGCTTCGGCACCGATCAGGGTCATGGCGATGATGCCCATGGTCTTCTGTGCGTCGTTGTGCCCGTGTGCGAAGCCCATGTAGGCGGCCGAGACGATCTGCGCCTTGCCGAAGAAGGCATTGACCCAGCGCGGACGGGCCAGGCGGCCAATCGCACCACCGATCCTGGCCAGACCGGCAATCAGGCCCCACAGCAGCACCATCACCACGATGCCCAGCAGGAAGCCGGCAATCGGCGAGGTGATCATCGGCACGAACACCTTCCACAGCAGGCCCTTGTTCTGCGCCCAGCTGCCGAGCCGTTCGGACCAGATCAGCGCATCCCAGTTGTTGTGCGCGGCCGCCAGCCCGGCGCCGCACAGGCCACCGATCAGGGCGTGCGAGGACGAGGACGGCAGCCCCTTCCACCAGGTGATCAGGTTCCAGATGATGCCGCCCAGCAGGGCGCACAGGATCACCTGCGGGGTGACATCGACCACGTTGGTGTTGAGCAGGCCCGACGCGATGGTCAGCGCCACCGCCGTACCGGTCAGGGCACCGATCAGGTTCATGAAGGCGGCGAGCATCACCGCCCAGCCGGGCGAGAGCACCTTGGTCGCCACCACGGTGGCGATGGAGTTGGCGGTGTCGTGGAAGCCGTTGATGAACTCGAAGACGAGCGCAGCCAGGATCACCACCAGGACGAGGGTCAACATGCGGCGGCGTCCGTCAGCTGTTCTTCAGCACGATCTGGTATGCCACCACGCCGGCCTCGCGGCAGCGGTCGATGGCTTTTTCCAGGATCTCGAAGAATTCCTTGAGCAGGAACATCTGCAGGTTGTCCAGGCGCCCGGAATAGATGTCACGGTACAGCTCCAGCATCAGCCGGTCGGCCTCGTTCTCCAGCGAGCGCAGCTTCTCGTTGAGCGCGGTCATCCGGTCCAGGTTCATGTGGCGCAGGTCGGCCACCATCTCCACCACCACGCCGGCGGCCTGCTCCAGCATCGCCGCGCGCGGCGCGAAGTCGATGTGCTCCAGGTGGGTCGTGGCCAGCGAATAGCGATCGGCGAACTTCTCGATCTGCTTGGGGATCTTGTACAGCGCCGACCCCAGCGCTTCGATGTCTTCACGCTCGATCGGCGTCATGAAGCTGTCCACCAGCGCCTGGCTGATCTTGTCCGACGCCGCACGCTCGCGCAGGCGGGCCAGCTTGAAGGCGTCCAGCGCGGGCTGGCGGTCGGCCTCGCGCAGCATGGAATGCAGCGCCTTGGCGGCGTCGGAGGCCGCGACGGCAGCCTCATCGAGCAGGGTGTAGAACTGTTTGCCGGAACCGAAAATGGTCTGCAGAGAGAACATTGAGAAACCTGTCAGCCGTCGCGGGAAGGACGGCACCGGACGGAATTATGACGGCTAGATGACCATCTCGGGTATCCCCGCCCCCTTTCCGGGGGTGGAACCCGCCAACCTGAACAGGCAGTTGCCACCTTGCCACGGCCCTTTGCTAAGATGCCAGCGCGCCCTCGGGCGCACCTTATGGACGACGACCCTTATCCCCCAGCGCCGCGCCGGACTCTGCTCCTGAGCGCCTGCCGCCATCGCAAGCACCCGCCCTCCCTGCCACCAACCGGGGACGACGCCCGTGTTTGAAATGATCCTGATTGTCTTCGCGCTGGTTCTGTTGAACGGCTTCTTCGCCATGTCCGAGATGTCGGTCATGACCTCGCGCAAGAGCCGTCTCAAGCAGATGGCCGGCAGCTCCAAGCGCGCCGCCAAGGCCCTGGAGCTGTCCGAAAAGCCCGAGAGCTTCCTGTCCACGGTCCAGATCGGCATCACCGTCATCGGCGTGCTGACCGGCTACCTGGGCGGCGACGCCATCGGCGACGCCATTGCCGGCTGGCTGCAGGGCCTGATGCCCGGCTTCACCTACGCCTCCCAGGTCGGCACCACGCTGGCCGTGACCCTCATCACCTTCGTGACCCTGATCTTTGGTGAGCTGGTGCCCAAGCGGCTGGCCCTGACCCGCTCCGAGGCCATTGCCAGCCTGGTGGCCATGCCGATGAGCTGGCTGGCCAAACTGGCCTTGCCCTTCGTCTGGCTGCTGTCCAGGACGACCCAGCTGGTGCTGAAGGCACTTGGCCTGGGCAAGGACGAAGCCGCCTCGGTGACCGAAGAGGAGATCCGCATGCTGGTGGCCGAAAGCCACGAGGCAGGTGTGATCGACACCCATGAGCGCGACATGATGAACCGCGTGATGCGGCTGGGCGATCGCACCGCCGACAGCCTGATGACGCCGCGCAACCGGATCGCCTGGCTGGACACGCAGGCCGGCCTGGACCGCAACCTGGAAATCATGGCCGAGCATGAGTTCTCGCGCTATCCGGTCTATCGCGACAACGACATGGATGTGGTTGGTGTGCTTGAACTGAAATCGCTGGCGACCCGCATGGCACGCGGCGACAACGCGCTGTTCCAGACCCTGCGCGAGCCGTTGTACGTTTCCGAGTCCACCCATGCGATGAAGCTGCTGGAGATCTTCCGGGAAGAACAGCAGTCGATGGCGCTGGTCGTCGACGAATACGGCGAGATCCAGGGACTGGTCACCATCAGCGACCTGATGGGCGCAGTGGTCGGCCGCCTGCAGGCGGTGGAGAATGCCGACGAGGACGCACTGGTGGTGACCCGTGAGGACGGCTCGCTGCTGGTGGACGGCTCGCTGCCGGTGGACGACCTCCGCGAGCTGATCGGCAGCAACGAGCTTCCCGACGCCGAAGAGGGCGACTACTACACCCTGGCCGGCATGTGCATCCACTACTTCGGCCGCATCCCGCACGCGGGCGAGTACTTCGACTGGGCCGGCTGGCGCTTCGAGATCGTCGACCTGGACGGTGCACGTGTGGACAAGCTGCTGCTGCGCACGCTGTCGGACGAGCAGGCCGATGAGCTCACCGCCTGAGTCCGGCCCGCGCGACGCAGCACCTGCCTATCGCAACGAAGGCATCCGCACGCTGCTGGAAATGTTCGCCTGGGGTGATCCGGCCCAGCACATGAAGCTGGGCCAGATCCTGCAGGATCTGCAGCAGAGCGCCTTCGGCGTTTTCCTGTTCGTGGCGATCCTGCCATCGTTCATCCCGATTCCGGGGCTGGGCGGTGCGGTCAGTGGCCCCCTGGTGATCCTGATCGGCCTGCAGATGCTGTGCTGCATGCGGCGCCCCTGGCTGCCGGGCTTCATTGCCCGCCGCGGGCCGAAGCGCGGCACCATGCACCGGTTCCTGGACCGCATCGACCGCCCGCTGCGGCGCTTGGACCGCATGCTCAAGCCACGCCTGCCGCAGCTGCTCAAGCCGCTGCCGGCTCACGCGTTCACCGGCGCACTGCTGGTCCTGCTGGGCATCCTGCTGTCGCTGCCGATCCCGTTCACCAACTATCTGTTCGGCTTCCAGCTGCTGCTGTTCTCGCTGGCCCTGCTCGAGCGCGACGGCGCGCTGATGCTGGTCAACTGGATCGGAGCATTGGCGGCAATCGCGTTCTTTGGTTTCAGTTCCGGCCAACTGGTGAGCTACACCGTCGAACTGTTCCAGCGCTGGTTCTGAACCGGGCCCATCAACGCAGGTCGACGAAACCGTTGTCGGCAAGCTGGCCTGGCTCATCCTGTACCGCAGACAGCACGAACGTCAGCGCCCTGCCCAGCAGCGTGCCCGGCCCATCCCAGTACTCGGCCGATTCGGCCTGCACGTGGATGAGCCGAAGGTTCGGATCGTCCTTGCCGCCGGGGAAGAACAGCTTCATCGCTGGCGACCACAGCGCTTCCACCTTGGCCCGATCGTCGACGATGCGCGCATTGCCCGCCACGGACACATAGGTGTTCTTCGACGTCGAAGCGTAGGCCACGTTGACCCGCGGATTGAGCGCGATTTCCGCCACTTTCGGGCTGTCGGCTGCAGTAGCGAACCAGAGGTCACCATCGAAGGCGACCTGCTGGGTGCCGAGCGGACGGCTGTACAGGCGACCATCGACACCGACCGTGGTGAACATCGCCACCTCCACGTCCTTGATCAGTTCGGCCAGCTGGGCGATGTGTTCTGCGCGGGAATCCGACATGGGGAGCTCCAGGGGTAGGGAGCCCCCATCAGACGCGGAAGGTCTGCAATGCGCCGTGATGCAATCGTTCAGCCCGCGTGGCGATCGTGCCACGCCCGCATGGTCAGCTCGAACGAGCGCAGCCTCGCGCGATGGTCATACAGATTGGCGGTGAGCATCAGTTCGTCAGGTCGATGGCGTTGGACGAACGCGGCGATACCCTCGGCCACCTGCTGCGGATCACCCAGCACCGTGCACGCCAATGCCCGCTCGACACCCAGTTTCTCGTGCGGCTCCCAGAACGATTCGATGTCGTCGATCGGTGCCGGGATCTTGCCGGGACGCCCCCGGCGCAGATTGACGAAGCTCTGCTGCTGGCTGGTGAACAGGCGGCGCGATTCGGCTTCGCTGTCGCTGGCCACCACGTTCAATGCCAGCATCGCGTGCGGTTGCTTCAACGTGGCCGAAGGACGGAATTCGCGGCGGTAGACTGCCAGCGCCTCATCCATCGCGTCCGGGGCGAAGTGCGAGGCGAAGGCGTACGGCAGCCCCATCGATGCCGCCATGCGCGCACCGAACAGGCTGGAACCCAGGATCCACGTCGGCACCCGCAGGCCGCCGCCAGGCACGGCCTGCACCGCCTGACCGGGCTGGACCGGCTCGAAGTAATGCAGCAGCTCACGCACATCCTGCGGGAACTGGTCAGCGCTGTCGAAATAGCGCCGCAGCGCGCGGGCGGTCGGCTGGTCGGTGCCGGGCGCCCGCCCCAGCCCCAGATCGATGCGGTCCGGATAGAGCGAGGCCAGCGTGCCGAACTGCTCGGCCACCTGCAGCGGCGCATGGTTGGGCAGCATGATGCCGCCTGCACCGACACGGATGCGCTGCGTGCCACCGGCAACGTGCCCGATCAGCACGGCGGTGGCCGCGCTGGCGATACCGGGCATGTTGTGGTGTTCGGCCAGCCAGTAGCGGCGGTAGCCCAGCGCATCGGCATGCTGGGCCAGTTCCAGCATGTTGGAGAAGGCGGCGGTGGTATCGCTGCCCTCGCAGACCGGGGCCAGGTCGAGGATCGACAACGGGATCATCAGGCGGTTTCCGTCAAAAGATCCCCTCTGCATGGGGTCGGCCCGGCACGGCGGCCAGTGCCGGTGGCGGGACGCTGATTCCTGCCGGGCGGGTCAGCTCCCCAGGTGGACCGGACAGCCGTGCACGACCGGCGCCCGGGACAGCCGCTCAGAAGGCGCTGGGGCGTGGTTCCGGCAGCGGCTCATCCACCAGCGGCCTGAGCTCCGCATCCAGCGCCACCCGTTCGTCGAACACGAAACAGCGCCCGTCGTAGCCCTCGCCGCCCACCTCCTCGAAGTAGCCAAGAATGCCGCCATCGAGCTGCAGCACGTTGTCCATGCCGTCATTGAGCATCCACAGTGCGGCCTTCTCGCAGCGGATGCCACCCGTGCAGAAGCTGACCACGGTGCTGTCCTTCAATGCGTCGCGGTGCGGCGCCAGGGCCTCCGGCAGATCGGTGAACTTGTGGATCGGCAGCACCAGCGCGTCCTTGAACGTGCCGTACTCCACCTCCTGCAGATTGCGGGTATCGAGCATCACCACCGGCTTTCCCGCATCGTCGTGGCCCTGCCGCAGCCAACGTTGCACGGTGGCCGGATCGACCGCCGGCGCGCGTGGATAGGCCAGCGGCTGGCCGTCATCGCGGCGGAAACTGATGATCTCCGGCTTCACTCTGGCCTTGAGCCGCGCGAAGGGCTGATGCTCGCTGAAGCTGGTCTTGACCCGTATTCCGGCCAGACGCGGATCCTCACGCAGTGCCGCGTAGAAGCCCTCGATGGCGGCCGGGGCGCCCGCCAGGAACAGATTCAGGCCCTCGCCCGCCACCAGGATCGTGCCGCGCAGCCCAGCCGCTTCGGCACGCGCCAGCAGCTGGTCGCACAGAGCCTCGGGGGCGTCGATGGCGGTGAAATGATAGGCGGCGGTATTGGCGATCATCCGCGCATTTTAGCGCCTGGCCGCCACCGGGTCAGGACCCGGCGTCGATGATCGGCGGCTGGAGCGCCCTACCCCCGCAGCAGCATGAACGGCAGCAGCACCAGGGCAGCAGCGCCCAGCATCGCCAGCAGTACCAGCACGACATACAGCGGCCGGCGCCGCAGCAGGCTGCCGAAGGTCTCGGCCGTGCCATCGCGCAGGGCCTGCTCACGCTCGGCCCGGATGCGTGGCGCGCGCTCGGCCTGGTACTCGGCCATCAATGCCTTGGCGCGCGCATGATCGCCGTCCTCGCGGAGCCACAGCCCGCCATTGGAAATGCCCCAGGGACTGGGCTCGGTGCGGTACCAGGCGATGCCGTGGCGATCCAGGAGCGTGCAGACGTCGGCGTATTCGTCATCGCCGACATTGCGCAGATTGAGCAGGAGTTTGGCCATGGCGCCATGATACCCGGCGCCGATGCGCTACCCTTGCCGCCCTCGCCCTGCGCCCGACGGAGATGCCCGATGCGCCGACTGCTGCTTCCCCTGTTGCTGTCCCTTGCTGCTGCCGGCTGCTCGATGGAGCCGTCCGGCCCACCACCGGGAGGCACGCTGACCACCTTCGAGCGCATCGACACCCAGCCCGGTACCGGGGCCGAAGCGGTGGCGGGCCGGAAGGTCACCGTGCACTACACCGGCTGGATCTACGACAACCGCACCGAGAGCAAGCATGGCAAGACATTCGACAGCTCGGTCGGACGCGGCCAGCCGTTCACCTTCGTGCTCGGTGCCGGCCAGGTCATCCGCGGCTGGGATGAAGGCGTGGCCGGCATGAAGGTCGGCGGCAAGCGCACCCTGATGATCCCCCCGGACCTGGGCTACGGCAGCCGTCGCGCCGGCCCGATCCCGCCGGGCTCCTCGCTGGTGTTCGATGTCGAGCTGCTCGATGTCCAACCCTGATCGACATGCGCCGCGCCGCGTGGCTGTCGTCGGTGGCGGCCCGGCAGGGCTGTTCGCTGCCGAGCGCCTGCGCGCCGCCGGCCTGGAGGTGGACCTCTATGAAGCCAAGGGTTCCCCCGGTCGCAAGTTCCTGATCGCCGGCAAGGGCGGGCTCAACCTGACCCACTCCGATGCGCGCCCGCTGTTCGACAGCCGCTACCGCGAGCAGGCCGGTGAAGTCGGCCGCTGGCTGGACGGGTTCGACGCGCAGGCACTGCGCGACTGGGCCGCCGATCTTGGCGTGGAGACCTATGTCGGCAGTTCCGGCCGCGTGTTCCCGGTCGATCGCAAGGCTGCGCCCCTGCTGCGCGGCTGGGTGCGCCGCTTGAAGGAGCAGGGCGTACGCCTGCACGTGAATCACCGCTGGTGCGGATGGGCCAGCGACGGCGCGCTGCGCTTCAACACCGAAGACGGCCACCTCGACGTGCACGCTGATGCCACCGTGCTGGCGCTGGGCGGCGGCAGTTGGCCGCACCTCGGCAGCGACGGTGCCTGGGTGGCACCGCTGCAGGCACGCGGCGTGGACATCGCACCGTTGCAGGCCGCCAACTGCGGATTCGACGTTGACTGGACGCCCCTGTTCGCCCAGCGCAATGCCGGTGCCCCCTTGAAGCCAGTGGTGGCGCACTGGATCGACCTGACAGGCCAACCACGGTCACTGCAGGGCGAATGCGTCGCCAGCGACTATGGCATCGAAGGCAGCCTGATCTACGCGCTGGCGGCCGACCTGCGCGAAACCATCAACCGCAAGGGTTGTGCGCCATTGTGGCTGGACCTGGCGCCGGGTCGCGATGAAGCACGCCTGCTGGCCGATCTGTCGCGTCCACGCAAGGGCCGCAGCTTCGGTGAACACCTGCGCCGCCAGGCCGGGGTGGACGCAGTGAAAGCGGCACTTGTGTTCGAGCACCTCGGCAAGGATGCGGGCCAAGATCTTGCAGCGGTCGCAGCGACGCTCAAGCGCCTGCCGCTGAAACTGCTGCGCCCGCGGCCGATGGCCGAGGTGATCAGCACGGCCGGAGGGGTAAGGCTGGACGCGCTCGACGCAGGGCTGATGCTGCGTGCCCTGCCCGGCGTGTTCTGCGCTGGCGAAATGCTGGACTGGGAGGCGCCGACCGGCGGCTACCTGCTGACGGCCTGCTATGCCAGTGGCCTGCGCGCCGCCGAAGGCGTGATCCAGTGGTTGGCCACACGCTGAATCGCCTGTGGTAGCAGCGGGCGGGGCTCGGCGCTACCGGAAGCAGCGCCTCACCACGGCCTTCGCATGCGTACAGAGGCGAGTGGTACCCCGCTGGGATGGGGATAGATTTCCTCGCGTTCGCGGATGAAACCCTGCCGCTGATAGAAGGACACGGCATTGAGCGAGGCCGACAGCACCACCTCGCGCCCCGGATCGGCCAGCGCCAGCAGACGCTGCATCAGCGCCTGGCCGATACCCTGTCCGCCACGATCCGGATCGACGAACAGCGCATCCACCTCATTGCCATCGATATCGAGCACGCCAAAACCGAGCAGCTCGCCCTGCCCGCCTTCGGCCACCACGCATCCGCCCTGCGACAACAGCCGCGGATACTGCGCCGGCGGCGGCGACGCCGCCCAGGGTGCGATCACCTCCGGCGGATAGTGACTGCTGCAGGTCTCGCGCACGCACCGCGTGCGCAGGGCCCACAGCGGCGAGACATCGTCAATCGTACCGGTCCTGAACTGCATGCAACCTCCGTGTGGAACCCATCACCGCGACTTGCTGGCTCTCAGCGCCTGGATCCGGGCCGGCGGCTGGAATGAATCACTGCGCGCGTCTGCCCAGAACGCATGGAATACCGCGTGATCCGGCACCCGCCGCAGCAGTTCTCCCGGCTCCAGATAGCGATACAGCGTCGCCAGCGAGCGGATCTCCACCGGCGACACGCGGCGCAGGATGTGCTCCGGCCCCAGTTCGGCCGGATCATTCAGGCCGGCCGCGCACAACAGCTCCTTCAGGGCATGCAGCGTGTGCTCGTGGTAGCTGTGCACGCGCGTGGCCTTGTCAGGCGCGTCGAGGTGCTTCCAGCGCGCCGGGTCCTGCGTGGCGATGCCGGTCGGGCACTTGTCGGTGTGGCAGCTCAACGACTGGATGCACCCCAGTGCGAACATGAAGCCACGACCGGCATTGCACCAGTCCGCGCCGAGCGCGATGGTCCGGGCAATGTCGAATGCGCTGGTGATCTTGCCGGCCGCACCGATGCGGATGCGCTCGCGCAGGTCCAGCCCGACCAGGGTGTTGTGGACCAGCAGCAGCGCCTCGTGCATCGGCACGCCCACATGATCGACGAACTCGGCCGGTGCCGCGCCCGTGCCGCCCTCGGCGCCATCGACAACGATGAAGTCCGGCAACAGGCCGGTCTCCTGCATCGCCTTGGCGATGCCGAACCACTCCCAGGGATGGCCGATGGCCAGCTTGAAGCCGACCGGTTTGCCACCGGACAGTTCACGCAGGCGGGCGACGAACTGCAGCAATTCGACCGGCGTGGAAAACGCCGAGTGCCGCGACGGAGATACACAGTCCACCCCCATCGGCACGCCACGGGTCACGGAGATCTCGGCCGTCACCTTCGGCGCGGGCAATACGCCGCCATGACCAGGCTTGGCCCCCTGGGACAGCTTGATCTCGATCATCTTCACCTGGTCATGGGTGGCGTTGGCGACGAACCGCTCTTCGCTGAAACCGCCCTTCTCGTCGCGGCAACCGAAGTAGCCCGAGCCGATCTCCCAGACCAGATCGCCGCCCATCTCACGGTGGTACGGCGAGATCGAGCCTTCGCCCGTATCGTGATAGAAGCCGCCACGGCGTGCGCCTTCGTTGAGCGCGCGGATCGCGTTGGCCGACAGCGAGCCGAAGCTCATCGCCGAGATGTTGAACACACTGGCCGAATAGGGCTTGGCGCAGCCTGCGCCGATCAGCACACGGAAATCGTGCCGGGCGATGGTGGTCGGTGCCAACGAATGGTTGATCCATTCGTAGTCCACCGCATATGCACTACGCAGCGTGCCGAACGGCACCGTATCCATCTCGTTCTTGGCACGCTGGTAGATCAGTGCACGCTGCTGGCGCGAGAAGGGCACGTCTTCCAGATCACTCTGCACGAAATACTGGCGGATCTCCGGGCCGATCGATTCCAGCCCGTATCTGAAGTGCGCCATGACCGGATAGTTGCGGCGCAGGGTGCTGCGCTTCTGCAGCAGATCCCAGGTCCCCAGCGCCACCATCGCGGCGGTCAGACCGACGCCCCAGTACCAGGCAGGCCATATCGTGGCCAGCCACAGGCAGACGGGGAACATCAGGATGGCGAGCAGGTAGACGATATACCGGTGCATGGCGTTCCTTGGTTGCAACTGCAGCCGAGTCTACCGCGCCCGCCATCATCAACGCCTACAGGCGATCGTCGACCACGCTGCGCGGCCAGGCCGATTTCACGTCATACACCAGGCCGCCGGGCGCCAGCAGGCCGCGGATGCGGGCTTCATCCATCGCCTTGAAACTGGCATGCGCCACTGCCAATACGACCGCGTCGTAACAGCCGGCCTTCGGCTCGGCCAGCCACCGCACACCGGCATCGGCCAAGGCCGCCGGGCCCACCCATGGATCGCTGACATCGACCTGGGCGCCTGCGTCTGCCAGGCGCTGCGCCAGCTCCAGCGCACGACTGTTGCGCAGATCGGGGCAGTCTTCCTTGAAGGTGACGCCCAGCACCAGCACGCGCGCCTGGGCCGCGGTCCGCCCGCGCTCGGCCAACATGGCCAGGACGCGCATGGCCACGTGCTCGCCGACACGGTTGTTGACCTGCCGCGCGGTGTGGATGAGGTCCGGGTGGTAACCCACACTTTCCGACTTGTGCAGCAGGTAGTAGGGATCCACGCCGATGCAGTGGCCACCGACCAGACCGGGACGGAACGGCAGGAAATTCCACTTGCTGCCCGCGGCGTCCAGCACGTCCTGGGTATCGATGCCGAGACGGTCGAAAATCAGCGCCAGCTCGTTGACCAGGGCGATGTTGACGTCGCGCTGGATGTTCTCGACCACCTTGGCCGCTTCGGCCACGCGCATCGATGGCGCCGGGAAGGTGCCTGCGTCGATGATGCGGCGGTACAGCCCATCGACCACCGACGCCACCTCCGGTGTCGAACCCGAGGTGATCTTGCGGATGTCGGCCAGACGGCGCTGGCGGTCCCCCGGGCTGACCCGCTCCGGACTGTAGCCGCAGTAGAAATCTTCGTTGAATCGCAGGCCCGAACCCTGCTCCAGCAAGGGCACGCAGACTTCCTCGGTCGTGCCGGGATAGACCGTGGACTCGTAGATCACCAGATCGCCGGCGCGCAGATGGCTGGCGATCAACCGCGTCGCCGAGCGCAGGGGTTCCAGATCAGGCTGCTCGTAGGCATCGATGGGCGTCGGCACGGTGACGATGTACACGTTGCACTCGTCCAGCCGCGCAGGGTCGCTGCTGTACTCCAGCTGGCGTGCAGCGGCGAGTTCCCCGGCCTCCACCTCCAGCGTGTGGTCCTGGCCCGCGCGCAGCTCGGCGATGCGTTCGGGGTCGATGTCGAAGCCGAGCGTCCGCTGTTCCCGGCCGAAGGCCACGGCCAGTGGCAGGCCCACGTAACCCAGACCGATCACCGCGAACCGGGGCGCTTCCGCCGCCGACACCGGCACGCTCATCAATGTACCCGCCATGCCGGCAGCGACGGATCGCCCACTGCCGCCGCTTCGGCCATCACGCTCATTCGCTGCCCACTCCGGGAAGTCTTCGCAAGAGGGCTACAGCGTAACGGTGTCAGGACCTTGTCGCCAAGGTCAGGAGCCCAGTGCGACCGCGGCAGGCTCCAGCTCGCCATCGGCCCCGGTCCAGGCCTGCAGCAGGTGCTCGAACCCCACGCTGCCCAGCGTCAACCCCGGCCACGCCTCACCGACGATCTGTGCCAGCAGCTCCGCCTCGATGCGTCGCGTCCCCATGTTCCAGCGGGGGAACGCCCGCTGCGGCACGGGCGCCCGGCACAGCACCTTCAACTGGGTATGGCTGCGGGCATTGAGGATGCGCGGGAACACCGAATCGATACCATCCTGCGGACCTTCGAGATACTGCAGGAAGCGCGCACCGTCGAACATCAGCACCCCGGTGACGCCAGCCACGCGATTGAACGCCGTGGCATCGGCCAGCAGGCGGTCAAGATCGGATGTCCGCAGATCGGCGCGGGCATCGCTGACGTAGGCGATCGCGTAGAGCGACATCAGGTGGCTCCCCCCCTGGGAACGATGGTCGGGACTATGGCATGAATGGGCGCTACAGTTAAGCGCGCCGTGCGATGCCCGGCCGCCGGTGCTGGAGCCCCCGCTGGGCTACAATCGGCGCCGCACTGCAGGCCCGGATGGCGAAACTGGTAGACGCATCGGACTTAAAATCCGCCGACCGCAAGGTCATGCCGGTTCGATTCCGGCTCCGGGCACCAAGGCTTTTGCGACATTTCAGCGATAAGCCTTTGCTCCGCAATTTCAAGCTCGCTCCGCAAATGGACATTGGATAGACACAGGGACGACCATGAGCAACACGTTCAAAACCACGACCGGCGCCGACAAGACTTGCGCCAGTTGCGGCTCCATCTACAGCACCAAGATCTTCACCGCGCCCTTCAAGGACAATGATGCGGTCAACTGCAGCGTGTGCGGGAATGTGCTGGATAGTTGGCGGTCGACATCGATCCCCACCTACACGCTGAGACAGCGCGGCCCTGGCGCACCGCCAGAGGAATAATGCCGTAGCGCGAAGACAGCGCCACTGCGACCATGCGTCGCAGCGCATTTTTCAGAACGCTAAACGCCCCGCCGCAGCTGCTGCAGCCCTGCCCTCACCCACGCCTTGGTGCGGACGTCTCTCGCGCGGGGTTTCGTCTCTGCCGGCGGCTTGCGCGACTCCAGAGCTTCCTTGATCCGTGTCAGATCCACCGCGCCAGACTCAGCCAGTCGGCGCGCCTGTTGCTGCTGCTCGCGCGTAGGCGGCGGGCCGGGCAGTGGCGGCGGCAGTTGGAACCGCGTGCTGTCCGTCAATCGGGCGACGGCCTCGCGCAGGGGAAGGTCGGGATAGAGCCTGGCCGCGCACCAGCGCTCGGCGTACCGCTTCGCCTGCCGGATGCTCGCCGCGCGCACTTCCTTCACTTCCCAGAACTTCTGCCCTTCCATCCACAGGCGCACCCCGGGACCACCATCGGGGGCAACGCCGGCTGTCTCCCGGCCGTTGTACCAGAGCGCCCATCGCTCACCGCTCTGGACCCAGCCAGAGGGGATCGGGGTGGTGCGGAAACCGTGGTGGCCGTGCGAAGGAAGCATGGCCGGAAGGATACGACCGGTGGTCGCAGATCCTGCGAACACAACCGATATCTGCCTGAACCGTTCTAGTTTCCCGCGTACGCGACCTTCAATCAGACCTTGATGGGGCCAAACATGCCGGTGTAGATCAAGGCATTCCATACCTTCTTGAGGTTCTGGCCGGTGTCCTGGTTCACGAACAGCGACGATCTACTGCCGTATGGGCTGCCCAGAAAATAGGGACGCATGGTCTCCCACGTCTCAGCCACTTCCGATTGAGTCCAACAGGGCAGTTCCTTCTCCAGCAGGAGCGGTAGAGCAATCGAAAGTGGAATCAAGCCGTCTGCGCCCAACAGCTTCTTCCACGCACAACGCACGACCACAGGCTTTGCATTAACGCTGTAGAAGTTCAGGTCTAGACGCTCCGCCGTGATCTCTGCCGCTGCGTGCGGTGGCAACTCTTGGACAGACTCAATCACGTCCTCCGGATGATGGTAGGGACAAGTGATGAACCCGTTTGCGAAGCACACTGTGTGATCTAGGCCGCGATACCCGCACCGCTCGCTGGGCGTGGTCGTAGGAAAGCGGTCGTCTTTATAGTTCCGCACCAGCGGGTGCCAGCTGGGGTAAGCCTGCACTACGGGCCCCAACTCCTCACAAAGTTCTACAAGCCTCTCCTTCAACTGCGCGCGCTCCTCCCTGCTCACCTCGCGCGGGATCAAGTACCTCAACGCATCTTCGAAACCCACCCTCGCCGCTTCATCTGCTCTGAAAGCCATTGCAAAACCTGCACAATCGACCGTTGATGCGCACAACTTACTCGCCTCATGCGCAATACGCAACAAATATGCGCAGTATGGCCAATTTAGGAAATCTCCCCTCCTTCACAGGCCGCTCGCTATGACTTGACGCATGTGCGGTCGATTCGTCCAGCTCCCTGTCGTCAACTTCGGCCAGGCCGAGCTGGCTGACCTTGCCCCGGGCCTGGCCGAGATCCAGCCCAGCTACAACCTCGCCCCGACACAGCGGGCGTCGGTGATCCTGGACCGCGGCGAAGGCCGCCAGGTCACCCGGCTGGCGTGGGGCCTGCTTCCGTTCTGGGCCAAGGCCAAGGGCCTGCAGGGCTCAACCATCAACGCCCGCATCGAGACGGTGGCCACCAAGCCTGCCTTCCGGACGGCGTTCAAGAAGCGCCGCTGCGTCATTCCCATGGCCGGGTACTACGAGTGGTCGGTCAGCCCGATCGACGGGAAGAAGGATCCATGGTTCATCCACGCGGCCGAGCCGCTGCTGGCTGCCGGGCTGTGGGAGGACAGCAGCCCGCTGCTGCCAGACGGCAACCTGGGAACCTTCACCGTCATCACCGGGGACAGCAGCGGCGTGTCGGCCGACATCCACGACCGTATGCCGGTCTGGCTGCTGGCCAGCCAGATCGATGAGTGGATGGCAGCCAGCCCCGACGATGCGATGGCGATGCTGTTGGCCAGCGAGCCCCCATCCATGGAGGCCTACCGGGTCAGCCGGGCGGTCAACACGCCCAGGAACAACCGCGAGGACCTGCTGCAGCCGGTCGAATGAGGCACGTCCGCCCGGCCCCTGCCCTCGCCTACTCGAACGCCTCGGGCAGATCGAGCCGCAACCTTGCCAGCATCGCCTCGTTGCCGGCCACACCCGGGTGCACGTTGTCCCCCGAGTTCATCACCGGATCCCAGGTGGCCCCGTCGTTGTTGGCTGACAAGGCCAGGTCGAAGCGAACGGGAGGCAGCAGATCCGCGCCGAAGTAACCCCCGATGATGTCGGCGTTCATCTGCGCGCGCAGGCCGGACGGCGTGCCGTTCAGGGGCGGCAAGCAACCGATGGCGATTCGGCTCGTCCTTTTCCGCAGCGCGTTGAGGATCGCTGTCATGTTGCTGCGCCATGCCGCCTGTGTTCCGGCAGTCAGGGCATCGTTGGTGCCCAGCGTCACGACCACCACCGTATCCCTGCCGCACAGCGACACAGCCTCTCCCATTGCGCTCACGGCGTGACTGGACAGCTGGCCGCCCCGGGCCATGACCACCGTGTCCAGCGATCCCTTCCCCGCTCGCTCGGACTCGACCATGCGCGACCAGGTCTTGTCGTACTCCGGGTAGGGCAGCCCACCGATCTGCGAGCCTTCGGTGATGCTGTCGCCGAGTAGGAGGACGGCAGCCGGCCGCGCCGCAGGGAACGGATAGTCCGCGACCATGCGGAACCTGTCGACGGCTACGCCGCCGGCAGTGGTCGACGGGAACACCAGGCAGGGAGCACCCCAGGCCCGCCCGCTATCGGCTCCCGTGCCCGCGCCATAGTCCAGCACCAGCTCGACCTTCTCGCCGCTCTTCCTGTTGGTGAGGGTGAACTTCGCGGAGAACCAGCTGCGCTGCATGTCCAGCCGGACCTGCGAACCGGCCAGGGTCCAGGGCACTGCAATCTCAGCGGCAGCGGCCCCCGGCGCGGTGGTTCCATTCCACCTGTAGACCCGCAGCTGTCCGGTAGCTCCATCCACGATCACAACAGGGCTGTCCAGTACCGTCCCGCCGCTGTCACGGACAAAACCGATGCCCCACACCTGCGCCGCTGCCGAGATATCGGCATAGGCGGTGAGAGTACGGCGCATCAGCAGCGACTTCCCGTAGTAGGTCGGGATGCACCGGTTGCCCCAAGAGGCGGAATCCGCGCTGACGAGGTTGCCGCCAGAGACCGCTGCGCCGGCGAACGACCATCCCACGGGAGGCGCGGCGAAACTCTCGTCAATCAGCGCCGGGCTGAACTCCGGCCCGATCAGGTCCAGCAGCGTCCGCTCCAGCGTTCGGTATTCGACAAGAACAGCGACGCGAACGGCCGAAGTCCCCCAGTCCTGAACCTGCCCCACCTCCGTCGCCTGCGGGAATCCGGAAGTCGAAAGCGAAGGTCCGCCGCCACTCAAGAACCTGACATGGTTGCCGCTGCCCGAGCGCAGGTAGACGTGGCCACCGGCCGGAACATCCACCTCGGGAAAGTCCTGGCCAGCGACCCAGGTATTGAGGCCGTCCACGAACGGGATCGCATGACGGAAGGTCACGACTCGGCTTGCATCCTGTGCCTCGATGATAGCCACGCCCGCACCGGAGTAGATGGCCTGGATCCTCTCGATGCTTCCGCCGGGTGACGCATCGGCAGGGCCGTAGCCATACGCCGCCGACGCATTACCCGTGTAAGCCTCCGAAACGGACCCAACCGACACCAGCTTCGTGCCTACGGCAGGAAGATCTAGGAACTCGGACGCCTTCCGGGAACCTGCCTCAGCAGCGCTCGCTTGAACCTCCACAGACGCCACGCGGGTGTCGAGAGGCTGTCCGTCGATCGACTGGAGATCGACCTGCAGAGCAAGCCTGCCGGTGTAGCTCAACACCGGCGGGGATTGAACATCCCCCACCGCGGTCGAAGCCTCGGGGTTCCATCGTGCGGTTCCGATCTGGGTGCCGCCGGGGGTATCGAATGCCAGGTTCACACCGGTCAGCGCCTTGTAAGCGATGAAGGACCCCTCCTCCGCGACCAGGTCAATGCCGATCGATGCCACACCTGCAGCAGGGATCGACATCGGGTAGATGGCCACCGTCCTGGTGCGGATCCCGTCACCCACTGGCGAAAGCACGTGCACCTCGCCAGATGCGGCCGCTCGGAACCGTGCCGACACGCGACGCAGAAGCGCGCGGGAGGGCAACGGAACCGCATTGGCCAGCACGAGGTTGTTTGACGCGGACGTGGTGGTGGAGGTGACCGAGCCGATGGAGGAGCTCTCGACCTGCAGGGAAGCACCCGTTACAAGGCGAACCGGCGTCTGATCGGCCTTGTCGACCAGGATGTCGTCTGCGATCTTGACCCAATGCGTGCCATCCCAGCTGTACTGGCCGCTGAGCGGAACGAATCCACCCTGACCAACGTAGCTGCCCGGAGTCGCTTCCAGCTCGGCGAGCGTGGCCTTGTAGATCGAGCTGGTTGACTGTCCGACCTTCAGCGCCTCCACATCGGCTGGCAGGCCAGACGCGTCGATCTGGCCTGCCACGAAGCCACCCAGCACAGCGGCCGACGCCTGAGCATTCATCCCTTCCTCAAGGACAGCCAGCTTCGTTCCTGCACCGATCACCTCGATTTCCTGGTACTGGCTGAGTTCTTTCTCTGCCACGGTTTTACCCCTTTCCGATGAGTTGATAGCCGTCGCGCCCCAGCAAAGGCGCGCCGTCGCTGCCGATCAGCAGCTGCAGGTTGTTGCCGGGCTCGAACTCGAAGGGTTCGTCCGGTTCATAGGTCCGAAACTCCAGGGCGACGCCCGCGGCAGATGGCACCCATTGCCCAACGTTGCCGAGGAAGAAGTCGTCCTCAGTAGGCTTACGACCGATGTGGATGCGGATACGCGCGGTCCCGATGTCTTCCACTGCGATCCGCGTCACGTCGAACAAGACCCTCAGTGCAGCTTCGATCTGCGGCGCAGTACCGAAACCGCTGTCTACCAGCACCTTCCAGCGCAGCAAACGCCTGTAGTTGTCGTCATCCAGCGTCGAACCACCGGTGTAAAGTCCCGAGCCGCTCCGGTACATCGGAAACTCGCCGAAGCCACCAATGTTCGGCTGTCCCTGGAAGCCGAAGTGCCAGATGGCTCGCGTGTTGCTGATCTGCCTTGGCCGGTCCAACAACTCGCCCAGGCCATCCAACTGCCGACCCACGGCCGTATCCAGCCACCGGTCGTCCCGCAGCTGCCTGAGCGCCCCTTGCAGCGTTGTCATCGGCTGGACCAGGGCCAGCACCAGCGAGCGCAGCCGCTGTGACTGTTGGAACTGTGCCGTCCAGTTCGACCACGCAATGGAACCATGGTCCTGCTGAAGGTCCATCAGGTCACCTCAATACGCGAGGGGTCAAACATCGCCCGCTGCTGCGGCTGAATCGTGATGTTCTCGGCCTTATATGCGCCGGGCGCCGGCTGAACTGCCGGACTGGACGACGTGGCAAACAGCAACGTCGCGTAGGCCACTCCAGGTACGCCGTAGACGGGACGATAGAACGACTGCCACACCACGTCGTCTCCGATGCTCAGCTGCCCGCCAAAGGCGGCCAGGCCAGCGGCGATGTCGTTCAGGCCCGCGTCCGGGAACGCTTGTTCCTGCGGGTCAAGCAGGGTGATAGATGCCTTGATCCATACGTAGACCGGCACAGGTCGGTCGAACCGAATGACGGCTTGCAGTCCGGAAGCGGTCTCCACCGGAACGGCGAACGCGCCATGTGTAGCGATTCCGGCCGCCTTGGAATCTCGGATCGCCTCAGCAATCTCAAGGTCCAGTCCACCCTCCACGATGACGTGCACCGAGTGCGGCGGCCTGCCTGCCATATCCGCGTAGTCGCTGGTGTTCTCATACGCGACGACATTGGTAACGCCGGCGGCGTCTGCGCGCACTCGTGCAGCGATTGCCGGGAGGGTGGCCCCTCCCATCCGGTACAAGCCTTTCCCATACCGATTGCGCAGAGAGGAATCGCTTTCCGCTGGAGCCCCTGCTGTAGCCGGCGACGGGTTGTTTACCGACGCCCATCCGGCTACCGCTGTTTCGATCACAGTCAGCGTTCCCGGATCAGCTCCCAACGTCGATGGCTGAACCGTCTCAGCCAAGGCAGGACTGCCCAGGATGCCCACTCTCAGGTTCGGCGTGAAGCCGAGAGGGAACCCTGTTCCATCAGCGGCCATCAGCCGCAGCTGTGTTCCATCCACCGACGTCGCAACGGTGGAATCGGTGATGGCCATGGCCAGTCCGTTGAGGATCTGTGCCTCGGTGGCCCCGGCCGCCGCGTTGTAGGTGTATCCGACGCCGTCGATGTAGACCGTGTAGGCCTGCGCAACAGGCGGGCCGTTCAAGCTGACCGTAGCGTCGGCGGTGTTGGACCTGGTGATCCTACCCTCCTGCGCCAGACCCCACTGCTCGCCGCTGGCCGCACTCCGGATACGACTGCCGGCCGGAACCACAGTGGGGCAGTGACGTTGACCGTAGCGTTGTTGGTGTTCGAGACGTTCTGGGCGCTTCGACCAGCGTTCACTACAGAGCCTGGCGATATCGCGCCGAACATGCCGACCGTGCTTGCTGCCATGTTCAGGCCCGTCTTTGCCCAGCTGGGGATCGCTCCGGTAAGAGCGGCCCAGCCGCGCTGGAAGGTTCCGACAATGGCATTCCAGGCCTGAGCGACCATCGTTCGCACCGAGAGCGCCGCCTGGCTCACGGCGGCGAACGCGCGTACCAGCATGGTTACTAGGCCGATCACGAGCCTGAGGTTCAATGCCAGCACCTGGCCGAACACCCTTCCGTTCGCTGTCGCGTTGTCTAGCTCCTGCTGCGTGGCGATCACCGGAGCAAGCAGTTCCATGAACCACCGCCAGACCCGGCCGAGCAGCACCGCCAGCTCCGCAAACACAGGCGCGAGAGGCTGGAAAGCTGCGACGAGCTCCTGTATCGCGGGACCAATGACCGAAGCGAACCCCTCCCACACACCGATCAAGAACGCGCTGATGGGTTGCCAGTACTTGTAGATGGCCGCGGCTGCGGCTGCGATGGCCGCGACCACAATGAGAACCGGGCCGGCACCGATCGATCCGATCGCCGCCATCGCAGTGCTGATCGACCGAATGACCCGCAGGAAGCGCAGGCCCACAGTTCCCAGCTTCGCGAAGGCCTGTGCCGTTCGCCCGCTAGCCAACCGCGAGAAGAACAGGATTGCGACCCTGCCCGTCCGCTGCAGGAAACCGAGCACGGTTCCAAGCGCCCGGAACACCTTCACCGCAGCGTAGCTTCCGGCTATCGCTGCCAGAGCGGCACCAATCTTGCCCATATTCTCGATAACCGCCTGGGCGATGACATTGAACCGGTCAGCCAGTCGGTACTGCTGGTTCATCTCTCCCGCACGCCGCATGAAGCTGTTGCGAATCTGCGTCATGGACCTGGAGAAGGTCATGGGCAGACGCTCGAACTCGCTGTCGATCTGCTGAGTCTGGCGCAAAAGGCCGTCTGCGATGGCCTTGGACGTGATCTTTCCGTCCTGACCGAGCTGTCGAAGATTTCCGACACTGGTGCCGAGAGCATCCGCAATCGCCTTGGCCAGACGCGGCGCCTGCTCGAGGATGGAATTCAACTCCTCACCGCGCAGAACTCCGGTGTTCATCGCCTGTCCGAACTGCACCAGCGCAGCGTCCTGCGACGCTGCCGACCCGCCACCGATGGTCATCAGCTTGCTGACGTTGCTCGATAGCAGTAGCGTCTGATCATTGCTCAAACCGAGGGATTCGCGTCCTCTGGCCATCGAGACGAATGTATCCGACAGGGAGGGGAACATCTGCCCCGTCCTCTGCGCGGTCCGAAACAGAAAGTCACGAGAGCGGTTGCGCGTGTAGTCGTCAGGCGTTTGCAGGCCAATCCTTGCGTTCGCGCCGGCCCATTCGTCCGATGCGTCGGCGAATGCCTTGCCGGTGGCCAAGCCGATCAGTCCCTGGATCATGCCACCGACGCTTCCGAATTCGGCGCCCACTGAGCGGCTGCGCGAAGACCTTGACTCGCGATTCAGACGCCGCTGCTTTGCCTCCACCCGATCCATCTGCCGCAAGACCTCGCCGTATCCCTGACGGGCCCCCTGCCGCAAACCAATCCCGAACTCCCGGGCTTCACGTGTCAGCCGGCCCATAGTGCGGGTCAGCTGGTTGCCAGTGCGGTTCATGCTGGCCAGCTCGCGATTGGCGACCTGTACGCCGCGCTTCAGCTGGTCGTTGGCGGCCTTGGCGGCCGTGTTAACCGCCTTCTCCGCCCGCCGGTAGCCGTCGACATACTTCTTGAGGTTGCCCTCCCGCAGCTCATAGCGCAGGACGGTGACCAGTTCGCGCAAGGCCATGGTTACTTCCCTTTCGGCTTCTTGCCCGACGCCTCAGACGCCTCGCGGGCGTCCAGCAAGGCGTTGAGCTTGATCAGGTCCATGAGATCAACCGTTCCCTGGTTGATCTCGGTCATGGAGACGATGCCGGCCATCACCGGCCGGAAGATCAGGAACTCCCGTTCGAGCTCGGGTTCGAACCGTCCAGCAACCCGCCCAGCTTCTCCCCGAGGCCCGACCCAAAGAGGCCGAGCCATCGCCCCAAAGGGCCGGCGAAGTTCAGCTTGATGATCTCGAAGAGCAGTTCCAGGATCTCCCCGAAGTCAGCGAACGCGTCGTCCATCTGGCTCTGGGTCAGCTTTCGTGCGTCGCGCCCGGCCTTCTCATAGGCGACCCGCTCGGCATCGATGAGTCGGCTGCACCACGTGTCGAGGCCCTTGCCGTCCAGCGATCCAGAGAACGACCGGATTGCTCCGAGCAGCACCGCTTCATCGAGTTCGCCGTCGTCCTCGTCGGTCCTGCCGGCTGCAGCCGTGAGCAGGGCTCCCACCGCGGGCAGCAGCTCCTTCTGCAGGTCCCCGAAGATCCGCAGCTGGTCGCGCGGTGCGAATGTCGTCAGGTAGAACGTCGTCTGCCCGATCTTCACTTCCTTCTTGGCCATCAGCGTGCGCCTCCGACGTGGTAGGTCGCCTCGTTGGACGTTTCGATGGTCCACTCGCGATTGCCGATGGTCGCGCCGAACTCGGTGTTCGGCTTCTTCACGATCCACGCTCCGGGGTCGGCGATCAGGGTCCGACCGGTGAGGTCGGTGATGGCCAGCGGGAGCGCGCCTTGCCCGTGCGAAGCCCGGTCGAAGTCGGCTGCGGCAGACAGCGCATCGTTGCTCTTGCTGGTCTGCAGCAGGGTCAGCGTGATCTGCAGGGACCGGTTCTGCGACATCGAACGGCCTTTCTCGCCGTTGGCACCCACCACCGAGGTGATGCCATCCCCCATCTCTTCCACCGAGATGAAGGTGTCCTCGGCGTAGCCGGTGATGATGTGTGGCCCGAAGGTGATGATCACCTGCGAGGAATCGTAGGTCTTGGAGCCCATGTTCGAGGTCCTTAGATGCTGTAGGAGAGGGTGCCGGTGATCTCGGTCGTGTGGATCGCGCCGGCCAGACGCGCGGAGAACTTGATGCCCTCCAGCAGCCGCTGCGACTTCACACTGTCGGCAATCTCGGCCAGGCCGGGATAGGTAATCCGGTACGACTCAAGCACGTTGTCGTTGGCGTCGGTTTCGCGCGGTGCGATGCCGCCGGCGGTGACACCGGCGTCCAGTGCAGCGCGCAGCGCGGTCACGATCACCTGGATACCCGCGCTCGTGTAGGGAATCTTTCCGTCGGCCTTCGCCAGCACGTCCACGATGCCGGTCTGCACGCGGTCCTTGAGCCAGTCGCGGAAGCGGATGATGTCGATCCACTCGCCGCTGGCGACGGTCCCGTATGGGCCATCACATTCAAGAGGATCGAAGCATGAACACCACGATGGCAGACGGCGCAGCCCAGCGCCTGGTCGCACAGATCGCAGCTGACCTGTTCGGCCAGCCGGGCATGACCCTGATGGAGCTGGCGGAGAAGGTGAAGGAAGCTCGGAACAACGATGTCCCGCTCGGCTATGTCCGCGTCGAGGCGATCAAGGCCCTGCGCGAGGAAGACGAAGTGACCGGCGTAATGGTCCACATTGAGGAAAGGGCCGACAGCGTGCCGGTCTACCTCGCCGCCCGCCAGCCGTTGGCGGAGCCGGTGGCGTGGTTTGTCCATTGGTCGGATATGCCGCTGGAATCGACAGAGGTAACAAGAAGCGCATCTCGCATCTCGGAGGTGAGTGCGTTGACCAGCCCTCCGCGCATCGTGCCGCTCTACGCCGCCCCTCCCATGCAGGCCGATCAGGAATATCTGGAGAGCTTGGATCGCGCCCTGGAAGGTGTCATCGACCAGCGCGACCGATACCACGAAACGGCCGACGACCTGGCCGGCCACATCGCATCCATCACCGGTGTGGATATCGGCGAACACAGCAGCGCCAACTGCCCTTGGCAGAACGCCATCGAGGCGGCGGAGGAGTACCGGCCCGCGCAGGCCGTGGACCTGGGCGCGGTGTGTCAACTGGCGGAGAAGTGGATGCGGATCGGTGGCGAAGACGCACGATTCTGTGCGGGCGAACTGCTGACCCTGATCGACGGCAAGGCGGTGGACAAATGATCCACGTCGGAGACTGCCTTGAAGTGATGCGCGGCATGGCCGACAACTCGGTCGACGCCGTCGTGACCGATCCGCCCTACGGCCTGTCATTCATGGGCAAGCGCTGGGACTACGACGTGCCCAGCACCTCGGTGTGGGCCGAGTGCCTGCGCGTGTTGAAGCCGGGCGGGCAGCTGCTGGCCTTCGCCGGCACCCGCACGCAGCACCGCATGGCCGTGCGCATCGAGGATGCAGGCTTCGAGATTCGCGACATGATCGCATGGGTCTACGGCAGCGGCTTCCCGAAGTCGCACAACGGGCCCTGGGGCGGCACCGCGCTCAAGCCCGCGCTCGAGCCGATCACGGTTGCCCGGAAACCGCTGGCCGGCACTGTAGCGACCAACTGGCAGCAGCACGGCACCGGCGGCCTGAACATCGACGGCTGCCGAATTGCTGCCTCTGAGACCACCATCCGCGCCCGCACCGACAACGACTTGGGACGCATGAATGACGATGGATGGCGGCCAACGCCAGGGGTAAACGGCTCAGAGAATGGACGCTGGCCGGCCAACCTGATCCATGACGGTAGCGAAGAAGTGGTCGCTGCGTTTCCGCAGGCCAATGGTGCCGTCGCAGCGGTTCGCGGAACGGAGCCGAGCGCCAAGACAGTCAGCACTTACGGGGCGTTTTCTGGCCGCTCACCCAGCGACCAGCGCGACGGTGGCGGCAGCGCGGCCCGGTTCTTCTACTGCGCCAAGGCCAGCAGGGAAGACCGCGATGCTGGCTTGGAGGGATTCCAGAAGTCTGCCGCCGGCATGGTATCCAACACCAGCGGGCAGCACATGACCCGACGCGATGAGGGTTACCAAGTCGCCCCGCGGGCGAACAACCACCCTACCGTCAAGCCAACCGACCTCATGCGCTACCTGTGCCGTCTTGTCACCCCAGCTGGCGGCCTGGTGCTGGACCCGTTCATGGGAAGCGGTAGCACCGGCAAGGCTGCCGTGCTCGAGGGCTTCCAGTTCATCGGCATCGAGCTGGACCCGGCCTATGCCGCTATCGCTGAGGCCCGTATCCGCGTCGTACAGCCGGGTTTCTCCTTTGGAGACGTCGCATGACCGCGCCCATGGCTGACCAGCTGCTCACCGCTGCACAGGCCAAGCACACCGCGCGGGTGTTCATCACCGAATGCCGTGCCCGCCGGAACGCCCACGGGTGGTGGTTCGCCTTCAACGCTGCACAGCGTGCCCGGCGCCGCGCCGAATCATTCGCTCCGCCGCCGGCCGCGCCAGCATCGCCGGCACAACTGGATCTGTTCGTATGACCGCACCCCTGCCCGTCTCGCCGGCCTCCGCTGTCGAAGCCACCAAGGCGTCGTCACCCGTCGCCGCGGTCATCGCCGCGATGCGCCGCATCGATCCGGCCGGCGGCCCCGTGGCCGCTGACCTGGTGCACGCATGGGCCGAGACCCTACTGGCCGAGCTGTACTCCGCCACCCCGGTGCGCTGGGAGTACCGCCACAAGACTGACCACGCCCCGGGCTGCTGGATGCAGGCCGACGCTGGCCATGTCTACGGCGGGCACCAGCGCGGCCTCGTGGTGCGCGCTCTGTTCGAGACACCACGCGTAATCCAGCCCGAGAAGATCCACCACTTCGAGCGGCGTGTATGCGTCCGCTGCGGCGAGAGTGAGGACTGGGCTGGCCCGGACTGTTACCCGTCCGACAAGCCGGTTGACCCGCGCACCCTGCTCCCGTTCGATCCGCGATGGCTGGTCGAGCCGCTGGAATGGCTCAGGCATGACCGCTCGACACTCAACCAGTACGAACGCCGCAGGCGCGCCGATCAAGCCGCGTTCCTGCTGGAGAAGCTCGTCGCCCACATCGAGGAGTGCAAAAAGCCATGACTCAGGAACATATCAGCCACCCGGAAGGGTTGCCGAACTGCGCCGCCGGCCATCGCGCGCGCCACATCCACGACAAGCGCTGCGCGACCGCGGGCGGTGGTCACCTGATCGAGTGCGCCTGCAGGTCGACCAGCAAGCATGCCGATCCCGACAACGCCATCGCAGCGTGGCGACGGCTCAACCGGCCGGCACGCAGCGCGCGGCCGGCTGCAGTGGCTGCTGGAGCCGACAACGTCCTGCAGTTCCAGCTCGGCCTGGACGATCGCAAACCCAAGAACCAGCGCGCGGCTCTGGCTGCAAACTGAAGGAGAAAGCTATGGCCAAGAAGAACAAGGCCGCCCCGGGCGCGGGGGCGCTGTGCCTGTCCCGGGAAACGATGCGGGAACTGTGCGACACCCCATACAAGGATCGTCAGCTTGCGTTCCTGGTGCTGAACGGGATCCCGCACTACAAGGGCTTGGACGGGTGGCCGCGCGTGCTGTGGGCCGCGCTCGAAGGGGGCGACGACGTGGAGACCGAGAAGGTCACGCCCGTCGCTGGCTGGCAATCGAACAAGGTGGCATGACGATGGGGCGCAAGCCGAACAAACCGGGCGCGATTCCGCGATTCCGGCCGCGCAAGCAGAAGTCGGGCGTGGTGCACTACTACTACGACCTGGGCGGGAAGCCGCGCAAGGAGCTGCCGCTGGGCAGCAACTACGCGCTGGCAATCAAGAAGTGGGCCGAGCTGGAGGGCACCCGCGAGGCCCAGGCCGTGGCGGTCATTACCTTCCGCCACGTGAGCGATGCGTACCGAAAGGAGGTCATCATCCGCAAGGCTCCCCGGACCCAGATCGACAACGGCCATGAGCTGGCCAAGCTGCTGGAATACTTCGACGACCCGCCGGCGCCGCTGGATGCCATCCAGCCTGTGACGGTTCGGCAGTATCTCACCTGGCGCACGAAGGGCGGCAAGGGCATGGTGCGCGCCAACCGCGAGAAGGCGCTGCTCTCGCACATCTGGAACTTCGCCCGCGACAAGGGCTACACCTCCCTGCCCAACCCCTGCGCCGGCATCAAGGGCTTCAAGGAAACCGGGCGTGACGTCTACATCGAGGACGACCAGTACCAGGCGATCCGTGCGGCCGCCGACGTGGTCGTGCAGGACGCAATGGATCTTGCCTACCTGATCGGCCAGCGACCGGCCGACGTGCTGTCGCTGACCGAGATGGATGTGCGAGATGGGGTCATCAACATCCGACAGGGGAAGACAAAGGCAAAGCTGCGCATCGCAGTCGAGGGCGAGCTGGCGGTGCTGCTGGAGCGGCTGCGCGCACGCAAGGCTGGCCACGCCGTGCGCAACACCCTGCTCATCGTCAGCGAGCGCGGCGAAGCGGTCAGCGTGACCAGCATGTCCAGGCGCTGGGCGAAGGCCTGCGAGATTGCCGGGATTGAGGGCGTCCAGTTCCGCGACCTGCGCGCGAAGGCGGCGACCGACAAGGCCGAGTCGTCAGGCGATATCCGCAAGGCACAGCAGCAGCTGGGCCACACCACGGTGTCGATGACCGAGCACTACACGCGTAAACGCCGCGGTCACAAGTCCACGCCGACGCGCTGAAATTCCGCTCCGCAACTGAATAGAGACGCTTGTGCGCCAAGGCTTTCAAGCCGACTGGATTACACGCATTGCGGAGCGGAAATCACCCCAAAACCCTTGCAGCACAATGAATTCTGTGCGGACTTAAAATCCGCCGACCGCAAGGTCATGCCGGTTCGATTCCGGCTCCGGGCACCAGGGCTTTCGGGCTGTTTGCGACACGCAGTGGCGTGAACCTCCCAACCACTTCAGATCGCGCGCGAATAGCGCGGCTGCTCGTGCTCTGCACGCAGATGGGGATCGAAGCACATCGCCAGCAGGCGCAGAAGCGGCCGGCCGCGTTCGCTGGCACGGACCACGCCATCGCGATACTCGACCAGGCCATCGTCCTGAAGCCGTTGCACGGCGCACAGGTCCTCGGCGAAGTAGTCGTCGAACACGATGCCGTGGCGATCGCCGAGCGCGCGTCCGTCGACCTCTCCCTGGCACATCAGCTGCTGGATCAGGTCTGCGCGCAGCTGATCGTCGGCGCTGAGCGCCACGCCACGCCAGACCGGCAGCTGGCCCTGATCGACCGCACTCTCCCAGGACGGCAGGTCGCGTGGGTTCTGGCTGTAGGTCGCACCGATATGACTGATCGCGCTGACGCCGAGGCCCAGCAGGTCGGTATCGGCATGGGTGGTGTAGCCCATGAAGTTGCGATGCAGCTGGCCAGCGCGCTGGGCGCGCGAAAGATCCTCTTCCGGCAGCGCGAAATGATCCATGCCGATGTACTGGTAGCCCGCTGCGGACAGCTGCTGCACGGCAAGTCCCAGCAGCGCAAGCTTGTCCTCCGGCGAGGGCAGCGCGCGCTCGTCTATCTGCCGCTGCGCGCGGAACAGATGCGGAAGGTGCGCGTAGCCATACACCGCCAGCCGGTCCGGTCGCAGTGCAAGCACCTGCTCGAGAGTGCGGCCGAATCCTTCCTGGCTTTGTCCCGGCAGCCCGTAGATGAGATCCACGTTGACCGATCGCATGCCGCTGTCACGACAGGCACGCAGGATGTCCAGGGTCTGCTGTACACCCTGCACACGGTTGATCGACGCCTGGACCGAGGGATCGAAGTCCTGCACGCCCAGGCTGGCGCGATTGAAGCCCAGCCGTGCCAGCATCGCCACGTCACGCGTTTCGATGAAGCGTGGATCAAGCTCGATCGAGAAATCGCGCTCGGCCGAGCAGCTGAAGTCGAAACGCCGGCGAAGGCCGTCGATCAGCGTGGTCATTGCCTCGGCGTCCAGGAAATTCGGCGTTCCGCCCCCCAGGTGCAGCTGGATCACCTCACGGCCTTTCTGGAACTGCGGCGCCAGCAGATCGGCCTCGGCCAGGACCCGTGAGACGTAGCTGTGGCCACGGCTTCGATCACGGGTGATCACCCGGTTGCAGCCGCAGTAGAAGCACGGGCTGGAGCAGAACGGGACATGCACGTACAGCGACAGCGCGCGCGCCAGCAGGTCGCTGTCCGCGATCGCCTGGCGCAGTGCGGGCGCGCCGAAACCATCGTGGAAGTGCGGAGCGGTCGGATACGAGGTGTAGCGCGGTCCGGGCCGGTCATGCCGGCGCAGCAGATCGGGGTCGAAGGTCCAGGCCAGGCCGCCGGCAGCGGGAGAGAACGTGTCCATGCCGCCAGCATCGCGCCGGACAGTCAGTGCCGCCTTGACCCAGATCAATCCCGCGCAGGAACGCCCAGCACCGGCAGCGCCACCTGCGGCCAGCGCAGCATCTGGTACCGGCGCCAGAACGTTTCCGCAATGCGCGCGGCCACATCATCGACCAACGCCTGCATCGGTGGATTGCCGCATTCGGCGGTGGTGCGCCGGAACAGCGCGAGCCAGCGGTCGAACAGGTCCTTGTCCAGGGCGATGGCCATGTGCTTGGACATGGGCGATCCCTTGAAGCGACGCGTTCCCCTGAGCATTGCGGACCAGAAATCCACCAGTTGCGCCAGATGCCCGGGCCAATCGTGCACATGCGCGTCGAACACGGGGCCCAGACGCTCCTCCTCACGCACGCGTGCATAGAAGTCGTGGACCAGACGGGTCACGTCCTCTTCGGTACACAGCGCGGGCGAGGCGACAGGAGGGACGAGTGATGGCGTAGCGTTCATCAGAGGCACCAGGCGATTGCCGGCAGGGTGCGCCAACCGGCCGGCACCGCCGTTGATCCAGATCAATGTCGGCGCGCGTGGGCGCGCCTAGGCTGACATGCCTGCAGGAAACATGCCCTGCGGATGCTGCGCCAGCCATGGCGGAGTATACGCGCCGCCCCCTTCCCGACCCGCGACCGCATGAATACACCCACTTCGTCCCCGCGTCAGCGCCTGATCCAGCATTGGGGCGCCATCCTCTGGCCCAGTTTCATCGCCGCCGGGCTGGCCAGCGTGGTGTTCTTCGCTTTCGTCGACCCGTTGCGCCTTCAGGCCATCAGTTTTCCGGGCACGGCGATCAGTCGCGAACTCGGCTACACGGTCGGCTTCTTCATGTTCTGGGCGGTGACGGCGCTGTCCAGCGCGATCACCGGATATCTGCTGCGGCCGATGCCGGCAGACGCAGATGATGAGCTGCCTCTGGGATGAACGCACTAAGGCCCCCTTCCCCACCGTGGCGATGGCGTGGCGCACTGCGGCTCGGTGTGCTGGTTGGCTTCCTTGGGCTGCCCTGGTTGCGCTGGGACGGCCGCCAGGCGCTGCTGCTGGACCTGGACGCACGTCGCTTCGACCTGTTCGGCTGGACCCTGTGGCCCGACGACGTTGGCCTGCTGCTGGGCCTGCTGCTGGCGCTGGCGATGGCACTGGCGCTGTTGACCCACCTCGCCGGCCGCATCTGGTGTGGCCATGCCTGCCCGCAGACGGTGTGGAGCTACGCCTTCAGCCTGATCGACAGCTTTCTTGCCCAACGCCTGCCACGCGCCCTGGCGCGTCCTGCCACGCAGGCCGCATGGTTACTGCTGTCGCTATGGACCGGCATCACCTTCGTGGGATTGTTCAGCCCGATCACCGGCCTCGTCACCGCCAGTGTCCAGGGCGGCTGGAGTGGCTGGGAAACCTTCTGGGTGCTGTTCTACACGGCAGCCACATGGGGCAACGCCGGCTTCCTGCGGGAGCAGGTCTGCCGTTCGCTGTGCCCCTTCGCGCGCGCACAGCCGTTGCTGGTCGACCCGCAGACCCCCCGGATGCTGTATGACGCGCGCCGCGGCGAACCCCGCGGGCCCCGGCCCGCTGGCCTTGGCGGCGTGATCGGCCGCGGTCGCGGGCTGCTCGATCCGACCTCCGCGCAGGACTACGTGTTCCGCGCCGCGCACCCATGGCTGGCCGGCCCCATGCCCACCTTCAGCGCCGACCGCCTCGGCGACTGCACCGATTGCGCGGCCTGTCTCCACGCCTGCCCGATGCAGCTCGACATCCGCCAGGGCCCGCAGGCCGACTGCCTGGCCTGCGGCGCCTGCCTGGATGCCTGCGAGCAGCAACAGTCCCGGGCCGGTTTCGGTCCGGGACTGATCCGCTACTGCAGCCCGCAGACGATGGCAGGGCAGCCGCGGCGCGGGTGGCGACCGCGGACCGTGGTCCTGGCATCGTTGCTGCTGGTGCTGCTGAGCGCTGGCGCCTGGCACCTGCTCTGAATCAGCGCGACCCGTTGGCGTGCGGAGGCACCAGCTGGGCACGCCGTACGATTCCGAGCTGCTCGATGATCAGCGCCATTTCATTGGTCACTTCCGTGCGCTCGGTCCCCTGCGGGACAAGCCGGTCCAGCACCTGCTGGTACGTGTCCCAGAAGGCAGGGCCGCATCCGTGTTTGTGATAGCTGGCTTCCAGTTCGCGGCGTACCCGTTCAGCCAAGCCATGCATGCCGTATTCCATACGACCTCCGTTGGACTTGTCCTGCATCGTTGACGGTCTACCGACTCACTTGCGTGCTGAAAGACTCCCGGGCTTCACGACCGGTTGACCTCAATTAGTCACAGATTTCACGACAGGTCAATTACATGCGGCGACTTTTTCGATTGAAATTATTAATCGTTCACATAACGGTCTGTGATCGGCACAGGCAAAAGAAGGGGCCGATCCCGACGCCGTGGTGCCTCCGTCGCCAAGGCAGCTTCGTGGCGCGATCAATCGCAACGCGGGTTTCGATCAATTTTCCCTATACTGATAAGCATGCTTAACACATACCGCAAAGCGTGCTAAATACGACATTTGCAGACGCAACCTAGCTTGATTCGTCTTCAGAGGCCTCAGCCCAAGGGAACAGGTCGGGATGGCGCTGGTGGAGGATGAACTGTCGCAATGGAGGAATGGGCGCTTCCTGGGGCCATTGCGACACAGCGGATCGCGTTATGCCAAAGAACTGCGCCAGCTCGGCGTCGGTCTGGAATCCCAGGCGCGTGCGCACCTGCCGTTTGCTCCAGAAATCGGTCATGGTCGGTCCTGTCGTTAACCAGACTTATTCTTGCGGCAAGGATTCTTTCGCTTCCACGCGTTAAGCTGGCTTGCATAGATGAATACTCTCGGCCAACGACTCGCCATTGCCATGAAGAAAGCCGGGCACCCACGCCCGGCCGATCTGGCCCGCGCCGCCGCTTCAACGACGGCGACCATCAGCAACTGGCTCAACGACCACGTCAGCCCCTCACATGTGAAGGCCGAACAGCTGTTCCGGATCGCCGACGCAGCCAAGCTGGATGCACGCGAACTGCTGTACGGCATCCATGGGCGGGGCGTCGGCGAACGCACCAGCTATTACATGCCCAGCGAAGCGCACCTGGATGTCTGGCAGGATGCCTATGAACTGGTGAGCGTGCTGGTCGCCGAGAAGGGCCTGGAGATCGACCACCGGCGCCACGCGGCACTGGATCTGCTGGCATTCGAACTGTTGATGGATGGCGTCAGCCGCAGCAGGGTGGCCCGCGTGGTGATGACCTCCCTGCCCTGACCGGGTCGGCGCTGGTAGCATGGGGACCGATGGGGATGGGGCTCCCCCGATAACCGCCAGGCATGGCTGATGGCTCCTGCTGTGACGAACCTGGCGTTCGTCGATGGCAGGCCGTGCCCGCCATCGCGTTCGCCTCCGCATCTGCGAACACGTACTCGAGGCCCGCAATGCAAGCACTGAACAATTACGTCCTGGTCTTCCTGGGAGGCGGCGCCGGCGCCTGCCTGCGCCATGCCTGCAACCTGATCGGCACGCGGTTCGCCGTCGGCAGTCCATGGCCCTGGTCCACCTTCCTGGTCAACATCAGCGGCGCCCTGCTGATGGGGGCGGTCGTCGAGGCCTTCGCCCTGCGCAACGGCGCATCGCCGCAGCTGCGGCTGCTGCTGACCACGGGCATCCTGGGCGGCTACACCACCTTCTCCACCTATTCGCTGGAGATCGGCCTGCTGCTGCAACGGGGGCAGCACGGACTGGCCGCGCTGTATGCAGGGGGATCGATCGCACTGGGACTGGCCGGCCTGTTCGTGGGCATGAAGCTGGCCCGCCTCGCACTGGGCTGAACGCTCAGGCCGCGGAGGTCCGCACCTGCCCCCGCCACTGCCGGGGCGATTGCCCGGTGTGCGCCTTGAACGCACGCGAAAGCGCCGCTTCACTGCCGTAGCCCACCTCGTCGGCAATCCGCTTCAGCGGTCGGCCCTGGCGCAGGGCCTGCTGCGCCAGGCCTACGCGCCAGCCCTGCAGGTACTGGCCGGGGGTGGTGCCCATCGCCTCACGGAAGCTCGCCGCGAATACGCTGCGCGACATTCCTGCGACGTCGGCAAGGTCTTCCAGCGTCCATGCCTGCGACGGCGCCTCGTGCATCGCGACCAATGCCAGACGCAGGCGCGGATGACCGAGGCCAGCAAACAGACCGCCGCGCATCTCACCGCCTTCCATCAGCTGCCGCAGCACCTGGATCATCACCACCTCGAACAGACGATTGACCATTGCCGCACGGCCACAACGCTGCTCGAACGCCTCCTCGAACAGCATTTCCAGCACCGCATCGCTGCCGTGCAGGTCCGCCAGTGGCAGGCAGATGAAATCAGGCAATGCGGCACTGATCGGATTGAGCCGGCCGCCTTCGAAATGCAGGTTGGCGCAGGCCATGTCGGCGCCGAGGTGCGGGTCGGTCTGGAAACGGTGGGGCATCGGCCTCGGGTACAGCAGCAGGCTGGGCACCTCGACCTGCACGGTCTGTTGTCCATGGCTGACCTGCACCGGTCCACGCCGTACCAGATGCAGCTGGCCGGCTTCGTCCTCCCCTTCCAGGCTGTTGATGCCGCACAGTGCACCGGCGTGGAAGACCGACGCAGTGACCGCGAAACGCTCAAGCAGGACGGCGAGGCGATCCACCATGTCGGACTCCAGGGCAAGCAGAAGGGGGAGGAACCTGCAGATCGTATCGAATTCGGCGTCATTGTGTGCGGCGCTGGCCGCCGGCGCTGCGCGGCGCTATACAGGGGCCACCGTCCCGCGCATGGAGCCCACGATGTCGAACCGGATCGCCCGCGCCGTGTTGCCTCTGCTGCTTTTCGCCACCCATGCGCAGGCCGCTGCAACCGCAGACATTGAACAGCTCGGCTGGCTCTCCGGCTGCTGGCAGCTGGACGGGCAGCCACCTGGAGCCGGTGAGCAGTGGTCCACCGTGGCCGGCGGAACGATGTTCGGCAGCAGCCGCAGCCTGCGCGACGGGCGCACCGTGGGTTTCGAGTTCATGCAGCTGCGCCAGCACGACGATGGGCGGCTGGTGTTCACCGCGCTGCCCTCCGGCCGCAACGCTACTGATTTCAGTGCCGTCCGGGTGGAGGCCGACGAGGTAGTCTTCGAGAATCCGGCCAATGATTTCCCGCAACGGATCACCTATCGCCGCATCACTGGGCAGCGCCTGCACGCACGTATCGAGATCGCACAGGACGATCCGGCACAGGCCATGGATTTTCCGATGCACCGCGTCGCCTGCGGCGGGCCGGTGATGGCCCCCTGACCTGACGCATTGCAGCGGGCACGGCACCGCGGCCGGTTCTATGCTCGGCGTATCACCTGCCCGGATGAACACGATGCGTGCCCTTCTCCGACTGACCCTGGCACTGGCCCTGGCGTTGCCTTCCGTGCCGCTGCTGGCGGCGCCGCCCGCCCCACCACGCATGCTCAGTGGCGAGCTGCAGGGTGCGCCGTGGCGCCTGGACATCCCTGCGGACTGGAACGGCGATCTGGTGATGCTGGCGCACGGTTACGAGCCGGTGGGCACGCCACGCGAATCGCCGATGGCCGCCAACGAGGCAACCGCACCTCTGCTGGCGGCCGGCTACGCGGTCGCACAGAGCGCCTACGCGAGCCAGGGGTGGGCGGTGGCCGATGCCATCAACGATGTGGAACGCCTGCGTCAGCACACGCTGGCCGGTTTGAAGGGCGTGCGCAATACCTGGCTGCTCGGTTTTTCGATGGGCGGTGCGGTGACCGTAGCCAGTCTCGAACGGCATCCGGCCCACTACGCCGGTGGTGTTTCGCTATGCGGCGCCAACCTGTCAGGCGAGCAGCTGGCCGGCGACCTGCTCACCACCGTGGTCGCGTTCGACTACTTCTTCCCGCATGCCGAAGGACTGCCTGCTGCTGGCCTGGCATCCAGCGAAGCCGCTTCGGTACCACAGGGCGAGCTGTACCAAGGCATCGCCAACGCCCTGCAACGCGCGCCGCACTCCGCTGCGCTGCTGGCCACACAGTTGCAGGTCGCGTCCGATGCGCTGCCCGGAACGATCAGCCTGCACGCCCTGGTCCTGCACGAACTGGCCACGCGCAGCGGCGGCATGCCAGTCGGCAACATCGGCGTCGTCTATCGTGGATTCGGCGATGACGTCGCGTTCAATGCAGGGGTGCAGCGCATCGCCGCCGTTCCCGCAGCACAGGCGCGTGTGCGCAAAACACTCGGATTGACCGGCGCGCTGAAGCGGCCGTTGGTGATTCAGTTCAACAATGACGATCCCACCATCGCACCGCGCATGCAGGAACGCTATCCGCAACTGGCCGCGCACGCGGGTGCGACGCCGTTGCCGCGCGTACTGCCCGCAGCAGGCACAGGCCACTGTGGCTTCTCCGGAGAACAGGTGGTCGCGGCCCTGAAGGCTGCCGCGATGCGCTAGCCGCCCAGCGTGCCCATGGTGAAGGTGTAGCCGCTGCTCATCAGGAACTCACGCATGCGCATCTCGGCACGACGCGGCGATGCCAGGTTGGCAGGCCCGTACAGCGCGTAGACCACACCTGCCCCCTCGATGGCCTCGCGCCGGACCCCGCAGTGGCGGGTTTCCGAAGCGGTGCTCCAGCCATCGCGCAGGCGCTCCGGTCCGATCGATTGTCCGTTCATCAGCCGGAATGTCAGCCAGCGTACTTCCGTTGTGGGTTTGCTCATTGCCGATCCACCGCCTGTCCGCCACGCGCCATAGTCTCCCTGCCTGCCATTGCCGCGCCCGAAGGCCTCTGCGCTGACCATACCGCCTTGCCATGTCGTGGGCGGCTGAGACTGGGATGTCAGGCACGCTTGGCAGCGCACGATGACGGCGCAAAAAAAAAGCCCTGACCGAAGTCAGGGCTTTTCAATTGGAGGCCTCAAGCGGAATCGAACCGCTGTAAACGGATTTGCAATCCGGTGCATAGCCACTCTGCCATGAGGCCAACGTACTGCGCGCCAGGAATGGAGCCCCTGACATGACAAAACCCCGCGATGGGGCCTGTCGGAACATGGAGCGGGAAACGAGACTCGAACTCGCGACCTCAACCTTGGCAAGGTTGCGCTCTACCAACTGAGCTATTCCCGCATAGGCTGTCATGATACCGGAAGCCCGGAACTCACACCAGCGATTTCACACCTTATTTCACTTTTCTGACTGCGCGAAAAGCCTTGTGGCTCAACGGGCCCCGCCTTGCCAAGGGCGGGAGAAAAACAAGGCCCCAACCGGGGCCCTGTAGAATCTGGAGCGGGAAACGAGACTCGAACTCGCGACCTCAACCTTGGCAAGGTTGCGCTCTACCAACTGAGCTATTCCCGCAGATTCTTCGACCTGCGTCGAAGGAGCGCCATTGTGTCGAAGTTCCTTCACGCCGTCAACCGTCTTCCGATGGCGTGCGACGCGTGGCTTGGTCCACCGGGGCCCGCTGCCAGATCGCATACAGCGTTCCGACGATCTCCATTCCCTGCTCGAATGCCGAGAATCTGGCCTTCACCTTGCGGGGGCGGCGGCGCAGGTCGTCGCTGGCCATCAGCTCGCCAGACCGGTCGGCAGATGCCGCCTGGGCCTTCTGCAGGTACTGCTTCTTGAGGTACTTCTCGATCCCGGGAAGGTTCGACAACAGATGCACCCCGTTGTGCCAGGGCATCAGTACCGCAACCAGGTCGTTGCGTTCTGCGATCTGGATGGCGATGTCCAGGAAGGACTCCACGATGGACCGGAGACAATGCGTCGCAAGCATGTCTTCCATGGGATTGATCGCGCGGATGATGAGGCAGCTCCCGGAAGCGTGCAGGGACGGCACGACCTCGATGTTCACCATGGCCATGCCCGCCAATCGTCGCTGCCTCGGATCGAATACGACCAGGTGGGCGTGGCGCGCCTCCTGCCACATCGCAACGCGATCGCGTGAGCATAGATTGGCGGCATGCTTGGCGAAGTACGCCGGGTGCTTGGTCAACGTCGCCTGCAGATGCGTGCACGATCCGGAAGGGTCCGGGCGGCCATACCTGCCCTTCTCGCGCTTCACCCAGCGCACGCACACATCCAGAACGTTCTTGCGCATCTGCGCGAAGGCCTGATCCAGTGACATGACCGGTACCGTGCTGTCAGCGGACGGCGACGGCGGCAGCAGCCGCTGCAGCAGCTGCCCGGCGTCATCGGGAGCGAGGCTATGCAGAAAACGCTGAGCATGTTCGTCGAGGGCATCCGGCAATGCGCTGTTGAACAACCGATCCAGCTGCTCCAGGTACGCGCTGGTCTGCGCACCGTCCTCCGGCATGCTGGCGACCTCGCTGAAGGTGCTGCGCCGCCACTGGAGGATCTCCGGATCATTGCCTGCGGCAGCCAGCAGCAGGCCGAGATGGGCGGAGACCGACCAAGGATCCCGCGCGGGATCCAGCAACCGCTTCGATCGCAGGTCACGGAACGTTCGCGGCCCCTCATCCGGGCCGTGCTGGAACCGCGTCGCGTGTTCGCTGGCGCGTTTCAGTGCCAGCAGGCTGCTGCGCTCCAGCACGCCTGTGCGTTTTCTGATCGAGCGTTGCCAGGCCATCGGATGGAACGGCTCCAGCCTCCATCCATCCAGGTGCGACTGGAATCCGCGTGCCGCCGCCCAACTTCCACGGACGACATCGACGGACGTGCGGTAGACCATCGAAATGAGCTCCGCATCCACCTCGTCCAGCTCGGCTGACGTTGCTCCCTGCCCGGCCAGCAACTGCTCGACCGCGGGCTGTAACCGGGCCAGCCTGTCCTGCAGTGCTTTCATCGACGTTCCGCCTGCGCGAAGGACCGATGCGAGCAGAAGTCCGCCGGTTCCCTCCAGCATCGCGGGCAACTGCGGCAGGAGGCGCGCCATCTCTTCGCGACGCCGCGTGGCCAGCGCATCGTAGTAGCGCGCCATGGCATCTGCATCGACGTTTCTCTGCGGGCGCGGAACCACCTGGTGTGCCCGTCGTTCGACCACCTCCAGGACGCATCGATGGTTCTGCATCATGAAGCCGAAGTTGTGGCGCTGGAAGGCGTCATCCGCCAGCAGCCGACACAGTTCGGGATCGCTGCCGCCCCACCAGGTCACCCCGTGCAGGCCCCGGGTAGCGAAGTACCAGTCGCGCAGCGCTTTTACCGAATCCAGGCCTTTGTCTTCAACCAGGTAACGCAGCAGTCCCGGACCGAGGGACGCCAGCACTTCCAGCTTCCGCTGCTCTGCAAAATCAGCAGGCGCAATGGCCGAATGCAGGTACTGGAATGCGTCCAGGCTCCCCTGTGCAAGCATTCGACCCACCCATTCGACCAGCACATCGACGTCCATGCCCGCTGTGCGCCCCGCAATGAGGGTCAACCACGCGTCCAGGCGATCGGCGTCACCGACGCGATAGCAGGCCTGGAACGCAACAACGTGGCCCGCTGCACCGAGATCATGGCGAACCAGCACCTGCAGGAATCGATCCAGCCGGTCGGGCCGTCGCAGATACTGGCCGCAGGCGCCCAACTGCGTGAAGTCGAGGCAATGAGGTGCTGCCAGGAGAAGGTCGATGGCGGCCTCCACATCTTCGGCCGGGGCATCATCGCTCAGCTCGGCCAGCAACCGACAGCAAGTGGCAAGTGCATCAAGGCCTGCACCCACGTGCGATCAGATGATGGGCGATCCAGTCAGGGGGTGGAGCATGAAACCCCAGGTAGCCGCGCAGCGTGTGGATATCTGCCGGTGTGCATGCGCCGGCTGCCCCCAGCACCCAGGCCCACGTCTTCGTCGGCGTGCGCCACAACAGATAACGTGCAGAATCGAATACCTCGTGCACCGGCGCAATGCCGGCACCGGCCAGCAGTGTCAGATTCGCGGCCAGACGCGCCGCATCAGATTCTTCCAGGTCGACATCATGAAGGCGCGCCAGGTGCGGCCGCGCAACGCCCGCAAGCATCAGCTGGCGCACAACGGAACGCACCGGCTCGCGCTGCGTTCGCCGCGGCCGCCAGCCGACGCTCCATGCCCTGTGCGCGGTGTGCGCGGACTGCAGCCACTGCAGCTCTTCCTTGTGCTGGATGATGCCTTCATCCACCATCCACCGCGCAAACCATCCAGGCGCTTCAGACCGTCCAGCACACCGGTCGAGGTCCGTCAGCCGACGGAGGCCCAGGCGATGGGCAGCGATGAGCCAGCCGGCATCCCGCAGCTGCAGCGCCCGCAGTTCTTCCCACGACGTGGCTTCGAAGCGGCGCAGGGCGATGTCCAGGCTGCGGCTGTACATGCGTGCTTCCGCATGCAGGAACAGCCGTGCGTGGAACTGGCAGTACACGTACTGGCGGCCCTCGAACGTCCGGATCCGCGACAGCGCGTGTCGCACGTACCTGAGCACCCACGGGAACGGCATGAACACCTGCACCAGAAGCGGCCACCCGCGGCCCTTGCCAGGATGCAGCGCGATGTCCGCCGGAATGCCCAGCGCACGGCGCGCCATGTCTTCCTCGGTGACCACAGTCGGGTCTTGCCCGCGCAGCGCATCGGCCACTGCGATGCGGAAGCCACGGATGCGGTTGCGCGGTACTTCGGGCCGGTCATCCGTCCGCTCATCGTCGATGTCGTCGTGGAACGCACCCGCGGATCGTCCCCGGCAACCCTCCAGCATCCGATCACGGTACGCCCGGTAGGCGGTCTGCCCACCGTCCTGCCTCGTTTCGTGCACAGCCTCCATCTGCCAGCCCTTGCCCCGCTCCCTGCGTCACCCCGACGACTACAGCGGATGATATCCATTCGGCACGGTCCGCAATGGCGGGCAGGAGGGTCCGGCCTGACCGGAAACGAAAAACGCCCCCTTGCGGGAGCGTTCTTTCTTGAATCTGGAGCGGGAAACGAGACTCGAACTCGCGACCTCAACCTTGGCAAGGTTGCGCTCTACCAACTGAGCTATTCCCGCAGATTCCGTTCGACCTGCGTCGAAGGAGCGCTATTGTGTCGAGATTGCAGCAATGCGTCAACAGAAATCTCCTCGGCGATTCCCGTTTTCCGTTCAGGTTCGGATGAGCGGAAAGCCCGGCAATCCAGGGCCGGCACGACATAAAAAAAGAGAGGCCAGAGGCCTCTCTTTCAGAATCTGGAGCGGGAAACGAGACTCGAACTCGCGACCTCAACCTTGGCAAGGTTGCGCTCTACCAACTGAGCTATTCCCGCTTGGGAGGCGAAATTCTACCCATTCTGGAAGGGGCGTCAAGGCCTTTTTTCAACCGCGCGCATCCAGCAACCAGCGCGCTTCGCAACCTGACGGGCATCCCGTGTGCCGCCGATCAACCGTTGCCCAGCTTCTTCTGTCGTGAGCGCTCGCGTGCGGCACGCTCGTCCTCGCGCAGGCTCGGCCAGGCCGCGTGCAGATACTGCAGGCCGGACCACAGCGTCAGCACTGCCGCGATGGCCAGCGTCCAGTCACCGATGTGGAAGATCGGCCAGCCCATCCAGATGTCCTCGACCGCCACGCTGGGCGCGACCGAGTACAGCAGGCACAGCAGCGCGACCATCTGCGCCGTTGTCTTCACCTTGCCGATCATCGCCACCCGCACCTTGGCACGCTGGCCAAGCTCGGCCATCCATTCGCGCAATGCCGAGACCGCGATTTCGCGGCCAACGATGACGGCGGCCCAGAACGCCATCCACGGCGTCGGATGCCCCTGCACGATCAGGAACAGCGCCACCGCCACCATCAACTTGTCCGCCACCGGGTCGAGAAAGGCGCCGAACGCCGATTCCAGCTGATAGCGGCGGGCGATCCAGCCATCGAGCCAATCGGTGATCGCGGCCAAGCCGAAGATCGCCGCCGAAGCGAAGTTGGTCCAGGTGTAGGGCAGGTAGAACACCAGCACCAGCACCGGGATCATCACGATCCGCAACAGCGTCAGCCAGGTGGGCAGGGTCAACTTCATGCTTGCGCGCTTCTCTCTCTAATCGGCCGCATCGGGCGTGGCCAACCCGTGCAGGTTAGCGTAGATACGGGCCGCGAGGGCATCATTGATGCCTTCCACCTTGGCGATCTCCGCTTCACCGGCCGCCTTCAGGCCGACCAGCCCACCGAAATGCTTCAGCAGGCTGGCACGACGACGCGGGCCGATGCCCGGGATGTCTTCCAGCCTGCTGGTCATGCGCGCCTTCTGCCGGCGGCCGCGGTGACCGGTGATGGCGAAGCGGTGCGCCTCGTCGCGCACCTGCTGGATGAACTGCAGGGCGGGATTGGCGGCACCGGGGCGCAGCTCGCGGCCGTCGGGCATGACCAGCGCCTCATGACCGGCGCGGCGCTCCACGCCCTTCGCCACGCCCACCAGCAATACGCCCTCCACGCCCAGGTCGGCCAGCGCTGCCTGCGCCTGCGCCAGCTGGCCGGCGCCACCGTCGATCAGCAGCACGTCGGGCAGTACGCCCTGCTCTTCCACGGCACGGCGGAAGCGGCGGTCGATGGCCTGACGCATGGCGGCATAGTCGTCGCCCGGCTCGATGCCGCTGATGTTGTAGCGACGATATTGGGCACGCACCGGACCGGCCGCATCGAAAACCACGCAGGACGCCACGGTCGCCTCACCCAGCGTGTGGCTGATGTCGAAGCACTCCACGCGCTTGACCGGCTCGGCCAGGCCCAGCATCTCGCGCAGGGCTTCGCTGCGCACGTGTTGCGCGTTGCGGCTGTTGAGCTCGGTGGCCAGCGTCAGCTGCGCGTTGCGGCTGGCCAGCTCTACATAACCGGCGCGCTCGCCGCGCACGTTCCACTTCAGCTGCACCTTGCGCTCGGCCGAAGCAGACAGCGCGGCCATCAGCAGATCGGCATCCGGAATCTCGCGATCCAGCAGGATCTCGCGCGGTGGCTCGAACTCGATGTAGTACTGGGAGACGAACGCCGCCAGCACTTCCTGTGGGCTGTCCTCGCCATTGGTGCGGGGGAAGAACGGGCGGGTGCCCAGGTTGCGCCCATCGCGGAATGCCAGCAGCAGCACGCAGGCCTGCGATCCCTGCATGGCCACGGCCAGCACGTCCAGGTCGGCGGCGCGGCCATCGACGTACTGGCGGGTCTGCATGCTGCGCAGCGACGAAATCAGATCACGCAGGCGCGCGGCCTGCTCGAACTCCAGTGCTTCACTGGCAGCCTGCATCTGCTCACCCAGTTCCCGGGTCAGCTCATCGCTCTTGCCTTCCAGGAACAGCGCCGCGCGGCGCACCGACTCGGCATACTCGCCTGCCGGTACCAGCTCGACGCAGGGGGCACTGCAGCGGCCGATCTGGTACTGCAGGCACGGCCGTGAGCGGTTGCGGAACACGCTGTCCTCGCAGCTGCGCAGCTTGAACAGCTTGTGCATCAGGTTCAGCGTCTCGCGCACCGCGGTGACACCCGGATACGGCCCGAAATAGCGGCCGGGGATCGCACGCGGCCCCCGGTGCAGGGCGATGCGCGGCCATTCCTCGCGGGTCAGCAGCACGTGCGGGTAGGTCTTGTCGTCGCGCAGGGAGACGTTGTAGCGCGGTGCCAGCGACTTGATCAGCTGGTTTTCCAGCAGCAGCGCCTCGGCCTCCGAGCGCGTGACAGTCACATCCATCCGCGTGATCTGCGAGATCATCGACATGATCCGCGCGTTCTTCGGGCTGCCATTGAAATAGCTGCCCACGCGGTTGCGAAGCGCGCGTGCCTTGCCGACGTACAGCAGGGTGTCGTCGGCGGCGTACATGCGGTACACCCCGGGGGCGGTACTGAGTTGGGCCGCGAAGGCCTTGCCGTCGAAGGCCGGGACGGGAACGTCGGTCATTCGCTGATCGGTACTTCGCTGAGTACACCACTGTCAGGGTCGAAACGCAGCACGGCGTGCGCGTCGGTCTCGGCGATCCACACCGCGCCCGCGCCCACGGCCAGGCCGGCCGGGCCATGCAGGCGCCGTGGCAACGGTTGCGTGGTCAGTTCGCCGCCGCCCAGGCGCAGCGTGCGCAGGCGACCGTTGCCGGTATCGGCAATCCACAGCAGCGGTGCGCCCGGACTCAGTGCAATAGCCTGCGGGAACTGCAGGCTGGCGTGGGCACGCGGGCCGTCGGCTTCACCGAAGCGCCATGTGCCCTGCCCGAGCCGCGTCTGCACCAGATCCCCACGCAGCTGCAGCGCGCGGATCGAAGACCCCAGCGCGTCGGCCACGTACAGGACCTGTTGTACTACGGCAAGCGCGGTGGGTTGCGCGAAGGCAGCCAGATGCCCACTGCCGTCACGCTCGTCGATCGCGCCACTGCCGGCGCGCCATTGCAGGCTGCGCTGGCCGAGGTGGTAGCTCCAGATCCGGTTGTCTCCCGCCATGGCGATATGCAGCTGGTTGTCGGCGATGGCGAGGCCGACCGGATGATCCAGCGGCACCTGCCGCGGCTGGGCGACAGGCCCTTCCACCGGCGCGCCCGGGCGTCCATTGCCGCACAGAGTGTCGACCAGACCGGTCAACAGGTTGATCCGGCGGATGGCGTGGTTGCCGGTGTCGGCGACGTACAGGGCGTCGCGCTCGAGCACCAGTGCCTGCGGCCTGTGGAAGGCGGCCTCGGCCAGATTGCCATCCATGAAATCCGCGGTCCCCAGCCCGAACTGACGAAGCACGCGGCCGCCATGGCTGCATTCGAGAATGCGGTGATGGCCGCTGTCAGCGATGTACAGGCGCTCGGTGCTGACCGCCAGGCCCAGCGGAAAGCGCAACGCATGCCGCGGCTCGGGGTGCAGCTCGTTGCCACCGCGCGGCGGGGCCGAGGGTGCACCCTCGCACAGTGCGTTCAGCGCGCGCTCGAGCTCGCCGGCAGCGCCCTGCCCGACCAGCCGCTGCCGCTCGCGTCCCTGCGCGTCGAGAAGGATCAGGGTCGGCCATGCGGTGACACCGAAACGGCGCCAGCCGTCCCAATCCGCATCCAGCAGTACCGGGGCGGTCAGGCCCTGGCGGCGCAGCAGTTTCAACGCGGCATCGGGATCGCGCTCGAAGTCGAAGCGCGGCACCTGCAGCACCAGCGGCTGCAGCTTGCCCGGATGGCGCGACAGCCATTGGCCGAACTCGGCCAGGCGTTGTGCGCTCCAGGCAGAGGCAGCGTTGACGAACAGCAGCGCGACCGGCCGGCCGCGCAGTTCCGCCAGGGTGCAGGGGGTGGCGTTGAGCCAGGTGGCGAACTCGGGCAGGTCCGGGACAGGCTGGGCGTTCATGCCCTGATTATGCCGGAGTCGACGTCATGCAACAGTCGTGCCACCGCACGTTCTGCCGCTTGGTCAACCGGGGTCCAGACCTGCTCGAAATGATCGCTGCCACCGGTGTACGGATCCGGAATGGCGGCCGCGCCCTGCCCGCCTGACCATGGCAGGTACAGGGCCAGGCGCTGGCGCTCCTGCGCGGTGGCCAACCGTCCGGCATCGCGCAGGTTGGCCTCATCGGCGCAGAGAATCCAGTCGAAGCGCTGGAAGTCATCGGCGCGCAGCTGGCGGGCACGCAGCCCGCTGATGTCAACGCCATGGCCGGCTGCGCAGGCGATCGCCCGCCGGTCCGGCGGCTCGCCCACATGCCAGTCGCCGGTGCCGGCCGAATCGACCTGCACACGGCCGGCCAATGGGGATGCCTCCAGGCGCGCGCGCAATGCCCCCTCGGCCATCGGCGAGCGGCAGATGTTGCCCAGGCAGACGACCAGCAGCTTCATTGCGGGGTCATGGCCCGCAGCACCGCCTCGGCCCGCTCCAGGTCCTCCGGGGTGTCGATGCCAGGCGGAAACGCTTCAGGCGAGATGGCGACGCTGATCGAAAAGCCGGCTTCCAGCACGCGCAGCTGCTCCAGCGCTTCGATCTGCTCCAGCCGGCCCGGCGGCATCGCCGCGACCTGCTGCAGGAAGCCGGCGCGATAACCGTAGATGCCGATGTGACGAAGCCACTGGTGGCCTTCAGGCAGGGCCTCGCGACTGCGTGCGAAACCGTCCCGGTGCCAGGCGATCGGGGCGCGGCTGAAGTACAGCGCCTCGTTGCGCACATTGCGCACCAGCTTGACCACGTTCGGATCGAACAAGGTCTCGGCGTCCTCGACCGTCGTAGCCAGGGTCGACATCGGCGCCGCGCCATCGACCAGCGCCTCGGCCACGGCGCGGATGCCGGCCGCCGGCGCGAACGGCTCATCGCCCTGCAGGTTCACCACCACGGTGTCGTCATCCCAGCCGGCGATGCGCGCGCACTCGGCCAGGCGATCCGTGCCGGATGCATGCGATGCGGCGGTCATCGCCACCTTCACTTCGCCCAGGCCCGCCAGTGCGTCGGCGATCCGCTGATCGTCGGTGGCCACCCATACCTCGCGCGCGCCAGCCAGCAGCGCACGGCGCGCCACATGCAGCACCAGCGGATCGCCGCCGAGCAGGCGCAGCGGCTTGCCCGGCAGCCGCGAGGCGGCATAGCGGGCGGGGATGGCAACGACGAATTCAGTCATGCGGGCGGTACTCGGCAGGCTCGTTACAACGGGAATGTGGCCAGCGGCGCCTGATTGCAAGCGTCGCCCGGCCGCTCAGTTCGGTCGCAGCTTGTCCAGGCGATCGGTCAGCGCCACCCAGAACGCGGCAGGCAGTTCAGCGCGCAACGGCACGGCGTAATACCAGTCATTGCCGAACGCGCGGCACTTCACCGCGTCCTTCTCGGTCATCAACACCGGCAGCTGGCTACCAAAGGACAGTTCCTGCGGCTGGTAGGCATGGTGATCGGCGAAGGCATGCGGCACCACGCCGATGCCGCGCGCGCGCAGCATGTCGAAGAAGCGCTGTGGATGGGCGATGCCCGCCACGGCATGCACGCGCTGGCCCTTGAAATAGCCCAGCGGGCGCGCGCGCCCACCCGCGAGAGGCTGTGCGGTGTCGATATACAGGGCCATCGGCCATTGACCGAATCCGCAGGCCTGCGCCGCGCCGTCCTCATCCGTCTGGCCCAGGTTGACCACGCGGAAATCGCACTCGGCAGCGCGGCTGACCGGCTCGCGCAACGGGCCGGCCGGGATCATCCGGCCGTTGCCGTAGCGGCGCTGCGCATCCACCACTTCGATTTCGATGTCACGGGCCAGCCGGTAGTGCTGCAGGCCGTCGTCGCAGACGATCACATCGCAACCGGCCTCGATCAGCGCACGGCCCGCCGCCACCCGATCGCGATCGACGCGCACCGGCACGCCGGTCTTCCAGGCAATCAGCACCGGCTCATCGCCGCCGGTTGCAACCGGCGTATCGGCCTTTACCCACTGCGCCTTGTCGGCGTTCTCGCGGCCATAACCACGGCTCGCCACGCCTGGCGTCCAGCCGGCCGCGCGCAGCCGCTCGACCAGGGCGATGGTCAACGGCGTCTTGCCGGTGCCGCCAGCGGTGATGTTGCCGACCACGATGACCGGCACCGGCAACGTGTGGCGCTTGCGCCAACCGCGCTGGTACAGGCGTCGCCGCAGCGCGGTGACGCCGGCATACAGCGGGGCCAGCAGGCGCATGGGCCATGGAACCGAACTGCCGTCATACCAGTACGGCGGGGTCTGGGTACCCTTGCCTGCCATCAGTCCTGCCTTTCGCGGAACTGCATGCTGTGCAGGTGCTGGTACAGGCCACCCATGGCAAGCAGCTCATGATGGGTGCCACGTTCGACGATGCGGCCGTGATCCATCACCAGCACCTGGTCGGCGTGCTCGATGGTGGACAGGCGGTGGGCGATCACCAGCGTGGTGCGCTCCGGCATCAGTCGCTGCAGCGCGTCCTGCACCAGCCGTTCGGATTCATTGTCCAGCGCCGCGGTGGCTTCATCCAGGATCAGGATCGGCGCATCACGCAGGATCGCGCGGGCGATCGCCAGGCGCTGGCGCTGGCCACCGGACAGCAGCGCACCGTTCTCGCCCACCGGCGTCTGCAGCTGCTGTGGCATGCGTGCGATGAATTCCCAGGCATTGGCCGCTTCGGCCGCGGCACGGATCTGCTCGTCGGTCGCATCCATGCCATAGGCGATGTTGGCAGCGATGGTGTCGTCGAACAGCATGACCTTCTGCCCGACGATCGCCACCTGCCGGCGCAGGTCAGCCAGCGGATAGTCATCCAGGGGTACGCCGTCCAGCCGGATGACGCCGCCATTGGGCTCGTAGAAGCGTGGCACCAGCCGGATCAGGCTGGTCTTGCCGCTGCCGGAACGACCAACGATGGCGGTGACCGTTCCGGGCCTGGCAACGAAACTGATGTCATCCAGGGCGATGCCGCTGTCTTCGCGATAACGCAGCATCACGTGCTCGAACGACAGTTCACCGCGTACGCGCTGCACGACATGCGTGCCGTCGTCGCGCTCGACCGGCATGTCGATGATGCCGAACAGGCGCTCGGCCGCCGCGACGCCACGCGAGATCGAGGTCTGCACGCTGGTCAGGCGCCGCAGCGAAGGGATGATCGCCATCATCGAGGTCATCAGGCCCATGAACTGGCCCGCATTGAGCTTGCCGGCCAGTGCTTCGCGGGTGGACACCCAGACGATCACCGCCAGGGCCAGCGCAGCGAGGAACTGGACCACGCTGGACGCGGCGGCACGCGTCACTTCGACTTTCATGTTCAGCGCCAGCATGCGGTTGGCCAGGCGCGAGTAACGGGCGATCTCATGCGCCTGCGTGCCATGCACCTTCACTTCCTGCTGCGCGGCGAGCGACTGTTCCGCCGTCTGCGCCATCGTGCCCATGCCGTCCTGGATGCCGCGGCTGATGCGGCGGTAGCGCTTGCCGACATAGGACACGATGCCGCCGATCAGCGGCACCACCAGCAGCATCGCCAGGGTCACCTTCACGCTCATCTGCAGCATCACCACCAGCATGGCGATGATGGTCAGGGTGTCGGCGACCACGGTCTTCAGTGCGTCGGCGCTGGCCTGGGTGACCTGCTCGGTGTCGAAGTTGAGGCGGCTGACCATCACCGGCGTCGCCTCGTTGTCGAAGTGCGAAGACGGCAGGTGCAGGTACTTCTGCAGAACCTGCTCGCGCAGGTCGCGGACCACGCTGCGCCCGGTCTTGGCCAACGTGTAGTCGCTGACCCAGGTGGCCAGGCTGCGCATCAGGAACAGGCCCAGGATGGTCAGCGGCAGGATCACCGCCATGCGCGGCTCCGGGTTGACGAAGCCCCGGTTGACCAGCGGCTCCATCAGCTTGGTGAAGTGATAGCCGGCCAGTGCCTCGACCACCATCGCGATGACCGCGGCCACCATGAACACCCAATAGGCCCGTGTATAGCCCAGCAGGCGTTTGTAGATCGGCCACACCGGCGCGTGTTTGGAACTCATGGACGCACCTCTGGCGCAGTGGCGATTGCAATACGGCGGAAACCGAGCTGACCAAGCGCATCCTGCGCGGTCACGACGGCCTGGTAGGGAGTACGCGCGTCGGCACGCAGCAGCACGGTCTGTTCGCGATCACTGCCCGCCACAGCGGCAATGGTCTGCTTGACCGACTCGACGTCGCTGCGCAGCACTTCCTGGTCATTGATGAAATAGCGGCCATCGGCATTGATCAGCACGCTCAACGAACGCGGTGGTTCATCGGTGTGCTGCTGGCTGGCGGTGGGCAGCTGCACCTGCAGCGTCGAACGCGCATCGAAGGTGGTGGTGACCACGAAGAAGATGATCAGCACCAGGATGACATCGATCAGCGGTACCAGATCGATATGCGGCTCATCCTGGGATCGGTCGTTGCCGATACGCATCGATCAGGCCTTCGCCGGGGCGGGCGCAGCGGCACGTGCAGCCGATGCCGGTGCGGGCGCCATCACGCCGGGACGACCATCGAGCGTATCCAGCAACGCGCTGGCTTCCTGTTCCATCTCCACCACGTAGCCGTGGATCCGGCCCTTGAAATAGCGATGGAACATCAGCGCAGGAATCGCCACGATCATGCCGGTAGCCGTGCAGACCAGGGCCTTGCCGATGCCACCGGCCAACTGGTTCACATCGCCCACGCCGTGGTCGAGGATGCCCAGGAACATCTGGATCATGCCGATCACCGTGCCGAGCAGGCCCAGCAGCGGGCCGGCCGAGGCAATGGTGCCGAGCGCGTTGAGGAACCGCTCCATGCGGTGTACCAGGTGGCGGCCGGTGTCCTCGATACGCTCGCGGATCTGGTCGCGCGGACGATTGCGTGCTTCCAGCGCGGCGGCGAGCAGCGCTCCCAGTGGCGAGTTGGCGCGCAGCGTCTGCAGATGGGCAGGGTCGAGCTTGCCGCGCGCAGCCCAGTTGCGCACTTCCTGGCCCAGCCCCGGTGGCAGCACTTCAGCGCGCCGCAGGGACCAGAAGCGCTCCAGGACGATTGCCAAAGCCAGTACGCCCAACAGCAGCAGCGGCACCATCGGCCAGCCACCGGCCTTGACCAGTTCCCACACGTTTCAACCCTCCGGCCCAGCGGCCGCCTGTTCGATCGGCGATAGGATAGCAGCCGACCGCGCCCGCCCAGCGGCATCCCACCACCGGGCCGCGTGGATGCGCTGTTCACGCAGCTGCAGGCCTTGTGCGCCAAGCCATATGCGGATCGCGCCGGATTCGGCCGTAGCCAGCACTTCGGCGCCCACGGCGCGCCAGCGCTGCACCACGTCACGTTTCGGGTGGCCAAAACGGTTCCGGTGCCCGGCCGAGACCACGGCCAGCCGGGGAGCCACCGCTGCCACCCAGGCCGGATCCGAACTGCCCCCGCTGCCATGATGCGGCACCAGGACCACGTCCGCGCGCAGCTCGCCGGGCGCCCGCTCCACCAGGCGCCGTTCGGTCGCCGCGCCGATGTCGCCGGCCAGCAGGATCACGCCATGTGCGCTGGCGATGCGCAGCACGCAGCTGTCCTCGTTGCCGGCCGTCGGCACGTCGGGCCCGGGATGCAGCACCTCGAAGTCCACCCCGTCCCACCGCCAGCGAACGCCGCGATGGCAGCTGCTGGCACCGTCGAGGCTGCTGCCTGGGGGTGCCAGCAGCTCCAGGTGCGGCAGCTGCCGGCGCAGCCGCGGCAGTGCGCCGGTGTGATCCAGATGGTCATGACTGAGCACCACGCGACCGGGCGGCACCTGACCCAGCGCACGTACGGCCGGCAGCAGGACCCGTTCATCGCCATCGCCACCGATCGCAGGGCCGACGTCGTACCACAATGCATGCCGTGCCGTGCGCACCAGCACCGCCGTGCCCTGCCCGACATCATGCACCAGCAGCTGCACCTCCCCGGCAGCCGGTATGTCACGTGACGGCCATGACAGCGGCAGGCACAGCAGCGCGCCGGCCAGCGCGCCGCCGGCCCCGCGCGGCAGCAACCACCAGAACAGGCCCGCCAAGGCCGCTGGCACGGTCCACGCCGGAGCCTCGGCCAGCCACCACATCGCCTGCGGGTGGTCTGCCAGCGGCTGCAGGGCCTGCCAGCTGAGGTCGAACAGCCAGGACGCTGCGCGCCAGGGCCATCGTCCCGCCCCGCTGTACAGGGCATCCAGAGCGGTGCCAAGCAGTGCCAGTGGCACCACCAGCAGGCTCCACCACGGGATGACCGGCAGATTGACCAGAGGCCCCAGGCGCGCGGCGCCTCCGAACAGGGCCACGCACAGCGGCAGGAGGCCGAGACTGGCCACCCCCTGGGCCGCGAAGAAGGCCTGCAGGCGGCTCCCCACACTGTCGGCGCTTGCCGTCGGCAGGCACCACAGCAGCCAGAGCACGCCACCGAAGCTGAGCCAGAAGCCGGCCGACAGCACGGACAGTGGTGCTGGCAACAGCAGCACCAGGGCCGCCAGTGACACGGCCTGGACCACGTCGGGAGGTCGTCGCCCCCCGCGTGCCAGGGCAATCAGCCCGATCATCAACGCCGTGCGTACGGTCGGCAGTTCCGCGCCGGCCACCAGGGCATAGCCGGCCGCTGCCAGCGCGGCGGCACACGCAGCGGCCTGCGGACGCGGCCAATGACGGGCCAGCGACGGCAACAGCCACCACACTGCGCTGCACAGCAGTGCCGCGCAGCCACCCACCAGGCCCACGTGGAAGCCCGAGATGGCGATCAGGTGGGTCAGCCCCAGCGCACGCAACTGATTCCAATCGGTGTCGGACAGCCATCGGGTATCGCCCAGCGCGAGCGCGCGGATGAAGCGCGATGCGGGGCTGGGAACCTGCATTGCAATCGCATCGCTGCTGCCCTCGCGCCAGGCCAGCAGCCCGTCCGGCGCCTGCAGTTCACGCGCACTGCCCGCCGCGCGCACCGTGCCGTGACCGGCAATGCCCGCCAGCACGGCATGACGTTCGGCGTCGAAGCCGCCAGGATTGATCCGCGAGCGTGGCGCCCGCAGCCGCAACGGCAACCGCCACTGCGCCCCCGCACGGACCTGATGACGGCCCCCACCCTCAACGCGCGTGCGGGTTCCGGGCCATGGATCGCTCCAGGTGATCTGCAGGCGCTTGCCCGCCAGTGCGGGATGCCCCGGTGCATCGCCGACCTGCAGGACGAAACGGGTATGGCCGCCCACCGTTACCGGCAGATCGACGACGCGCCCGCTGACCACAGCATCGCGGACCGGCATGGCCGGCGGCAGTTGCTGCTGCAGCGTCCATTGACCATGCAGGGCCGCCCACGCTGCGCCGAACAGCAGCGCGGCAACCGCGCGGCCGCGCCACGGCAGCGCCCACCCCAGGCCGGCCACGGTGCTCGCCAGCGCGCAGCTCCAGAGCGGTGGCAACGCGGGCAGCAGCACGCACGCCAGGGCGCCGCTGACGAACGCGGCAGTGCAGACCCCGCCAATGGGAGCGGGCAACGGAGTATCGGCGGCCATCGCATCAGCCTGCCGCGTGCTGCCCCTGTCCTCCTATCAGGCAACGACCCGCGCAGCGGTCAGCGCCGCACGCTGCCGCGATGGAAATTGACCCGGAAGCTGGCGCCGCCGCCGACGGCTTCACCCACACTGACCGAGCCACCGTGATGCTGGACGATCTCCTTGACCAGGTGCAGGCCCAACCCGCTGCCACTGCCCGCCGCACGCAGTCGATGGAAGGGCTCGAAGATCGCCTCGCGGTCGCCGACCGGCACGCCCGCGCCCTGGTCGCTGACTTCCAGCAGACCGGTCCGGTCAAGACGTACGCAGATCGTGCCACGCCCGCCGCCATGGACGATGGCGTTGTGCACCAGATTGGCGATGACCCGCCCCAGCGCCAGGCTGTCGCCGTGGATCCACACCGGCGTCTCTGGTGCGTCCACCTCGAAACCGTAGCCGGCGCCCACCACCAACGGAGCCAGTTCGGCCGCCGCCTCGCGCACCACCAGGGCCAGATCCAACCGTTGCATCGCACTGGTGTTGCGATCCAGCCGCTGCAGATCCAGCAGGTGCTCGGCCACGTTGCCCAGGCGAGCAATGTCGGTCAGCAACTGCGATTTCAACTCGCCCTGCGGCAGCTGCGACAGGCGCGCCTGCACCACGGCAATCGGCACGCGCAGCTCATGCGCGGCATCAGCAAGAAACTTGTCACGCGCCGCATAGCCCTGCTGCACCTTGTCGATGGCATCGTTGAACGCCTCCACCAGCGGTGCTACCTCGGTCGAGACCAGCTGCGCGTCCAGCCGCGCGCCCGGCTGGCCGATGTCCAGTTCCTTGGCCTGCTGCGCGGAGCGTCGGACACCTCGCATCGCGCGGTGGATCACGGTCGGCATCACCAGCAGGGTGACCACGATCAGCGGCAGGAAGAACCACAGGCCAATCAGGCGCAGCACCATCAGCGCACCATCCAGCAGGCCGCCCTTCGGTGCGCCCCCCACCATCACCGTGATGCGCCGCCCGTCCTCGTTGCGGATCATCACCCGCGCCACGTCCAGATAGGGCGGCACCAGTGAACCCAGTTCGGTGGCACCCAGCGTCGGCAGCCGCGCCAGCAGCGGCGCATGGATCGCCGGTACCTTGCCACGCTCGAGCCAGGCTCCCCGGTCATCGACGGCGGCGAACCAGAGGTTGCCACCGGCGCGCGCATCCAGCTTCTGCCAGCGTGCCTCGTCCAGCGCCAGGCCCCCATCCTGGCTGTGCACGGCCTTGGCCACCGCCTCGGCGGTGAACATGTCCATGCCCCAGGAATCCTTGTCACCCCAGGTGAGGATCAGTGCGACCACGGCGAACAGCACGGTGAACGCCTGCGCCAGGAACAACCGCCAGGCCAGGCCGAGGGTGATCGATCGGATCGGTCGCGCCATGTCAGGCCTCCGCCAGCAGGTAGCCGACGCCGCGGATGACATGGATCTCCACGCCAGCGCCCGCCTGTTGCAGCGCTTTGCGTAGTTTGGAGATGTGCGCATCCAGCGCGTTGGACTGGATCTCGTCATCGAAACCGTAGACCGCCGCCTCCAATGCGCTGCGCGTGACCGTGCGCCCCTGCCTCATCGCCAGCGCCTGCAGCACCAGCACCTGGCGGCGCGGCAGTGCCAGTGTCTGGCCCTGCACCTGCGCCTGCAGCGATTCGAAGTCGAATTCCAGCTGCCCAAGCCGCAGGCTGGGGGTGACCATCGCCGATGGCCGACGCGATACCGCGCGGATGCGTGCCATCAGTTCTTCGATCGCCACCGGCTTGACCAGATAGTCATCGGCACCGACATCCAGGCCCTCGACCTTGTCCGACAGCGTGCCCTTGGCGGTCAGCATGATCACCGCCAGATTCGGCCGCAACGTGCGTGCGGTGGCGACGAAGGTGGCACCATCGCCGTCCGGCAGCTGGCGGTCGAGCAGCATCAGCTGGTGCACCGGTTCGCGCAACGCGATGGCGGCTTCGGCGAGGCTGCCGACCACGTCGGCGACCACGCCCTGCCGCTCCAGCCCGGACTGCAGGGCCCGCGAGAGGTCGGGATCATCTTCGACCAGAAGAATGCGCATGGAGGTCTCTGCTGCGGGAAACGGTTCGGATCATTGTGCCAGCCAGGGCCCCGTCGCGCTCCGTGTGCATCGACGCAATGTTGCGACAATGTTGACACCGCAGCATGCAGCCTCATCCCCTGCAAAGCTGTCGATCGATGCCCTTGTCGCCCTCTGCCCTGCTGCGCCCGATGCTGTTCTCCGCCGTGCTGTCGATGCCGCTGCTGGCCCAGGCGGCGGAGCAGACACCCGGCGTGAAGGCCGGGATCACGGTCGGCGCGACATCGGGCGCCTACGCGCACTACGACGTCAAGCCATTGGTCGTGCCCGCCCTCTCCTGGCAGGGCGAGCGCTTCTTCGCCAGCCCCGGCTCGCTGGGCATGTACCTGTACAAGGGCGAGGGCCTGCGCCTGTCGGCGGCGCTCACGCCCTACACGCTGCGCTTCAAGACCGATGACGTGAACGATCCACAGCTGCGCCGCCTGCACAGCCGGCAGATGTCGGCGATGGGAGGCATCAATGCCGAATACAGCGCCGACTGGGGCATCGTCGAAGCCAGTGTGATGCGCGAGATCAGCGGCCATGGTGGCGGCCTGGAATCAAGCCTGTACTACAGCTATCCGCTGCAGGCCGGTCGTTTCACCTGGGTGCCGAGGGCCGGAGTGGTGCACTCCAGTGCGCGCCTGCTCGATTACTACTACGGCATCAGCGACGAGGAAGCACTGCGTTCGGGCCTGGCCGCCTACAGCCCCGGCAGCGCCACCTCGCCGAGCGTGCAGATCGCAGTCAACACGCCACTGGGCAGCAGATGGCGCGCCACCGGCGTAGTGGCCAACCAATGGTTCGGCGATGCGGTCAAGGACAGCCCGATGGCGCGCCGTGGCAGCCAGACATCCGCCTTCATTTCCCTGATGCGTTCGTTCTGACCGAGCGCTCCCCGGACGAGGAATCCCCATGGCCTCCCCCAGCCCCGCAGCCGATGCGCACGCGATCCTGCGCGCCCCCGATCTGGACAGCGCCGAACGCGCGTATCTCGGCCTTCTGCCGGACCTGGACCACGTCGATGCGCTGACCCGTCGTGCAGTGGGCCTGTCGAAGGTAGCCGACGCGGCACGCGGCTACGCCCTGTCGATGACCCTGATCGGCCTTCGCCTGCAGGAACTGGAGATGGGTGAGCCCTGCACGACGGAGCACCGCCAGGCGACACTGCGCAGCCTGCGCCAGGCCTTCAGCGCCTGACCGCCCCCCAGAACGGCACCCGTCCGCAGCCGATGCGGGCCACGCGTGTCCGAGTGTGCGGCACGCCGGCACGCAGGTGAGCCATCAGCGGCAGGTCGTCCAGGCCAGCACGGCACACAGGATGGCCACCCAGACCACGGCCTTGAACGTGCCCGCCAGCATGTTGCCGCCGAACAACAGTTCGAGCAGCGGGTTGGGCCTGGAAACGGGAACGTGATCGCTCATCGCAGCTGCTCCTTGTGATGGCCGCGATTGCGCGGTCGCCGCAAGTCTACGCCTGCCCGGTGCGGATTCATCGGCGCCTGGCTGCGTTTGGCGGCTCAATCCGGGCGTTCGTCGCAGGCCGGCTGTGGTCCCGGCGGCGAAGTGCCAGTCTGCCTGCACTTTCCCGCTGGAGCACCGTGCCATGCCGATGCTTGCCCTGTTGCTGCTGTGCGCTGGCGCGTTCGGTCACGCCACCAGTGCCGACGAGCCCGTGCTGGTCGATCTGCCCCTACAGTCCGGATCATCGACGAGGGTGGCGCAGCCCGCCATGCAGCGCGAACTGGAACCTGCGAGCCTGCGGCTCTTCCACCTGCGCCAGGATCGACTGCTGCGGGTGGGACAGCAGTGCCTGTCGCAGGAACAGGCCGATGGCCATCGCGAAATCGTCGGCGAGGCACGCATGATCCAGCTGTGGGAGCGTATCGATGGGCACTGGCGGATACGGCGGACGCTCGTCATTGACCACCGGGCCACGCGGACGTGACATCACGCGGCCATTGCATGCGCCCATGAAAAAAGCCGGCGATGGCCGGCCTTTCGTATTACCACCGCTGCACCGGCAGGGCCGGGAGCCAGGTGGTGGGCGGTACAGGGTTCGAACCTGTGACCCCTACCATGTCAAGGTAGTGCTCTACCGCTGAGCTAACCGCCCATCGTGTTACTGCGGCCCGCCAGCGGGCCTCTTTACGTAAAAACCCGGCGCCAGGGCCGGGCTTTCAATTCACGACCGCCCTCTTTCGAGAACGTCGTGGTGGGCGGTACAGGGTTCGAACCTGTGACCCCTACCATGTCAAGGTAGTGCTCTACCGCTGAGCTAACCGCCCGTTTGGGGTCTGAACGTCCGCGAATGCGTCGGTGCAGGCCGCGTATATTACTGATGCCGGCCCGGAAGCGCAACACTTTTGTGAAGACGTGCGGCACTGTCGCGTTCAGCCCAGGCTGGCCTCCTTCAGCTGTCGGATCTGGTCGCGGACGCGGGCTGCGTCCTCGAATTCCAGGTCCTTGGCGTGCTGGTACATCTGCTGTTCCAGAGCCTTGAGACGCGCCGCCAGCTGCGCCGGCCCGAGCGCGCGGTAGTCGGCCACATCCTCGGCCACTCCAGGCCTGCCCTTGCCTTTTCCCTTGCGCGATTCCTTCTCGGCCGCTTCGGATCGGGCACCCTCCAGTACGTCGGTGATCGGACGCGCCACCGAGCGGGGAATGATCCCGTGCTCTTCGTTGTACTCGACCTGCTTGGCGCGTCGGCGGTCGGTCTCGTCGATCGCGGCCTGCATCGAACGGGTCACCTTGTCGGCATACAGGATGGCCTTGCCGCGCACATTGCGGGCCGCACGGCCGATGGTCTGGATCAGCGAACCGGTGGAGCGCAGGAATCCCTCCTTGTCCGCGTCCAGGATCGCCACCAGCGACACCTCGGGCATGTCCAAGCCCTCGCGCAGCAGGTTGATGCCGACCAGCACGTCGAACTTGCCCAGGCGCAGGTCACGGATGATCTCCACGCGCTCGACGGTGTCGACGTCCGAATGCAGGTAGCGCACGCGGATGCCATGCTCGGTGAGGTACTCGGTCAGGTTCTCGGCCATGCGCTTGGTCAGCGTGGTGACCAGCACGCGGTCGCCGGCCTTGATGCGCTCGTTGGCCTCGCTCATCAGATCGTCGACCTGGGTGGCGACCGGGCGGATCTCCACCATCGGGTCGATCAGGCCGGTCGGCCGCACCACCAGCTCGGTCACTTCGTCGCCCGACTCGCGCATTTCATACGGGCCCGGCGTGGCCGACACATAGATGCTGCGCGGCGAGCGCGCCTCCCACTCTTCGAAACGCAGCGGACGGTTGTCCAGCGCCGAGGGCAGGCGGAAGCCGAATTCGACCAGGGTTTCCTTGCGCGACCGGTCGCCCTTGAACATCGCGCCGATCTGCGGAATGGTCACGTGCGATTCGTCAATCACCAGCAGCGCGTCGGCCGGCAGGTAATCGAACAGGGTCGGCGGTGGCTCGCCAGGGCCCTTGCCGGTGAGATGCCGCGAGTAGTTCTCGATGCCGTTGCAGTAGCCGACCTCGGCCATCATCTCCAGGTCGAACTGGGTGCGCTGGGCAAGACGCTGCGCCTCGACCAGCTTGTTCTGTGCGTAGAGCTGCTCAAGCCGCTCCTTCAGTTCCACCTTGATGGTCTCGATCGCCGCGAGCACGCGTTCGCGGGTCGTCGCATAGTGGGTCTTCGGGTAGACGGTGAAGCGCATCAGGTTGCGCAGGGTTTCGCCGGTGAGCGGATCGAACATCGTGATCTTCTCGACCTCGCCATCGAACAGCTCAATGCGCAGCGCCTCGCTGTCCGACTCCGCCGGGAACACGTCGATCACTTCGCCGCGCACGCGGAAGGTGCCGCGCTGCAGCTCGTATTCGTTGCGGGTGTACTGCAGCTGCGTCAGATGATTGATCAGGTCGCGCTGGTCGATGCGTTCACCCTTGGACAGGATCAGGCGCAGCGACAGGTAATCCTCGGGCGCACCCAGGCCGTAGATCGCCGACACGGTGGCCACCACGATCGCGTCGGGCCGCGACAGCAGGGTTTTGGTCGCCGCCAGCCGCATCTGCTCGATGTGCTCGTTGATCGAACTGTCCTTCTCGATGAAGGTGTCCGACGACGGCACATAGGCCTCGGGCTGGTAGTAGTCGTAGTAGCTGACGAAATACTCCACCGCGTTGTGCGGGAAGAACGCCTTGAATTCACCGTACAACTGTGCGGCCAGCGTCTTGTTCGGCGCCATGATCAGCGTCGGCTTCTGGATCTGCTGGATGACATTGGCGATGGTGTAGGTCTTGCCCGAGCCGGTCACACCCAGCAGCGTCTGCTTGGCGATGCCGGACTCGAAATTGCTGGTCAGCTTCGCGATGGCGTTCGGCTGGTCGCCCGCCGGTGAATACGGCGAGACGAGTTCAAAACTGTCGCTCATGATGTTGCCAGATCCCGGGAACGGCCAGTATACGGGGCATCCGGTGACGGCCGGCTGAGGGGAAGCCGGACACCCCGACGCGCCAACCTCCAATGGAGACCGGCCGGCGGGGCCAGCAGGCTGGGGGCATGCTCCAGACCCTCTGCAAACACCCCGCGCGCAAGGCCCGGGGGCTCCACCTGCCTGAAATGCTGGTGGTCCTGATGATCCTGTGCGTACTGCTGGCTGTGGCCTGGCGCCCCTGGCAGCGCGCGATGCGCCAGCTGCAGGCCGAATCCCTGCGTGCCCAGCTGGTCGGCAGCCTGTCGCTGGCGCGCAGCACCGCCATCACCGAGGGACGCCCGGTCACCGTGTGCGGCTCCGGCGACGGCAGCCGCTGCGACAACCGCTGGAGCCAGGGCTGGCGCGTTCAGGTTGAGCCGCGGGTGGCCAGCGGGGGAATGACCACCCTGCTGCACACCCAGGAGAACCGCCATCGCCATGTGGAACTGCGGGCGAGCGACCATCGCGCCCACATCCGATTCCGCGCTGACGGGCGCAACGCCGGCACCAACCAGTCCATCGTGCTGTGCGTGCAGGGCCTGGAACACAGCCGCGTGATCATCAACATCCCCGGACGGATCCGGAGCCTGCGCCCACGCGTGCCTACGCCCTGCTGATCCCGCGCGGCATGCCCCAACGAAAAAAGCCGCGATTGCTCGCGGCTTTCTCGAAACTGGCGCCCGAAGTTGGACTCGAACCAACGACCCCCTGATTAACAGTCAAGTGCTCTAACCGGCTGAGCTATTCGGGCGGGGTGCGCATTCTAGCCAATTCCAGAAGTGGGGTGCAAGCCCCTTCCACACTCGCCGCTGCCGTCTTACCAGCACTCCGGGTTGGTCTTGCTGTCCGGCGTCTTTCGGCCCGCCTGATCGAGTGTCAGCGTGCCGCACGCGTCCTTGTCCTGGCCGGTTTCCGGAACCGCCTGCAGGGTATAGGTCCCGGCGGTCGCCTTGCCGTCGAACGATATGGCATAGCGGGCAGAGCCCTGCCGCGGCGACTGGCTGAACGGCAGCGAGAATCCGTCGTAGCTGTTCTGCACGGTGTGATGCCGCTCGAGCAGCTGCGCGATCTCGACCAGGTCAGCCTTGGCCATCGCGCGGTGCGTCTTCAGCACATGTCGCTGGTAGGAAGGCAGCGCCACAGCCGCAAGTACCGCGATGACGGCAACGGTGATCATCAGTTCGATCAGGGTGAAGCCCGTTACCTGCTGTTGTCTGCTGGATGTGCGCATGGCAGCTCCCGTATTCCTGGTAGTCATCGGATCTGGCGCCACGACTGGCGACCACAGGCACGCTGGCCATACGCAGTATCCGCGCCCGGCGTGTTCAGAGCCACGATGCAGCGGTCCAGCGATCCATCGACCGTGCACTTCGGATCGCTGGGATCGCAGCCCTTCAAGGTGGTGCTGTTGACATTGGTGGACAGCACGGGGGCACCGGTTGCGATGTCTCCGCCGCGGGTCAGCGCACCGGCACCGCAGTTGGCGCCGCACAGCGCGTTTCCGCCGACCTCGTCGGTCAAGCCGCTCATCGCCGGCTGGCCGGTCAGCATGTTCAGGCGATAGCGCCAGTTGGTGCCGCCGCCGGTGCCGCAGACCGCCTGCCCGGGCACATAGGTGGTGAACATCACCGCGCCGCCCTGCAGCGTCGGATAGCCGAAGAAGCGCTCACCCTCCACATCGGAACCCACGATCAGGTCGACGTACCAGCCGCGCTTGCTCGCGTAGTCCACGCCGTTGCCCGACACGTCACGGAAGCCGGCACCATTGGCACTGACGGTCTGCCCCACCAGCGAATCACGGCTGGAAATGGCAGTGGAGAGGTTGTCCCAGAGCCCATACAGCGTCTGCACCGGCGAATTACGGGTCACTGCATTGTCGTCAGCGGTGAAGTAGCGACCGGTACCGAAGAACAGGCTGACGCCACCGCCCGGCCCTGCCGAGACTTCGATCGCACCGGTGATCGGCTGGGCGACAGCGCTGCGCACTGCGGTGAACAGCGGCGTGCCGTTGAGGGCCACATTCCAGGCGCTGGGATCACCGCCACGCAGGTCGAAGCGCCACATGTTGCCCTGCATGTCGCCGCCATAGACGGTATCGGCCAGGCCACTGCTGTTGTGCAGCGCTACCGCGGTGACATGGTTGAGGCCATTGGCGACTGCGTACTTGCCCGCCGTGGGGTACACGCGCTTGAGGATCTCGCCGGTGCGGATGTCGACCACATAGAGCACCGGTCGGCCGGTGCTGGAATTGACACCGTTGCCGAACAGGGCGACGAACCGGGGCGGACTGTCCGCATTGGGGCCGGCGACGGGCACCACAACCGGCTTGCCCATGACGAAGCCCAGGTCCGACTCGGTCTTGCCGGAAATCTCCCACAGCACGTTGCTGGCGGTGAATCCGGTCGGATTGCTGATATCCAGGGCGAACACCGAACCGTTGCCCACTGCCGTGGCCGACGGCCCGCGCGACGCGCCGCCGCCGCCGGTCGAACCGACCAGTACCGTGCGCCAGGCATCGCCGTAGTAGACGTCCGACGAGGTCAGTCCGCCGTCCACGTAGTAGCGATGTCCATAGGTGGGGTTGGCCAGCTCCGCCATGTGCTGCAGCGAAGCCGATGGAATGAAGGCGAACTGCTCGCTGCCCGCCGAGGTGCCGGTGCTGGCATTGAAGCCATGCAGCATGCCGTCGTTCGCACCGACGTAGACCATCGAAGGTGGGCCACCGTTTGCCACCTTGGTCGCCAGGTAGGCCCGATAGCTCAAACCCAGCGAGGTCTTCCAGCTCACTCCGCCCTGCGCCTGCCAGGAGGTGAAGCCGTAGTCGTCCTTGTTGGACACGATCTCCACGCTGGAATTGACGATATCGCCAAGCAGTGAACTGCGCGGGCGGAAGCCGCTCACCGGTGAGCCGCGCAGGTAGCTGACCAGGTCCGCCACGCTGTGCGAACCGAACCAGTTCGGCACCGTGTTGAGACCCATGTTGCCTAGCTTCTCGGCGCGATCCCGCCCGGGAACGTTGTCAGCGGTGAAATCGGCCGCTGCCACCGGCACCAGTTGGTTGGACGTGTTCACATAGGTGGGTGCGGTCGACATCACGATGGTCCGCCCGGAGGCGCTCATCTTGGTCGACGCACGCCACAGTTCAGCGCCGGCGCCTCCGGTGCTCGTGGTCTGGCTGGCGATGACATCACCGGTCCAGTCGTTCGAGCCCGACGGCACCGTGTAGTGCGCGGACACGGTGAAGGAGCCGGCGTTGACACGGGCGCCGGTGCCGCTGCCACCCACCGGGGCCTCGCCAGCCGCAGCGCTGTCGAAGATCGATTCCAGCGCGGACTTCAGCTTGGCCGGATTGCGCGCCAGGAAGTAGTTGTCCGGTACACCCGGCACCTTGCTGTCCCACTTCCTGCCTTCCGGCACGCCGTACTTGGCGGCGTACCACAGCGGGCTTTCCAGCTGCCCGGCCTGGCCGGTACCCAGTTTGTAGCGCATCACGACCGCGCCGGTCCAGGTAGCCGGCGGATCGGCGCTGGTGCTCAGCACCGAACCGTTGCGGTTGCCGGGGCGCAGCACCAGCCGCTGCACGTTGTCAGCCGCATTGGAGCCCACGATCGTGTAGCCGGTCAGCATCGCGTTGCCTGCATAGGCGGACAGGTTCTCGATGCGGACCAGCACTTCGTCTTCGCCGACCTTGTTGCGAACGGCGTTGTTGCTGCATTCACCACTGTTGGAGCGCCAGCAGATGTTGCGGAATGGCGTCGTGCCACCGTCGCTGCAGGTGCTGCCAACGCAGTAGCTGAGCATGGAGACCACGTCGTTGTCGTGGTCATTGCCCCACAGCGAATCCTCCCAGACCAGCGAGAAACTGCCGGCCTTGCCATCGGCTCGGTAGTCACGGCCATAGACGTAGTTCGGCGATACCGCTGATCGCTTGGTGCCGACGCCGACCGAGCCGAGGAAACAGCTGCGCCAGCCGCTGCTGTTGATGCCCGCTCCTTCGGTGTTGTTGGCCTGGCACAGGGGGGCCAGGGTGATCTTGCCATTGCCCACCGGAATCTCGAACTTCGGCAGGCTCTCAGCCATGGCCACGGTGTAGGTGGTGGCGGTCAGCTTGTAGGTGTTGGGTTTGTCCTGCACGCCCGGACGCAGATCGGTCTCGGCAGCGGCCTTGGCCAGCCCCGAGATCAGGTAACTGCCTTCCGTGGACGGCACGTCCGGGCAGATGCCGCGCACGAGCGAAAGGCCTGTCACCTTGACCGCACGGCAGATGTCCTCATGGGTGTTGATCGAGGCATAGCGATTGGTCAGGCCGACACGGCCTGCCATGTAGCTGCCACCGGTGATGTTCTCCTGGTTGCCGATCGCATCGGTCGCCGCCGCTGCCGTGGTCAGGCCAGTGACCGTACCGATGTTGTCGCTGTCGAAGGATGGCAGGCCCGAGGACATCACCAGGATGTTGCAGGTAGCGCAGTAGGAGTTGCCGCCGTCGTTCGGCGACCGGTACGGATCCTTCCAGGCCACCGAATTGGGCAGGCCGCTGAGATCACCGCTGGCGCTGTAGATTCCCTTCGTTTCTCCCTTGATGTAGCGCAGCGCTTCGGCATACATCTCCGCCAGCGGATTGCCCCAGGCGCTGCACTTCTTGGACGCGTTGCCCGGGTCGGTCAGGTTGCCCCGGCCGTCGAAGCCCTGGCGATTCAGGATGCTGTAGTCGTCACAGTCAGTCCATTTGTCCTTCCAGTTCCACTGGTCGATGCGGAAGTTGGAGATCGTATTGATGATGCCCTCGGCCCCGCCTGCCAGCGTGTTGCAGAACTGGCCATTGGACAGGTTGATCTCATCGCCGGCCGCACAGAAGGTCGTGCCGTTGCCGGCGATCTTGCCGATGTTGCGACGGACCACGCCGCCATCGCGAGGATTGACATAGGTGCCGGTGACCAGACCAAACCGCAGACGGCCACTTTCACCATAGGACTGCAGCAGGCCCGCCGGTTTCAGGTAGTCCCGGGTGCCGTCGTTGTACTTGCGGCAGAACGCTTCCTGGAAGGTTCCAGAACCGGTGGCGCAGACTTCAACCCGGACATTCAGGTCGGCCGCGACCGATCGGGGGGAGTCATCCTTGCCCTCGTCGCTGCGCCCCACGATGCACTGATAGCCGGCAGTCGAGGCCCATTCACCCCAGCTGCCACTGGCAACGCGCATCAGCGGTGCGCCGGTGGCACTGATGCTGGCATTGCAGAACGACATGGTCGTCTTGTACGGGGTGAAGTTGTTGATGTCGGCGCCGCTGTACACCTTGACCCAGGCGTGCAGGTCGTTGGGAATCTGCGCCCGCTCCAGCACCGTCTTGCTGGCGGTATCGGTGATGCGATGGCCGCCGTACAGCACGTAGCGCATCACATCCAGGCGGCTCATGGTCGCCCAGTTGAGGAAGTTGCCGGACCAGGTACCCGAACAGGTGTGTCTCTGCGTGCCGGTCGCCTTGGCCGTGGCCTTGAACTGGCTGCTGCTGTACGTGTAGCAGAGATTGGAGTCGAAGTACCCGGAGTAGTCGAATTTGTCCTGGTAAGTGGTGTCGAGCGTGCCGTCCTCGTCCAGATCGCTGTAGTCGCTGTAGGCCTTGTTGAACAGCTGCTCGTCGCGCGACATCACCATCATCATCAGCGGCGGCTGTGTCTTCTTGCTGTAGAGCGGCTCCTGCGCGATGTCATAGTCGCCAAGCGCAGCGAACAGCGGATAGACCAGTGCGCCCACGCCCACCAGCACGGCAGCGGCGGTGCCTGCACGCAGCCACGGGGAGGAGGCAAGGCGGGAGAATCGGCGCGGAGTATTCATGGAATGAAGATCGTGTCGATGACGGCGCTGGAAGAAGGATTGGCCGGATCGTCACTGGCCAACACGGTGATCTGGTAGATGTTCTCGGTCTCTTCGTTCTTGCGCCGCCCCAGGCCCAGCGGCCCGACCGGCACGCATTTGTCCAGGCGGCGGGTATTGATCGCCGTTGCCGTGGTCTTGCCATCGGCCCAGGTCGCCGGGTCGAACACCGGGCTGCACTCTTCCTGGTTGGCCTCGAAGATCTTGCCGCTGTCGATGACAGCCTGGATCGCCGCTTCCTGCGAACGTACATCGGCCTCGGCGTTCTGGAACGCCTGGTTCGAGCGCAGGTAGTTGGCGGCCATGCGTTCCTGCATGCCGGTCACCTGCATGCCGGCGATGCCGATCAGGGCCAGCAGGATCAACATGATCAGGGCGACATACAGCACCGCGCCGCGCTGTTGGCGGTGCGATGCGAAGGAGGGGGTGCGCGGGCGCGGATGCATGGTGGCCTCAGTTGCCGAAGAGGCGATTGCGGAGGGCGATGGTGGTCTGGTAAACAGCGCGCATGCGGCCGTCCTCGGGCGCGGTGAACGTCACACCCATCGAGGTCAGTACCGCATTCTGGTCGGCCTGAGGGGCTGCCGAGGGATCGGGACTGGCCATCACCAGGCCCATCTGCACGGCGCCCACGCGCCGCCAGGCGTTGATGTTGGGATTGGCCGATGCCTGCACGGTGGCAGCGGTACCCTGGCGATCAATGAAGCCGGTCGGGTAGGCACTGGTCAGGCGACGATCCTGGCCGTACAGCAGCTGCATGTTCTCCACACCCTCCACCAGGGCCTCCGGCGCGCCGGCGACCAGCGCACCGTTGGGCGTGGCGTTGAAACGCACACGGTACAGCGAGGAACGTGCGCTGGCAGCGTCGTAGCCCACGTAGTACACAGCGCTTTCCGCACGATGCAGCATCGCCTGGCCTGCGGTCACCGGACGGATGAAATTGCTCGCATTGTTCGGTGCATCGCCGAAGGTGATCGTGCCCCCCGCCTTGTCAATGCTGCGCGCCTGGAAAACGGTGGCGCTGGCGCAGTCGGCAGCGCCATACAGCCCGGAATCGGCAACGCCACTCTGCAGCACGGCGAGTCGCGCCTTGTCGAAACTGAAAACCGGCTGCGCGACGGTACCGCCGGAAGACGTAACCGGCACGCCGTCCGGCATCAGGTATCGCAGGGCGACGATGTCGCTGCCGTTGACCCGGTTGGGCAGCGCCGCAGCGAATTCATCGGGCAATGCGGGTGTGTAGGCGGTGCCGCCCGTCGCCGGAGTGGCCGGCAGCGTCACCGCATCGCCGGGCGCCGTATCGGTCGCCTCGTAGCCCTGGATGGATCGCTGGAAGTCCAGAGCCGGATGAGGCGTGGCCGCGAACGTCGTAAACAGCGAGACGCCATCCGGCGACTGCCGGGCCTGATCGTTGACGCAGCCGAAATGACCTGCCATGCGCAGTTCGCGCTGCAGGGTATCCATGGCGAAGCGACTGTTCTCCTGCACGCGCGCCAGGCCATCGGACAGCTGATAGGCAGCACGCGAGGCCGCGAACACCTGGACGACACCGAGCATGACGATCACGCCGATGGTCAGCGCGATCATCAGTTCGACCATGGACAGGCCGGCCATGCGCCGGGCCGGGGAAGGCGCGCGCATCACAGGCGGCTCCCGGCACTGAAGGTGGTATCGCTGGCGTCAGCGTTCCAGCGCTCGTCACCCCACGTCACGCTGACCGTGTACTGGGTGCCGGCACGTGCGACCTTGGCCGTGGCCCCATCTCCCAGCGCCTTGCCGAGACGGCAGGTCCAGTCCAGGGTGAACGCGTCCTTGCCGATGTCGTTGCCGACCGGTGGCAGGCAGTTCTTGGCCGCGGTGGTCGCCGTGTAGTCGCCCACGTAGGACGGTGCCATCGAGCGGTTCATCCGCAGCTGATCAAGCATTTCGTAGGTCAGGTTGGTCGCCTGGGTGCGATAGTTGGCGCTCTGCACGAAGCGTACGTTCATCGTCTGCAGCAGTGCGAAACCCAGCAAACCGACCCCCAGCACCAGGATCGCGATCAATACCTCGATCAGGCTGAAGCCGCCCTGTGCGTTGCGCGGGGAACGGAAACGGGGCGTTCTCACTTGCAGTCCTCCTTCAACAGACGCACCTGCCCGGTCGGAGACAGGCGAAGCGTGCGCTGCAGCGGCTGCTTGCCGCAGTTTTCCGGGCGCAGCGTCAGGTCGAGCGTGGCATTGGCGCGATTGCGGCCCCGCGGGTCGAAACTCACCGACAGGTCGGGCGTACCGACGGCGACCAGCGCCGAACGTCCGGGGCTGTAGCGCAGGACGGTTTCGCCGGCACTGAGCGCGCCGTCGCCGTTGCTGTCTGCCCAGACCAGCCAGCCATCGGTCCAGCTGTCGCCATCACAGGACGTGCCTCCGGCAGAGGCACACACGCCGCCGCCCCTGCGGTTCTTCACCGCTTCACTGCGGGCCAGCGCCATCGACGCGATGAGGTCATTGCTGGTGGTGGCGATGCGGTTGGAGCGGATGGTGCTCTGGAAGCTCGGAAACGCGATCGTCGCCAGCACGCCCAGCACGACCACCGCGATCATCAACTCAACCAGCGTGAAGCCGTTCTGCCGGCGCAAAGACATGTGGACGCTCCCCAGCGTATTGATCGCCACCATGGGCCATCGCCCTGCCGCCAGCAAGCGGCGGCAGGATGAACGGTCAATCCGGGGCGACGGGCGTCAAACGCTTGACGAACCGCCCTTCCCCACCGCTGCCGGCGCGATCCCCATCGCGCCGGCACGGTCTCAGGCCAGCACCTGGTAACAGGGCTGGTACTCGCCGGAGATCTTCATCCGGCGCTGCTCGACGAAGGCGCGCAGCAGCGCGTCCAGGGCCTGCATCATGTCCGGGTCACCGTGGATCTGGAACGGCCCGAACTGCTCGATGCGGCGCATGCCATCCTCCTTCACATTGCCGGCAACGATGCCGGAGAAGGCACGACGCAGGTCCGCCGCAAGGGCATGCGGCGCACGCCCATGGTGCAGATCCAGTGCAGCCATGGCCTCATGCGTCGGCACGAAGGGCTGCTGGTACTCCCACGGAATCTCGATGGACCAGTTGAAGAAGAACGAATCCTTCTGCGCCAGGCGATGCTCGCGCACGCGCTTGATGCCGGCGGACATCTTCCTGGCCACGGCAACCGGGTCGCCGATGATGATCTCGTAACGCTCGGCGGCAGCATCGCCCAGGGTCAGCCGGATGAAGCGGTCGATCTGCTCGAAATACGGCGCAGCCACGGTCGGGCCGGTCAGGATCAGCGGGAACGGCAGGTCCTTGTTCTCGTCGCGCAGCAGGATACCGAGCAGGTACAGGATCTCCTCGGCGGTGCCGACACCACCGGCAAACACGATGATGCCGTGACCGATGCGGACGAACGCCTCCAGGCGCTTCTCGATGTCCGGCATGATCACCAGATGGTTGACGATCGGGTTGGGCGATTCCGCGGCGATGATGCCCGGCTCGGTCAGGCCGATGTAGCGCGTCACCGTCTTGCGCTGCTTGGCGTGGGCGATCGTGGCCCCCTTCATCGGGCCCTTCATCGCACCTGGTCCACAGCCGGTGCAGATGTCCAGGCCGCGCAGGCCCAGCTCGTAGCCCACCTGCTTGGTGTACAGGTATTCGTCGCGCGAGATCGAGTGACCGCCCCAGCAGACCACCAGGTTCGGGTCACCGGGGTTGAGGATGCGGGCGTTGCGCAGCAGGCCGAACACCGCGTTGGTGATGCCTTCGGAAGACTCCAGTTCGGCCGCGTAGGCCGGGCCCATTTCGATGGCCATGTAGGCGAGGTCGCGGACCACGGCAAACAGCAGCTCGGCCACGCCGCGGATGATTTCGCCATCGACGAAGGCCATCGCCGGCGCATTGACCAGGTCGATGCGCACGCCACGATCCTGCTGCGCGACCTGGATGTCGAAGTCGGGATAGAGATCGCGCGCCGCGCGCGGATCATCCGATGCGCTGCCGCTGGTCAGCACGGCCAGCGCGCAGCGGCGCAGCAGCTCGTGCATGCCGCCGCCGGAGGCGTCGCGCAGGCGCGCCACTTCTGCCCGCGACAGCACATCCAGCCCACCGCGCGGGTAGATCCGCGCGTCCTGTACCGGCAGCGCACGGGCTGCCTTTTCGTTCGTGGTCATATCCAACGTTTCGCTTCCTTCAAGGTTTCCGACTGTACTGCCGCCCCCTTAAAAAGCAAAACGGCCGGGAATCCCGACCGTTGGATATGTGCTGACCGCGTTCGCCATTCCGGGACCGCATCTGCGGCATCGGCGCCGCGCACGAACCCGGATGCTACGCCGATGTCGTGGCCACTGCAAGAACTTTCACCCGAACGGGAAACGGCCGGGTTACCCCGGCCGTTTCCGTCTACTGCGTGATGTTCCGACGGATCAGAACTTGTACTTCAGGGTCAGCTGCATCGACCAGCGCGACACGGCAGTGTTGCCCTTGTCGTTGTTGTTTTCCTGGATCGCGGGGTTGTCGGTGGAACCGGTGAACGAGTACACGTACTTGCCGGTCGCCGGGTCGATACCCGCGTAGTTGGCGACGCGACGGGTGGCGTAGAAGCCGTAGTCGTCGATCAGGCCCCACTTCTTGTTCAGCAGGTTGCCGACATTCATGATGTCCAGCGCGATCTCACCCTTGTGGCTCTTCACGAAGCCCGGGAACTCCTGGCTGATGCGGACGTCGAAGGTGTTGATCCACTTGGCACGGTGCGAGTTGGCCGGGACCACGCTGCCACGGTAGGCATCGAGCTCCGGATTCTGCGCCAGCCAGTTGAAGAAGTCCTGCTCCATCTGCGCGCTCTGCACGAAGCGACCACCGACCACCGAACCGAACAGCACGTCACCCGGGCCGCTCGGCACATAGAACAGATCGTTGGTGGTAGCACCGTCGCCGTTGGCATCGTTGTAGAAGATGTAGCTGTACGGACGGCCCGAACGACCTTCGTAGAACAGGCCGACGCGGGTGGCGTTGTCACCGAAGAAGTTGTGCTTCCACTCCAGGGTGCCGGTGATGCGGTCCTTGATCGCGTAACGCGAGTCGTAGGCCACGTCTTCGTTGGCGTTGAAGATCAGCGTGTTGTTCCAGTTCGAGGTGTTCTGCGAGCTGGTCAGCGGGCTGACTTCCTTGGACTTGGTATAGGTGTAACCCAGCGACCAGCCCCAGTTCTCGGTCAGCGGCTTGGCCAGCGAGAAGGTAGCCTGCGTACCACGACCCTTGTCGGTGTTGCGCATGACCAGCACGTCGCCGATGTCGCTCGGACGGTTGGCACGGTCGGTGGCACGGTTGGTGCCGGTGGTCATGCCGAAGTTGGTGCCACCCGACATGCGGCTGTTCGCCGGATTACGGCCATTCGCATCCCAGTAGATCGCACGACCGTCCTGGCCGTAAGCGGTCGGCGCCGAAACGTCGAGACGGTCGAAGTAGATGCCGTCCTTGACCTTGGTCATCAGCACTTCGGCCGACGCCACGATGCCGTACCACGGCAGCTCATGGTCGAACGCCAGGTTGGCCTTCCACACCGACGGCAGGCGGGTGCCCGGGGCGATGATGTCGACGTTCTGGCGCGCAGCTGCGGGGCCACCAGCCGGAATGTACGGATTGTTGCCGTCCGGGGTGAAGCCGCTGGTCAGGTTGCGCTCATCGTACTCGATGTAGTTCAGGCCGGTGTTCTGGTAGGCACCCGCCAGCCACACGTTCGGGGCAGCGCCACCGAACAGGCCCACGCCACCACGCAGCTGGGTCGGGCGCTCGCTGTCGAAGGTGTAGTTGAAGCCGACGCGCGGCTGCACCAGGTTCTTGTCGACCAGCTGGGTGTTGTTGAAGCCGTACAGCTGCTCGATGCGCGGGTTGTACAGGCGCTGGCTGCTGAAGTCAGGCATGTCGACGCGGACACCGAACATCAGGCTCAGGTTGTAGTTGATGGCCCAGGTATCCTGGACGAACACACCGGTGTTCTTCAGGGTGAAGTCTGCCGGGATATCACTGCGGCTGCCGCCGGCGCGCGGGGCACGCAGCTGGTAGCGCGCGATGCGACCGTTCAGGAAGTCCTCGACGCTGTTGAACTCGTAGACGCCGTTGAGGTTGCGGCCGTAGAAGTTCATCAGGTCGTTCTTCGAGTAATCGAAGCCGAACTTGACGGTGTGATCGCCGATGTACCAGGTACCGGCACCGAAGGCGCTCAGTTCCTTCGATTCCACGATGTTGACGTGCGTGTTCTGCTCGGTACCGACGTACAGCGAGTCGTTACCCGAACGGATGCGGATCTGCGGCATGTCGACCAGCGGAACGCGGTTGGCCGAGTAATCCTTGTGCGAGACCTTGAACTCGGTCGAGAAGTTCTCGGACCAGTCGCTGAACAGTTCGCCCATCCAGGTTTCGTATTCGGTCGGCTGCTGGTACCAGAAGTTGCTCAGCGAGATCGCACTGGTGCTGACCTGCGGGAAGCGGACGACGTTCTGCTCCATCTTGTTGTAGCGCAGGGCCGCACGGTGGTTTTCATTGATGTTCCAGTCCAGCTTGACCGCGTACTCTTCGATTTCGGTCTTGCTGTTCGGTGCCGTCAGGCTGCCCGGGTCATAGCCGAGTCCACCCAGGAAATTCTGGACGTCGGTGATCTGCTGCTGGGTGATGGTGCCCTTGCCGATCGGGGTGTCGCTCAGGCTGATGCCAGCGGCCGAACGCTCGTACTTCTCGTAGTTGCTGAAGAAGAACAGCTTGTCCTTGACGATCGGGCCGCCGAAGGTCATGCCGTAGGTCTTCTCGTCCTCGAAGCCGTTGAACTTCTCGCCACGCAGTTCCTCGCGGACCATGTCCTTGTCGCGGTAGGAACCGTAGACAGTGCCATGGAACTCGTTGGTACCCGACTTGGTCACGGCATTGATCACCGCACCGGTACCACCGGCGATGGTGGTGTCGTAGTTCGCGAGATCGATGTTGATTTCCTGGATGGCATCCATCGACACCGGCTGACGCTCGGTCGGCAGGTTGTTGGAGCCCAGGCCGAACGGATCGGAGGCACTGATGCCGTCGATACGGATCGCATTGTAACGGGTGTTCTGACCGCCAGCCGAGATCGCGCCGTCAGCCTTGCTGACCTGCGAGATGCGCGGGTCCAGGCGGATGTAGTCCTGGATGTTGCGGTTGGCCGACGGCAGCGCGTCCATCGTTTCGCGGGTCACGTTCGAGCCGGTACCCATCTTGGTGGCGCTGAAGATGTCCAGGCCGCCCGCGGTGGCGACAACATTCACGGCGTCCAGGTTGGTGGCCGCCACGTCGCCGGTCAGGTTGGCATTGACGGTGTTGACCTGGTTCAGGTTCAGGTAGACACCCTCTTCGGTCTTGGTGCCTTCACCCGGCTTGGTGATGGTGATGGTGTACGGACCACCCACGCGCAGGCCGCGCGCGTTGTAACGACCCGACGCATCGGTCGTGGCGCGCGAAACGGTGCCCGACTCGGTGTGGGTGATGGTGACTTCAGCACCGGCGACAGGCTGGCCAGCGGCGGACACGACCTGGCCGCCGACACCTGCAGAGGTGCTCTGGGCGAAGGCGGGAGCGGCAGCAAGTGCGGCCACGAGACCAAGGGTGAGCTTGGACATCCGGAGTGGGTGGGTCATCTAGGGTAGCCTCGATACGAGTTGGCGATGGCGGAAAAAAGACGCATCCAAGCGGCCTTGCGGGTGGCCGACTGGACAGTGATCTGGGGTTCCCGACCGTGTTGGCTGAAGGCAGCCATAACGGTTAACACTAGATTAACACGCTACGCCATCAATGTGACGGTTGTGCGACAAACGGCACCGGATCGCAACGCAATCATGACGGGATCTTCATTCCGCCTTACGTCGCCCTTCACCCTGCCGGGCGAGCGCTGCCTGCGTCCAGGATCTGCCCCCGCCAGGCCGAGCCGGCACTGGACAGCAGGGTCACGGCCGCGGCCGCGGCGGCCTCGGGCCCCTGCGCAGCCGGGTCCTGGTCGATCGAGTAGGCGCGGGCGCGCAGGGCCGTGCGCAGGGGCCCCGGGTACAGGCCGCTGACCCGGACCGGACTGCGGCCCAGCTCATCATGCAGGCTGGCGATCAGGCCGCGCAGGCCATGCTGGGCGGCGCCATAGCCTCCCCAGTAGGCCTGCCCCACCCGTTCCGGGTCATCGACCGTGAACACCAGCGCCGCATCCTCGCGCTGGCGCAGCAGCGGCAGGCAGGCCTGCGCCAGCCAGGCGGGTGCGGTCAGGGTGACGTGGACGGCGCGGGCGAAACTTGCCGGGTCGGCCAGTTCGAACGGGGTCAAGCCCGGAAAGTGGGCGGCGCAGACAAGTAGCCCGTCCAGTCGCCCCAGCTCCGTCTGCAGCGCCTGGGCGAGGTCGGCGTAGTCATCGGGACCGGCCCCTTCCAGATCCAGCGGATACAGCAGGGGCTCGGGACCGGCTGCCTGCACCTGGGCGTAGACCCGGTCCAGCCGGCGCGGCTTGCGCCCCAGCAGGACCACGGTCGCGCCTGCGCTGGCGGCGGCCACTGCGGCGGCACTTCCGAGGCCACCACCGGCACCGGCCACAAGCACCACGCGGTCCTGCAACGGGCGGCCATCGAGCGCCCCGTTGGTCGGTGACGTCGATGGCGGCGCACTCATCCCAGGGTCGCCTCTTCGACGATGCGCTTGAGCTCGCCGGATTCGAACAGCTCCATGATGATGTCGCAGCCGCCGATCAACTCCCCGTTGATGAACAACTGCGGAAACGTCGGCAGGTTGGAGAAACGCGGCAGGTTCGCGCGGATTTCCGGCTCCTCCAGCACATTGACGGTGCGCAGGGAGACGGCGCCGGCAGCCATCAGCGCCTGTACGGCGCGGCTGGAGAAGCCGCACGTCGGGTATTGCGGGGTGCCCTTCATGAACAGCACGAGCGGGTAACGATCGACCTCGGCCTGGATTTGCTGCATTACCGCCACAACCACACTCCTTGCTTCGCCGGACAAACCGACCGCGATGGTCGGCTAGACTGCCCAAGGTAGCCGCCATTGTAAGCGGATGGAACCGGCTGCCGCCGCCCCTCTGTCCACGAACCTGTCCATGCCCGTCGAACTGCCTGCCCTGCCCTACCTGTCCGGCTCCCTGCAGCCCCATCTTTCCGCGCAGACCGTGGAACTGCATCACGGCGCGCACCATCGTGCCTACGTCGATGCGGTCAATGCCGGGATCCGCGGCACCGAATGGGAAGAGGCCTCGCTGGAGGAGATCGTCTGCCATGCCCAGGGCGCCCTGTTCGACGCCGCGGCCCAGGCCTGGAACCACGGCTTCTATTGGCAGTGCCTGCGCCCGCGCGGCGGCGGTGAGCCACAGGGACGGCTGGGCGAACTGGTCAAGCGCCAGTTCGGCGACGTGCAGCGCCTGCGCGAGGAGTTCAACCGCACCGCGCTGGGCCTGTTCGGCTCCGGCTGGGTGTGGCTGGTGCAGCATCCGGGCGGCCAGCTTGGCATCCAGGCCACCCGCAACGCCGGCACCCCGCTGACCGGCGACAGCGCGCCGCTGCTGTGCTGTGACGTGTGGGAACACGCGTACTACACCGACTACCAGAATGACCGTGCACGCTACCTGGAGGCGTTCTGGCAGCTGGCCAACTGGGAATTCGCCGAGAGCCGGCTGCGCTGAGAGCATCCGCCGGGCGTGGCCCGGCAGCACCGGGCCATGCCTGGCGACACGGCGGGCATCACGCGCTCTCGTGCGCCGCCACCGCATCCATGACCCGGGCCGAGTACACCAGTGCCGCGCCGGCGTTGAGCGAAACCGCCACCCCGAGCGCCTCGGCGATCTCCTCGCGGCTGGCGCCCTGCTTGAGCGCGGCATCGACGTGCACCGTGATGCAGCCGTCGCAACGGGTGGTCACGGCGACCGCCAGCGCGATCAGTTCGCGGGTTTTTGCATCGAGATGGTGGGTCTGGGCACCGGCATTGGCCAGAGTGGCGTAACCCTTGATGGTATCCGGCGAGAGCTTGCCGATCTCGCCGATACGGCCCTTCAGTTCCTTGCGGTATTCGTTCCAGTCGAGCATGACGATGACTCCGGGGAAAGGAGCCTTACGCTATCACCCTGGTTGATGCGCCGATGCGTGCATCGGCGCGTCACAGCGTTGCGCTTCCGCGTCGCGGTCAACCGCGCAGTGCCCGCACCGCCGGTGCGACCTGCAGCTGGCGCCCCAGTGCCTCGCCCACCTGTTCCAGCGCCGTGGCCAGTGCGCCGGCCTGGTCGTCGCGCAGCGTGGCGTGGCCCACCTTGCGGCCTTCGCGGGGCCGCTTTCCATAATCGTGCCAGTGGCCGCTGGCCTGGGCCAGCACCGGCGCCGGGTCCGGCATCTCGCCCAGCCAGTTGAGCATGCAGGCGTGGCCGAGCATGCGGGTACTGCCCAGCGGCAGGCCCAGCACGGCGCGAAGATGATTCTCGAACTGCGAGGTCTCGCTGCCTTCGATGGTCCAATGGCCGGAGTTGTGCACGCGCGGCGCCATCTCGTTGGCCAGCAGTTCGCCGTCGCGGCAGAACAGCTCCAGAGCGAACACGCCCACGTACTGCAGATGCTCGGCCAGCCGTCGGGCATAGCCGATGGCGGCATCCTGTTCGGCGGCCGACAGCACAGCAGGCGCCACACTGGCCGAAAGCACGCCATCCACATGCCAGTTGCCGGTCACCGGCCAGGCCTGGAAACCGCCGTCACGGCCGCGCACGGCCACCACGCTGACCTCGCGCTGGAAAGCCACGAAGCCCTCCAGGATCAGCCCGGTGTGCTCGACCTGGGCGCCCAGGGCCTGCCAGGCAGCGTCGATGTCGGCTTCGCTGCGCAACCGGAACTGGCCCTTGCCGTCGTAGCCGAAGCGCCGGGTCTTGAGGATGCACGGCAGGCCGAACGCGGCCGCCTTCGCGGCGAGCTCCTCGCGGCTGCGGATATCGGCGAACGGCGGCAGCGGAATGCCCAACTGCTGGAACAGCGTCTTCTCGCTCAGGCGGTCCTGCGCTACAGCCAGCGCTGCGGGCGGCGGATACACCGGCACCCGCTCGGCCAGCCACTGCGCACTGTCCGCGGGCACATTCTCGAAGTCGAACGTCACTACATCGACTTTGGCGGCGAAGTCCGCCAGCGCCTGGCGGTCATCGAAGGCACCGACGGTGAGCGGTGCCAGCGGCCCGCTGCAGGCGTCCGCCGCCGGATCGTACAGTTCGAAGCGCAGTCCCAGCGGCGCACCGGCCAGGACCATCATGCGGGCCAGCTGGCCGCCGCCGAGGATGCCGACAGTCAGGTTCATTGGCGCGGGTCGTCGTGGGCCATCACATCTTCGGTCTGGCGCGTGCGGAAGGCATCCAGCGCCTGGCCGATGGCCGGCTGGTCGCTGGCCAGCATCGCGGCGGCGAACAGCGCGGCGTTGGAGGCACCCGCATTTCCGATGGCGAAGGTAGCCACCGGAATGCCGGCCGGCATCTGCACGATCGACAGCAGCGAGTCCATGCCATTGAGCGCCTTGGACTGCACCGGCACGCCCAGCACTGGAACCGCGGTCTTGGCCGCGATCATGCCCGGCAGATGCGCGGCACCGCCGGCGCCGGCGATGATCGCGCGCAGGCCACGTCCACCCGCCTGTTCGGCATAGCTGAACAACACATCCGGCGTCCGATGGGCGGACACCACCTTCACTTCAAACGGAACACCCAGGGCCTCAAGCTTCTGGGCGGCGTGCTGCATGGTTTCCCAGTCGGAGCGGGAACCCATGACGATGCCGACGAGCGGCGCGTTCGGATTGGGGGTCATTGGCCGTCACCTGCCTTAAAGACGTATTCTAGCCGTCTTCCACGCAAGACGAAGAACCATGGATCGCAAGCTGCTCGACCTGCTGGTGTCGCCGGACACCCGCCAGCCCCTGTCCCTGCTGGATGGCAAGGGCCTGGAAGCCCTCAACAAGGCGATTTCCGCCGGCGCGGTGAACAAGGCCGACGGCAACCCGCTGGCACAGCCGCTGCGCGAGGCCCTGGTCACCCGTGACCGCAAGCAGGTGTTCCGGGTCGACGACGGCATCCCGGTGCTGCTGGCCGAGGAGGCCATTCCAACCGCGCAGATCGCTGACTTCCCGGCCGCATGAGCATGCTGCCGACGCCGGATGCGGCCGTCGTCGCCGCCGATGTCGCCCGCGCGCTGGCGGAGGATCTGGGCAGCGGCGACGTCACCGCCGCCCTGCTGCCCGACCAGGCTGACAGCGCCTACCTGCTGTGCAAACAGGATGCGGTGATTGCCGGCCGGCCGTGGTTCGATGCCACCCACCGCGCGCTCGACCCGGACGTGCGCATCGAATGGCGCATCGCCGAAGGCGAGTCCGTCACTGCCGGTACGGTACTTGCGCTGCTGCACGGACGCAGCCGCAGCCTGGTCAGCGCCGAGCGCACGTCGCTGAACTTCCTGCAGACCCTGTCCGGCACCGCTACCACCACGGCGCGCTACGTGGCCGCCGTGGCAGGCACCGGCACGCGCATTCTCGACACCCGCAAGAGCCTGCCCGGCCTGCGCCTTGCACAGAAATACGCAGTGCGCTGCGGAGGCGGGGAAAACCATCGTTTCGGCCTGTACGACACGGTGATGCTGAAAGAGAACCACATCCGTGCCGCCGGTTCGCTGGCCGCTGCGGTGGCGGCCGCGCGTCGGCAATGGCCACGGTTGCCGCTGGTGGTCGAGGTCGAAGACCTGACCCAGCTGCGCCAGGCGCTGGAGTCCGGCTGCGAGCGCATCCTGCTGGATGATTTCAGCCCCGACCTGCGCCGTGAAGCCGTACGCATCACCGCCGGCCGCATTCCGCTGGAGGTGTCGGGCAGCGTCGGCCTTGGCGGCCTGCGCTCGATCGCGGAGGACGGCGTGGACTGCATCTCCATCGGCGGCCTGACCAAGCATGTACAGGCCATCGATCTGTCACTGAAGCTGGGCCCACCGCCGGGTTGAGGCCCGGTAACGCCTGACGCAACCGCGTTGCCCGCCGGGCGTGGCCCGGCGCTACCGGAGGCGTCATGCACTGGGGAGCGCCGGGCCATGCCCGGCCGACATTGACGGATCCACCCGGCGTTCACGACGGCGCTGCGACGCTGCGCGCATCCCCCACTGGAGCCGCGCATGCGCCGGATGCTGTTGCCTGCCTGTCTGCTGCTCGCGTCAATGCCCTTGTCCGCCGCAGCGGCCGAGGCCTGTGATGTCCCGCCGCGCTTCGGCCTGAGCCCCTTGGCCATTGCCATCCGCAACGCGGCATGCAACGAGCATCGGCTGTGGTTCCGCCCCTTCATCGACCGCGATGGCCGCGCCGCCAGCCTCAGCGTCACGGAAGCCGAGAACGAGCATCTGGCCGACAACGGCCTGATTGCCTGGCAGCGCGTCTCCCACTACTGGCGTGACAGCGGGACGCTCAACGCCATGGGCAGCATCGCCGGTGCCAGCAGTTGTGCCGCACCACTGGGCTCGCGCTATACCGACAGCGACTGCCGTGCCTTCCTGATCGACAATCCTTGGTCGGCTGCCTTCATTTCCTGGGTGATGGTGCGTGCCGGTGTCCCCGGCTTCAACACCTCGCCGCGCCACATCGACTACATCCGTGCTGCCTACCAGGGTGGCCCTTCCGGCGTGCCTTACCGGCTGGCCGATCCAGCCACGGCAAAGCCGGCCCCCGGCGATCTTCTGTGCTTCCTGCGCGACCGCAGCACCACGCTCAGCTACAGCGGACTGGTACAGGCGCTTGGCAATGGCTCGGTCGGCCATTGGAAGTCGCACTGCGAAGTGGTGGTCGCGGCCAATCTCGGCGGTGACCAGACCTTGTACCTGGTAGGCGGCAACGTCATGAACACCGTGGCGATGCGGCTGCTGCCGCTGGATCGGACCGGACTGATCCAGTTGCCTGCGGCCCGCGAACGCGACAGCACCGGCATCGAGCCCAGCTGCACGCCCGGGCGCGAGGACGAATGCAGTTTCAACCGCCAGGATTGGGCCGCACTGCTGCAGCTGACTGCGACCGCGCCGTTGATCGCACCGGCACCGGCAACGCCACCGGCAAAGCCACCGATGACCACAGCGCCCGCAGTGCAGCCGGCTTCCGGTGATCCGCAGCGGATGAACTGAATCTTCTGCTTGATCCAGCAGGCATTCGCCGCCATCTTTGCCGCATCGACACCTGACGCCCTGGAACCATGCCCACCCTGCTGCTGTTGCTGATTGCCGGCGCCATCGTCTACTTCTTCTGGAACGCTGCCCGCTCCGCCGCCGAGCGCGCGGTCGAGCTGGGACGCAACGCCTGCCGCGCCGCCAATGTGCAGTGGCTGGACCAGGCGGTGCATGCCACCGGCCTGCGCCTGTCGCGCGGCGAGGATGGCCGGCTCGGTTTCGAGCGCACCTTCAAATTCGAGTATTCCTACGATGGCATCGATCGCCATGTGGGCCGGATGGTGCTGCGCGGCGATCAGCTGGTGTCGTTCACCGGCCCGGGCGCGGCGCGGATCAGCCAGATCCGGCCGGATGTGGACGATGCCGAGGATGTCTGATCCCGGACATCCACGCGTGGCGTGGATCTTCCTGATCCGGGATCGGTAGCGCCGGGCCATGCCCGGCGACCAGGTCTGTAGAACGGCAAGGCGCAAAGTTGCGCTGGATGCTCCTGTTACTTGACCACGCGCAGGTTCGGCCGGCCCTTCGGCGGCGGTCCTGCCGGCGGCGTATCCTCCGGCGGCGTGTCGTCGTCATGCAGCACTTCGTCGCCGGTCGACGCCGGTTCGCTGCCCGGAATGTCATCCGGCAGTGCCATGCCCTGCCCGGTCTCGCGGGCGTAGACGGCCAGCACGGCGCTGATCGGCACCTGCACCGGGTAGCTGGTACCGGAGAAGCGCGCCGAGAAGCTCACCATCTCGTTGTCGATCATCAGGCGCACTACCGCGCGTTCGGCGATGTTGAGCACCACTCTGCCATCCTTGACCGCCGAAGGCGGCACCTGCACGCCGGGGACGCCGGCGTCGACCAGGATGTGCGGGGTCAGCTGGTTGTCATTGATCCATTCCACCAGTGCCCGCAGCAGGTACGGGCGGTGGCTGGTCATGTGGAAGAAGTCTTCGGTCATGCGTGAAGTGTACGCGCCCGACGCCCCGACCGGGGCGGATCGCCTGCACGCCGGTCGGCGTGCAGACGGGAAAGCAGCGGCCGGCTCAGACGGGCAGGTCGCGCAGCTTCTTTTCCTGCTCGGTCAGGCTGCGCACGAACCCCGGGTGGCGGAAGATGCGGTTGCCGTAATCCTCGATGGCCTTGCCGTCCTTCGGCAACGGCACATCCAGTGACTGCAGGCGCCAGATGATCGGCGCCATCGCGCAGTCGGCCAGGCTCATTTCCGGGTTCAGGAAGAACTTGCTGGCCTTGAACAGCGGCAGCGACGCGGTCAGCAACTCTTTCAGGCGCTTGCGCCCGGCCTCGGCCTGGGTCTTGTTGCCCAGCTGGATGGCCTGCACCTGCGGCACCCAGTCGTGCTCGATGCGCAGCATCGCCAGGCGGATGCGTGCACGTGACAGCGGATCGACCGGCATCAGCGGCGGATGCGGATAGCGCTCGTCAAGGTATTCGCTCACCACCGAAGCGGCGTACAGCACCAGTTCGCGCTCGACCAGGGTCGGCACCGAATGGTACGGATTGAGGTCGATCAGGTCTTCGGGCGGATTCTGCGGATCGACCGCAACGAAATCGAACGTCACACCCTTGGCCGCAAGGACCAGGCGCACACGGTGGCACAGTACATCGTCGTTCGAGGAAAACAGCGTCAGTGTATTGCGCATGCGTACGCTCGCCGCCATCAAAGGCTCTCCTACGACAGGAGACCGCCTGCCGCATCGGCGCCGCCAGCACCGTGCCGGCGGTCGACTTCTCCCCGAGTGTGCAACCGACCATCACAAAAGCCAATAGGCCCAGCCAACGGCCGGCGGCAGAATCAGTGAACGTCCTTCCAGTATTCCTTCTTCAGCAGGTACACCAGGAAGGTCAACAGGGCCAGGAACAGGATCACCCACACGCCCAGCTGCTGCCGCTTGAGCGCAGCCGGTTCGCCGGCGTATTCGAGGAAGTTGGTGATGTCCCGCACGGCCTGGTCGTACTGGCCGGCATCAACCGAGCCGGGGCTGTCGATGCGCAGCCCGGTCACCGGCGGGTCCATGCCTGGCCCTTCGGCCTTGCCGTGCACGGCATGCTGCAGGCCCTGCATTTCCCAGAGCGGGTTGGGCATGGAGGCGTTGGCGAACAACGCGTTGTTCCAGCCCAGCGGGCGGCTGCTGTCGAGATAGAACGACTTGAGGTAGGTGTAGACCCAGTCGCTGCCCCGCACACGCGAGATCAGGCTCAGGTCCGGCGGCATCTTGCCGAACCACTTCTCGGCCTGCTCCTTGGGCATCGCCACCGGCACCGGATCGCCGATTGCCGCACCGGTGAAGTTGAGGTTGTTCATCACCTCTTCCTCGGTCAGCCCCAGGTCCTGCGCCATCCGCGAGTAGCGCAGGTACTTCAGCGCGTGGCAGCTGGAGCAGTAGTTCATGTACAGCTGCGCGCCGCGCTGCAGCGATGCGCGGTCACCGAGGTCATTGCCGGCCTGCAGCAGCTTGGTGCCGCCTTCGGCAGCGGTGGCCAGGAAACTGCCCAGCATCAGGGCGGCCGCGAGGGCCAGCCGGACCATCCAGCGCTCAGTCATGCGTGGTCACCCTCTCCGGTACCGGCTTGGTCTTGTCCAGCCTTGTCCATAGCGGCATGGTGATGAAGAACGCGAAGTACAGGAAGGTCAGCACCCGCCCGATGTAGGTCTCGTGCACGTCCGTACCCGGACCGGAACCGATCACGCCCAGCCACACGAAGCACACGGCCAGCATGCCCAGCATCACCTTCGAGATCCAGCCGCGGTAGCGCACCGACTTCACCCGCGCCTTGTCCAGCCAGGGCACCAGGAACAGGATGGCGATCGCCGAGAACATCACCAGCACGCCACCGAGCTTGTTCGGCACCACGCGCAGCATCGCGTAGTACGGGGTGTAGTACCACACCGGTTTGATGTGTTCCGGGGTCACCAGCCGGTTGGCCTCGGTGAAGTTGTCGTGCTCCAGGAACAGGCCACCAAAGCCGGGGGCGAAGAAGATGATGAAGGCGGCGATGATCAGCAGGAAGCCGGCGCCGACGCCATCCTTGAGCGTGTAGTAAGGATGGAAGGGAATGCCATCGGCCGGTGCATTGGGCGACCAGCGGTTGCCCTTGGGCCCCTTCTTGATCTCCACGCCATCCGGGTTGTTGGACCCCACTTCATGCAGCGCGCCCAGGTGCAGCACCACCAGCAGCAGCAGCACCAGAGGCAGTGCGATCACGTGCAGTGCGAAGAAGCGGTTGAGCGTGGCATCGCTGGGCAGGTAATCGCCCATGATCCACTCGGTCAGGCCATTGCCGATCACCGGAATCGCGCCGAACAGCGAGATGATCACCTTGGCGCCCCAGAACGACATCTGGCCCCACGGCAGCACGTAGCCCATGAAGGCCTCGGCCATCAGCACCAGGTAGATCAGCATGCCCAGGATCCACACCAGCTCGCGCGGTTTCTGATAACTGCCATACAGCAGCCCGCGGAACATGTGCAGGTAGACCACGATGAAGAACAGCGATGCACCGGTGGAGTGCATGTAACGGATCAGCCAGCCCCACTCGACATCACGCATGATGTATTCGATGGAGCCGAAGGCCTCCGCCGCGCTGGTCTTGTAGTGCATCGTCAGGAAGATGCCGGTGACGATCTGGTTGACCAGCACCAGCAGCGCCAGTGAACCGAAGTAGTACCAGATGTTGAAGTTCTTCGGCGCGTAGTACTCGCTGACGTGCTTGCGGTAGATCGGCATCAGCCCCGGCGCGCGGGCGTTGACCCAGTCGGCGACGCCTGTCGCGGTACGGCTCAGGATATTGGCCATCAGGCTGCCCCCTCCGGATCGACACCGATGATGAGCGTGTTGTCGTCCTGGTAGTGGTGCGGTGGCACCAGCAGGTTGATCGGCGCCGGCACGTCCTTGAAGACGCGGCCGGACATGTCGAAGCGCGACTTGTGGCAGGGGCAGAAGTAGCCGCCCTTCCACTGCGGGTCATACGGTTCGGGGCGGATCTCGGCCACCATCTCCGGCGAGCAGCCCAGATGCGTGCACAGGCCGACCAGCACCGACACATCGGGCTTGATCGAGCGCAGCTCGGGATTCTGCTTGAGCACGTAGGCGGGCTGCTGGTCCTTCTCGCCGGACTCCGGGTCCTTGAGGCGGTCGTCGAGCCCATGCAGCGCGTCGAGGATCGCCTTGGACCGTTTGACGATCCAGATGGGCTGGCCGCGCCATTCCACGATCAGGCGCTGGCCTTCCTGCAGGGCACTGATATCGGCCACCACCGGTGCTCCCGCGAGCTTCGCGCGGGCACTGGGGTTCCACGATTTGATGAAAGGAACTGCGGTGAATCCGACGCCGACGGCGCCAACCACGGCTGTGGTGGCAGTAAGAAAACGCCGACGTCCGGTATTGACTGGATCGTGTACCCCATCGTTGGCCATCCGGCACTCCGATATTGATTAGGTAGCTTTAAGGCTGCCAGCGGTCTGGTGGGGGCCAGAGCCGCATTGAATCATGGGCGAGTGTAGCGGAACCGTTACGCGCCACACAACGCATTGCAACAACTCTTTGCACCGTGTGCCGACCGGCAGCCGGCGATGGGCCGTCAGTCGGCACCGGCACCGGCCGGACTACTGGTGACTCAAGGCACTGCGGTAACGCTCGGCCAGCTGGCCCACCCGACGCACGTAGTACTGGGTTTCGCTGTAAGGGGGCACGCCACCGTGGCGGTCGACCGCACCTTCCCCGGCGTTGTAACCGGCGGCGGCCAGAGTGAGGTTGCCGTTGAATCGCTTCAGCAGCCACGACAGGTACTGCACACCGCCACGGATGTTCTGGCCCGCATCGTAGGAATCACTGACCCCGAAGCGCGCGGCAGTCGGCGGCATCAGCTGCATCAGGCCCTGCGCACCGGCGCGGCTGAGTGCGGTCGGATTGTAGGCCGACTCGGCATGGATGATCGCCCGGACCACCGCCTCCTCCACGCCGAACTCGCGCGCGGCCGAAGCGATCTCGGTCTGGAAGGCTGTCGTGTTCAGACGCACGGTGCCGAAGTCCACGCGCGGGTTGGCCCCACAGGCGTAGCAGCGCTCCATGAAGCTGTAGCGGATGGTGCGCACCGGCCCCAGGTGGGCAACCTGGCTGGGCCGCGCACTGGTGTAGTGGCGCACCCCATCCTTCATATAGGAATAGACCTGGCCACTGACCATGCGCCCGGTGCGGGGCGTGCCGGCAGCAACTGCCGGAGTCGAAGCAGGTACCGGTGCAGCTGGCACAGGCACGGCTGCACTGGCGGCCACCGCCACCGGATTGCGCTCGATGCTGGCCACGGTGGCCGGCACAGGCCTGGCAACAGTCGCTGCCGGGCGGGCCGGGCGGGCGGCCTCCCGGCTGTAGCTGATGGTGCTGCATTGGGCACCGGCCACACGCTTGCTCACATAGCTGGTGACCCCGTCTGCCCCCTGGCACTTGTACAGGGTGCCGGCGCTGGCCGGCGCAGCGGTCAGCGCAGCGATGATGATCGCCGTTGTCCCCAGTCTCCCCTTCATGGCCGCGAGTGTCCCAGCTTCGCCCCGCGTTGCCAAGCCGTGCGGCTCAGCCTGTGACGTCAGGCACAGCCAGCAGCTGCGCCAGCCCGCCCAGGCGCTGCGCCAGTTCCTGGCGCAGCGCCGGCGGCGTGGTCCACAGCTCCAGCGGCACCCGGTCGAGGCTGAGAATCTGCGCCAGCATCATGCCGCGGCTTTCCGCGCCCATGCGCAGCAGGCAGTGATCGGCACCATCGGCTTCGAGCACGCCACACCAGGGGGGAATGCGACCTTCCAGTTCGGTGTGGCTGCCGGCCAGGCGCAGCACCGCCTGCAGTGCGAACGGCGCCTGGCTGACCGCCTGCCGCACCATCACATCGGGTGGTGCGGGCGTGCGCCGATGCAGGCCGGGCTCGGCCAGCGCGCGCACCGCGCCCATCCGGTCCACCCGCAACGTGCGCCAGTCCTGGCGGCCCAGATCCCAGGCCAGCAGGTACCAGCGACGTCCGTAGTTGACCAGATGCTGGGCCTCGACCTCGCGCTGGGTCACCGCGTCCTGCGCGCTGCGGTACTCGAAGGCCAGCCGGGTTGCCTGGCGGCAATGCTGGGCCAGGCGCCCCAGCAGACGTGCATCGGTGGAAGGCAGATCCGACAGCGTCGCGGTGGCGGCGTGCACCTCGCCAGCCTGCTGGCGGCGGCGGGTCGGCACCAGTGGGTCGAGCTTGGACAGCAGACCGCGCGCTGTCTCGTCGATGCCGGCCACCGTGGCCGAGGCCGCACGCAGGGCGATGGCCAGGGTCGTCGCCTCCTCTTCGTCCAGCAGCATCGGCAGTACCGGTGCGCCCGCCCCCAGCTGATAGCCGCCCCCTACCCCGGCCGATGCCCTGACCGGATAGCCCAGCTCACGAAGGCGCTCGATGTCGCGGCGGATGCTGCGCCGGTCCACCCCCATGCGCTCGGCCAGTTCAGCCCCCGACCACTGTCGGCGGGCCTGCAGCAGGGCGATCAGGCGGAGCAGGCGATGAGCAGTATGGCGCATGAGAGATCGAGGACAGAAGTCGTCCGCAATAGTGCCCCAGCATGGGCCCCAGTTCACCCCTCTGCTGCAAGGAGCACTGCCATGACGTCCCGCCAGATCACCCTCTATCACGCTGCCCGTTCACGCTCGAGCGGCGCCGTGGCCCTGCTTGAAGCCCTGGGTGCCGACTACCGCCTGCATGTGCTGGACCTGAAAGCCGGCGCCAACCTGGCCCCGGCCTACCTGGCCATCAACCCGATGGGCAAAGTGCCGGCGATCCTCCATGAGGGCGCGCTGGTGACCGAGCAGGTGGCGATCTACCTGTACCTGGCCGATCTCTACCCCGAAGCCGGCCTGGCGCCGCCGATCGGCTCGCCGCTGCGCGGCCCCTACCTGCGCTGGATGGCGTTCTACGGCGCCTGTTTCGAGCCGGCGATGATCGACCGCGCGATGCGCCGCGACCCGCCCCCGCAGTCGATGTCGCCCTACAACGACGCCGAAACCGTCCTGCAGGTGATTGAGGCGCAGCTGGCGCAGGGGCCTTACCTGCTGGGTGAGGAAATGAGCGCCGCCGACGTGCTGTGGGGCAATGCCCTGAAATGGACCACCGACTTCGGGCTGGTGCAGCCCGCCCCCGCCACGGCGGACTACATCGCCCGGATGGGCGCACTGACGGCCTTCGACCGGTCGCGGCAGATCGACGCGGAGCTGATCGCGGCGTAAGGGCGCCCGCCGGGCACGGCCCGGCGCTACCGGGCGCGGCAGGGGCCGTGCCCCATGAGCGTGCACCGCGGCGGGAGGCGCAGGATGCGGGTAGAATTGCCCGCTTTCCCGCCACCCGAATGGATTAAGCGCCATGACCGGGACGCCAGACGTCTTTCCGCCCGCCACGCCGGGCGGCACCCCGCTCGTTGCCCTGCCCTCCGCTCCGCGCACGCCGGAGCAGATCAAGGGCAAGCTGTACATCAAGACCCACGGTTGCCAGATGAACGAGTACGACTCGGCCAAGATGGCCGACGTGCTCGCCGCCAGCGACGGCCTGGTGCTGACCGACACCCCGGAGGATGCCGACGTCATCCTGGTCAACACCTGTTCCATCCGCGAGAAGGCGCAGGAGAAGGTGTTCAGCCAGCTCGGCGTCTGGAAGGGGCTGAAGAACCAGGGCCGCGAGGTCATCATCGGCGTCGGTGGCTGCGTCGCTTCGCAGGAGGGCGAGGCCATCATCAAGCGCGCGCCGTTCGTGGACCTGGTGTTCGGCCCGCAGACCCTGCACCGGTTGCCGGAGCTGATCCGTGCGCGTCGCGAGCAGAAGCGACCGCAGGTGGACATCAGCTTTCCGGAAATCGAGAAGTTCGACCGCCTGCCGGAACCGCGCGCTGAAGGCGCGTCGGCGTTCGTGTCGATCATGGAAGGCTGCTCGAAGTACTGCTCGTTCTGCGTGGTGCCCTACACCCGCGGCACCGAAGTCAGCCGTCCATTCGAGGACGTGGTGGTGGAAGTGGCACAGCTGGCCGCGCAGGGCGTACGCGAGATCAACCTGCTCGGCCAGAACGTCAACGCCTACCGTGGCCCGTATGGCGATGGCGAGTTCGCCGATCTGGGCCTGTTGATCCGCACCATCGCCGAGATCGATGGCGTCGGCCGCATCCGCTTCACCACCTCACACCCGCTGGAGTTCAGCGACTCGCTGGTGGACGCGTTCCGCGATGTGCCGCAGCTGGCCAACTTCCTGCATCTGCCGGTGCAGGCCGGCAGCGACCGCGTCCTGTCGGCGATGAAGCGAGGCTACACCGCGCTGGAGTTCAAGTCGAAGATCCGCAAGCTGCGCGCGGTGCGCCCGGACATCTCGATCAGTTCGGACTTCATCGTCGGCTTCCCTGGCGAGACCGAGGCGGACTTCGAGAAGACCATGAAGCTGATCGAGGACATCGGCTTCGACCACAGCTTCTCCTTCATCTATTCGCGACGCCCGGGCACTCCGGCCGCCGACCTGGAAGACACGCTCAGCGATGCCGAGAAGCATGCGCGGCTGTCGCGCCTGCAGGAACGAATCAACGCGCACGCCGCCGGCATTTCCGCGAAGATGGTCGGCACCGTGCAGACGGTGCTGGTGGAAGGCCCATCGCGGAAGAACCCGAATGAGCTGACCGGCAAGACCGAGAACATGCGCTCGGTGAACTTCCCGGCGCCGGCACGCCTGATCGGTCAGTTCGTGGATGTGGTGATCACCGAGGCATTGACCAATTCGCTGCGCGGGCGGGTGGTGACGGAAGGCTGATCGCCGGGGCGGGGGGGAGCCATGTACGGCTTGCCCCCACACAGCAGTCGTGGTGATTTTCTCACCACGCCACGCATACCCTCTGTGCAGAAGGCTCTGCGTCACCTATCCACAGGTTGATTGCGCGTCGTTCCACAGTGATTGTGGAAAAGCGGTGGGTCTCAGGGGCGAGCCCGCCGGGCCTCGTTGCTGGCCGCAACCTTCGCTTAGCGGGTCTGCTCTGAGCCTCAGAAGGACGCACCGCGCTACTCGCTCAGGAATCCCAGCTTCGTCGTCCCGAATCCGTACCGGGTCTCCATCAGCTTCTTCACCGGTCCCATGCCCTCTATGATCATCCTGCCGTCCGGCGTCCCGCAGCGTGTGCCCACCTGCGTCCTGCCGTACTGCAGTTCGGCTTCACGACTGCGCTTGGGACGGGGATCGGGCTCCCACCAGGGGAAATGGGCATACGGCTTGTTGGTCGAGACTTCATGGCGCCAGCACACGAACGAGAGCGTCTCGTTGCCTGCTGCGTCATAGTCGTAGACGCGGTAGGAGCTGTAGCCGCTGGTCAGCGGCGTAAGCTTCAACACACCCTTCTCTACGTATGCGCGCAGGTTCTCGGTGTAGCCACCACTATCGGGAACCGGGCCGAACAGGATCACCCGCGTGAGCCTGCCGCTTGCGTCGTAGTTCTCCTGGCGGTTCAGATCCAGCGTGCGCCACTGGCGTTCGTGGGGCTGCTTGGCACCCGGTCCGAAGACCTCGAAGATCCGTCGATGCGAGCGATGGCGATATTCCCGGACGCGGGTGTAGTCGGTGATTCCCTCGAACAGCCCCTTGGCGATTTCTGGTGGCACAGGTTCGCCAGGGAACCTGTACTTCAGCTTATCAGTGGGCTCTTGCCTGCGTTGCGCAAAGACAGCCGTGGCGTCCGACGGCGCTATGGAGAAGGATTCACTTTCAACACCACGAAGCCCACGCTTTTCACTGCCATGGAAGCGAATACCCGCGACCCGCCCCAATTCAGCATCGTCGACATTGACGAAGCCCCTCACAGTCCATGCACCATCGGCGGCCTCGGTTCCAAAGCCGGTGTCCTCGCGATTGGGGTCCTCACCTGGCTTACGCGTGGCTTCCTTGATTACATCGGAAGCTCGCGATCCATCCGGTCGATAAGTGAAGTATCGAGTTGAAGTGCGGGATGGCATATCGCGGAGCTGCGCACACTGAAAATCTGGCTTATCCGAGACAATCAACCCAGAGCTCTCATTCGCTACTTCTATGCGACCATCACCATCATAGAGCGCACAGAAGGTTGTCGCCCTATGCCCTTTCGCGTCAGTTGCATGAATCGACGTCAATTGACCTGACCCGTCATAGTCAAGCTCCTGCGTCTTGTAAAGCTCGAAATATGGATACACATGCCTGACTGCAGGGTGCAGGCTTTCAGGGGCCTGTGCCTCAATCAACTTTGACTTTCGCCTCTTCCATTGCTCGGCACGACATATCCGTTGCCCTTGAACGCCTCTTTCCAGGTAGTAGACCGAACCACCACTCGAGTTGAATGGCTTGTTGTGTAGCTCACTGACCGGTGGATTTATGTCAATCCGCACAAAGGGGGCCGTCGCGTTCGCACGATCAAGACTGGCGGCTACTGCAGACCCTTCGCCAACCTCCCTCGGCGAGAACTTGAGCACTACTTCATTGCCGTAAATCGGTGCATTCTTCTCGTTTGACGAACCACAATAGGCAAGCGCAGTCTGTACGGCGCACAGGCCACCAAGAACGAGGAATCCCCTCAACAGTTGATACCCACTCATACCTGCTCTCCGTGTTCCCCGGGGACCTGCCGACTGGAGTAAGCCAGTTCAGTTGACCTATCCCTCTGAACAGGCGCGACTGCAATGATCTCGTTCGGCATCGCGGCAGCAGGGTCATCCATGCCGCTGCCCCAGAGTAGCGGCATGGTGACCCAGAAGCCCTGAATTCCCTTGCGCTCTTCATTACCTCTCAGCATCTTTGTCGCCCTTTCTGCATCGTGCCGACCTACCGCACCGGTCACGTAGTTGCTTACAACGCTTGGCTCCAGCATGAACTCTGGTTGCAGGTCCGCCGGCTGCGCGTACAGGATGCGTTTGACGTGCCCTTTGTCACTCAGGCCTGCGGCGGGGAATCCATGAAGCACGGAGTCGTAGCGAGGGAACGAGTCGCGGGGGACATTGGTGAAGACACGCTGATAAGCGGCGGAATTTGAATCGGCAAGATTCCTGATGCTTCTCCACGTCTCGGCACTTGCGGGCCTGTCCACCGTCAAGGTTGGCACGTTCTTGTTGAACCACGGGTAGTAGTCCTCAGCCAACTTGGAAAAGGCGAAGTACTCATCCCCCTTCTCAGGCATCGTCTTGAGCTCCTGCCCCAGAAACTTCCTCCACAACTTCAACCGCAGCTCCCGAGCAAACGTTCGGGTTATTACCTGCACGCCGTTGCCCAGATCCATCCGCTTCGCCTCGCCATCAACGATCACCGCGGCGATCTCGGTATCACCCGTCCCCAGCAGACTGCGGTCATTGCAGTTCGCGCTGCCGATGATCGCCACCGCGTCATCAACGATCAGCAGCTTGGAATGCACATAGCACTGCTCGGTCACCACATACAGGGAGGGGCCATGCTCGGAGCCGATCGTGTGCGGCGGCAGATGATCGCTTCTGCGCGTTTCGGCCAGCACGCCGTAGCTGCGCAGATTCATCACCGACAGGTATTCCTTCCAGCGCCCGGCCTTGACCTCGGCCTGCAGGTCGGCCTCCTCCACGCTGGCCTCGCGGATGTCCTTGTCGCGTGCGATCAATGATCGGCAGATGCGCCGGATCAGGCTGTCGTCACCACGCAGCAGGGTCTGCTGCACCCAGTACTGCTGCTTCACCACGGCACCGTCTGCCAGGCTGCCCTCCGGGTGCACCGGCAGGGTGATGTACACATGGAAGCCTTGCCGGGCCAGGATCGCACGGCGGATGCGCGCGGCCAGGGCGGCCACCAGCGGGTTGCTGGCCGCCGACTTCACTCCCTGCCTGCGCTCCACAACATCCTGCACGATGTCGGCCCTGCCTACCGGGCCGCTCATGGCCACACCGCGTTCCACGTGACCAAGCTTCGCCTTTTCGGCATCCGTCGCATCCCGCCGCTCCCCGCCCTTCACTGCGGTTTCCACCACGCTGCCCGGATCCGCGTCGGACCAGCCACAGTCGGAAATGAGGAACTGCGTTTCCAGATAGATGTAGGCACTGGCCGATGCGATGCAGTTGACCATTGCGTCGAGAATGGAGTGCATCGGCTGCTCACGCTCCCAGTACGGCTGCAGGCAGCTGGCGTCGTCCAGGTTCAGGCCGAGTTCCCTGCACCCCTTCTTCTCCAGCGCATGCAGGGCGGTGCCCGAGGAACGCACGATCTGCACGCTGATCTTTCCCGCCGTGCCCGGCACCGTCAGGTTACCGAACACCGCCTGCATGCCCCCCATGGACTGCAGCCACTGATCGCTCAATGGCGTCAGTTCCATGCCACGCGCCAGGGTGGTCTGCTCGGGCAGCGCTGTGTCGAGCCATTCATTGGTCTTGCGAAGGCCCGTGTTCAGCCCCTTGCGCAGCAGCGAGCCGATGGTCCGGTCGCCGCGCTGGTTCTGCCAGACCATGGCATTCCAGCGGTGCATGAAGTTGCTGCAGATATCGAACACGGCCGGGCCCGCGATCTGCGCGTGCACGTCCTGCCAGGGCATGCGAGGCTGGCGGCCACTGTCGAGCAGCCGCTGGGTGCGATCAACCGGCGTATTGATCCACTGCACCAGCGATTCCCAGTCTTTCTTCGCCTTGTCGATCTTTGCTTCTATTTCGCTGAGTCGGCCTTCGATGTCCGCGCGCAGGCTGCGCGGATCGAGCAGGTAGCCCGCCGCTTTCTCTGCAGTCTGGAAGGGCCGCAGCGCTGCCGCCCGGATGTCGTTCTTCTGCTGGTCGAGCCAGCTGCCGAACTTCTTCGCCTGGATGGCGCTGAAGCCTGCCACCGCACGCCCTGCTGCGGCAGCCGCCTGGACCGGATTCAGTTTGATGGCTTCGTCGGCGGCACGGTTCGACGCGGCAATGACATCTGCATATTCCTTGCCGATCTCCTCCAGTGTCGTCTGGATGGCCAGGAACGTGCGCGCGACGGTGCGCTTGACCGCCATCCCCTCTTCCATGCCGGGGATGATCCACTCGGCGATCTTCCTGAGGCCTTCGCGCTCAAGCGCGTCGGGTACGCCCAGCTTGTCTGCATAGTCCTGCAGCTCCGCCAATGCGGCCCCGGCATCCCACTGCGCCTTCATCTGGTCCAGTGCGATGGCCATGCCAGGCACATACGCCTGTGCGAAGCCGGGACGGACGCGGCCTGCCGCATCCGGGCTGGTATCGGGCTTGTCCAGCGTGAGCTCCGTCTCATCATCCGTCATGCTCCGATACTTGCTCAGGCAGTTGTTGTAATGGTCATTGATCACGTGCAGCGTCGGGTCGTCGACCACGTCGAAGTTGCCGTCGTCCCAACGGCCATGGGCGACGTCGAGTCCTCCGACGAAGCCGATGCGTCCGTCTACCACCAGGATCTTCTGGTGGTGCGAGAAGGCGATGTTGAAGGCATCAGCGCGGCCGGTCGCCGGGTTGTGCAGGCCCACCTGGATCTGCCCGGGCGTCTTGTCATCCTGCATCTTGTACAGCGCCGTGCGTACCTCGTTCTCGTGGGTGTAGGCGGCCGCCTCCACGCTGTCGTAGAGCAGTACCCGCACATCCACGCCGCGCTGGTTGATAGCGTCGAACAGCAGCTCGCTCAGCCGCGCGGAGTGCGCGTCACCGCGCGCGTCCATCTCGGTATCGAAGTTCATCTGCCAGTCGGCGATGAAGATGAATTTCTGCGCGCCGCGGATGGCATCGGCCATCGCCTTCATGGCCGAGCGCCCGTCGGTGAACGCGTCGACGCGGTTCCCGTGCCGCACCGGCGCGAACTGACGGTCCGGTGGTGCGTAGTAGTCGCCGCTGGTCGTGCCTTTCTGGCCATCCCTGCAGATGAGGGAGGCGCGCTCGACCCTGCCCCATGCGTTGGCGTCTGCCATGATCAGATCTCCTTGCGCCGGGCCGGGCTGGCGTCGATGTGGGACTGGAACTCGTACTCGGCGCGCTGCCGGTAGGCATGCAGTGCGGCATCGTCGGGCAGGTCGGCCAGACTCTTGCCATAGTTGATCGCCTCCAGCGTGTCCAGGGTTGCCCGCACCCCCGGGGAGCCGCTGCATGGCCGGGGCCGCTGCAGCGGGATCACGTCGATTCCGTGTACCAGGAACAGGCAGCCGGGATGGCGGCCTGCGTCACTCCAGATCCTCGCGCACAGCGCATCGTCCAGGCTGACATCGCCCTGTGCGTCGGCCTCACCTTCGGCCAGGGTCTCGGCCCAGCGTTCCGGCAGCAGGGCGCTGTCACGCTGCTCATCGTCCAGGGCGCGGTGCGTGCGCACGATCCTCCAGGGCTGCCCGCCCAGCGGCACACCCTGCGGGCCCGGGATGTCCTGCAGCCTGAAGGCAAGTTTCGGAACCTGCCCGTCCAGCGCGCTGGACGGCATGTCCGGCAGGGGACGGGTCAGCTGCGCCGGGCCGACGAAGGTGCGCTGCCCGGCCTGCACGGTCACCGTGCCGGGGCAGACCAGCACCAGGTTGCCATCTTCCAGCGCAATGCTGGCGCCACCGGCGGTGGCGATGTGCAGGGTGCGCGGTGCGGCAAGCTCCACAGCCCCTTGCCCGCTCGCTGCACGCACGGTGCTGCGCGCCTGCAGGTGGATCGTTTCGGACTGGGCCCGGATGTCCAGTACCTCCTGCCCAGCGACGATGGTCAATGCCGCATCACCGGCAAAGCTGCGGCCACTGGCCGCCAGCATGCCCACCGCCTGCGCCGCGTGCAGGCGCGCACCGCCGGCCACGTTGGCATCGGTGTGCCCGCCACTGGACAGTGCCACATTCCGGGCACCGCCCCAGTGCAGTGCCTGCCCGGCCACCATCATCAGACCGGCCTGCCCATGCAGGCCCAGCGTTGGCTGGCCGGTATGCGGAACATCGCCGGGCGCGGGGCGGCCCTCGTCATCGGCGCTGGCCTGCGCATAGGAAAGTCCGTTCACACTGGCCCGCGCAACCCGTTGCAGACCTGCCACGCCGGTGCTGTCCTCCCGTACTGCGTGGCTGTCCAAGCCAGCCGTGCCGTGCATCGTAGCCGCGCCATGGCTGGACGCGGCCAGGAGGGCGGCCTGCTGCAGCAGCGCGCCGGCCGCAGCCACTTCGCCTGCGGGTGACAGCGCAGCGTGGCCACGCGCGGTCAACCAGACGCCCCGTTCGGCACGCAGCGCGCCCCACGCGTCAGTGCGCAGTTCCGCGCCTTCTCCGCGCAGGGAACCACGATGGTTGTCAGCCATGTGCAGCAGATGACCAAGATTCAGCTCGCTGCTGGCGTGGCTGCTGGCCAGCTGCACGCGCAGCTGTGCGTCGGAATCATCGAAGGCCAGCCGGTTGTAACCCGTTCCGGACCATTCCCGTGACTGGATGCCCCATACCGCCCCGGCATGCCGGTGCTGGTCCTGCCCCGGTGCCATCGCGTGCCAGACAGGCGCATGGCCGCCGGCCGCATTGCCCTGTGCGCTCGGGCGGGAGTCGGTGGCATGCCCGAACAGGCCGCCGCTTTCGTCTGCGGCCGCTGCTCCGGCCGGGGTGCGCGCAACGCCCGCCTCGCCACGACCGTTGTACAGCGCGCCCAGCACCAAGGGCTGATCGATGTTCCCGTCCAGAAAGCCGATCACCACCTCCTGGCCGACACGCGGCAGGAACTGTGCACCGACGCCCGGTCCAGCGTAGCGCTGCGCGACCCGCAGCCAACAGGTCGTACCGGCATCTGTGGCGTCCTGAAGATGCAGACGTACCCGTACCCGGCCCAGGTGATCGGCGTACAGAGCGGCATCATCACGGCCATCGCCAGCGATGACCGTAGCGGTCTGATGGCCTGGCGCGAGCGGCCGCGGGTGGATGCGTTCGCCGGTGCCATCGGCCAGCACGGGCCGCCACGGTCGATTCCGATCGACGGCGCGGAAGCGATTGGCATAACCCAGGGGCGCGTTTGTCTCCAGCGCCACGCCGGGCATGGCTGAACCGGCCTCAAGCCAGCGGGCCGGTGCCGCAGCGCGTGGTTGCTCCGCCCCCTGCGTGATCGGCGGCGGATTGCACCCGTAATGCAGTAGTTCGGTCGGCAGCAGGCTCGGCGTCGAACCAGCGCCCGCGGCCAGAACGCGGATGAAGCGACCGACCTGCAGGCTGCGTACGCTGCCTGCCGCCAGCCAGCCTGCACTGCCGGCCTCGTGCGCTTCAGCTGCTCGCCGCGCGCGACGATACCCCTCATCGGCGCCAGCCAGGGCGTGGGTGCCCACCGGCTCATAGACCTCGCGCGGGCTGCGCCCGGCGTCCTGCAGTGGCATCTGCGCATGTCGGACGGTGGCCGCCGGGCCATCGTCGGTGACAAGCGAGAGCCGGCTGCTGCCCAGCCGACGCCACCTGCCCAGCTGCTGCAGGGCATCTGCGCGCTCGGTGGCGTCGTCACGGTGGAAACGGATACCGCCGTCTCGGGCCGATTGTGGATTCTCAGGTTGCACGCTGCTGTCGGCGAACAGCACGAGCGTCAATCCGCCGCTGCTGTCGCTCTCGAACGTGCCCGCAATGCCTTCATCGGCCAACAGCCGCTGCACGAACTCAAGGTCCGGCTCCCGATACTGGATGCAGCAGTCACGCACGGGTGCGGCGGCCAGAGCGGCCAGGGCATCGTCGCTCCAGCGCCAGCGGGCCAGTCCGCTGTGCGTGCCGAACACGTCCTCGACGATGTCCCGGACGGTCCGCTGCTGATGGACACGGCTGCGCCGCGCATGCCGCAGGAACCACGTCCATGGCACGAGATGCAGCCGATAGCGCGCCAGACCGCCGTCTGCGCCAAGGAGGTGAGCGGCGGCGATGTAGCCGCAGCGATGGTGGTCCTGGCCATCATCGAGGCAGGTGACCAGCGCGGCGCTCAGTCCCGGCCAGTCTGCGCATGACAGGCCCGCATCCGGGTGCACGGCATCTACCCAGTAATCGAAACCGTTGACCAGGCTTTCGTGGCCCCACCACTGTTCGACGAACAAGGGAGGCAGGCCCTCAGCCTGCAGCCGATGCAGTTGCCCGTTCGACCCGAGCCCCGCCAGCGGCGCGTGCGCAGCTGCCGTATGTGAAACATCCATGACCTCTCCCTGGCCGGGCGCTCCGCCCCGACGCTCAATGCCTGTGAACCTTCCCGTGGCCACCGCTGCTTCCGGTTTCCGTTCCCCACCCGGTCGTGACGCTTTTTTCACCACCGGCGCAGGAAGCTTGTGGCACAAGCATTGCGAACGTCTATCCACAGGTTCCCGCAGGCCCGATCCACACCCCGTGTGGAAGACCGCGTAGCAACCCCCGTACTGGCCGTGTGCGCCCCCGCGCGCTACCCTTGTTTCCCCTTGAAGACACTGTGGTGGAAGGCTTCCGCCCCACCTCCAGCAATGAAAAACATCGAGCATCGAGACTTCACCCTGTCGCCGGAAGACAACGCGCGCCTGGCCAACCTGTGCGGCCCGTTCGACGGCCATTTGCGACAGATCGAACTGAAACTCGGCGTGGAGATCGCCAATCGCGGCTTCGTGTTCCGTATCAGTGGACCGAAGGAAGCCAGCGTGGAAGCGCAGAAGCTGATCGAGGCCCTGTACGCCGAAGCCGGCGAGACCACCTTCGACAACCACGCCATCCACCTGCGCCTGGCCCAGGCCAACGTGGAGCAGATCGCCGAACGCTCGTACGAAGCACAGGACGTGGCGATCCGGGTCAAGCGTGGCACCGTGCGCGGTCGCGGCGCCAACCAGGGCCGCTACCTGCACCAGATCGCCACCCATGACATCAACTTCGGCATCGGCCCGGCCGGTACCGGCAAGACCTTCCTGGCCGTGGCCAGCGCGGTGGAAGCGCTGAACGAGTCGCGCGTGCAGCGCCTGATCCTGGTGCGGCCTGCGGTCGAGGCCGGCGAGAAGCTCGGCTTCCTGCCCGGCGACCTGACCCAGAAGGTCGATCCCTACCTGCGGCCGCTGTACGACGCCCTGTACGAAATGATGGGCGTGGAGAAGGTGGTGAAGCTGCTGGAGAAGAACGTCATCGAGATCGCACCGCTGGCGTACATGCGTGGCCGCACGCTCAACGACGCGTTCGTGATCCTGGACGAGGCGCAGAACACCACCATCGAGCAGATGAAGATGTTCCTGACCCGGCTGGGCTTCGGCTCCACCGCCGTGGTCACCGGCGACCTGACCCAGACCGACCTGCCCAAGCATCTGAAATCGGGCCTGCGCGATGCCATCGACGTGCTGCGCGATGTCGAGGGCGTGAGCTTCACCTTCTTCGAATCGCGCGACGTCGTCCGCCATCCGCTGGTGGCCCGCATCGTCAGTGCCTACGACCGCCGCGACCTGCATCAGATCCAACCCGGAGCGACATCATGACCCGTGGTCCCGTACGGCTGGACGTCGCCGTCAGTTACGCCCTGCCCCGCGCCGGACTGCCGGCCGCGGTGAGCTTCCGCAGGTGGGTTGCCGCGGCCCTGAAGGGGCGGATCCGCGAAGCCGACCTGGCGATCCGCGTGGTCGATGCCAAGGAGGGGCAGTCGCTGAACCGCCACTACCGCGGCAAGGACTACGCCACCAATGTGCTCAGCTTCCCGGCCGAAGTGCCCGAAGGCCTGCCCAAGGGCGTGAAGTTCCCGCTGCTGGGCGACCTGGTGATCTGTGCCCCGGTGGTCGAGCGCGAGGCCGGTGAGCAGGGCAAGGCGCTCAACGCCCACTATGCGCACCTCACCGTGCACGGCGTGCTGCACCTGCTCGGCTGGGACCACGAAGACGACAAGGAAGCCGAGGCGATGGAGCAGCTGGAACGCGAGATCCTGGCCGAGCTCGGCATCGCCGACCCTTACGCCGGCGAGCGCTGAGCCCGCCGCCCCCCTGACCGGAAGGCAGCCGAGCCCAGGCTCGGCGCCACCACGGAGTGCCGCTGTGTTCCTGCCCCTGCTGCTTGCCACCTCTGCGTCCGCCGCTCCGCTGGACCTGCCGGCACTGATCGAATGCCGCCAGGACGTGGCCGCCCATGCCGCGCTGGCACCGCTGCTGGCCGACCCGCTGAAAGCGGTCGCCAGCGGCCTGCAACCCCTGCCGCAGGGCAACCGGTTCCTGAGCGAGTACCGGCTGGCGCAGCCCATCACGGTGTTCGGCACCCGCACGGACCGGGTCGCAATGGCCGGTGCCAGCATCATGGCCATCCTCGATGAGGCCGACCCCCGGCCACTGGCCAGGCGGCTCGGGCTGGAGACCGGATACGACCAGGACGGCAAGTTCATGGCGGGGCGCGAACTGGTCAGCCGTGACGTGACCGACCCGACCACCGGCGAGGCGCAGATCGAGTCGATCATCCTCAGTGTCTCAACGGTGGCCTCCCACCCAGGCCGGACGCTGGCCGGCTGCACCTACAGCCTGGACCTGCCCGAAGCACCGGCGTCCCGGCCTGAACTGGCGCCGCCCCCGATCACCGGCCCCGGCAGCGGGGGGCGCTGACAGGCCGCTACATCCTGCTAGACTGGCGCCAACGCCCGGCATGCCGGGTGCCCTTTTTCCAGAGATGTCTGAAGACGACAGTAGTAGCTCCCTGCAGGAGCACAGTGAAAAGAAGCGCGGCTGGCTGGAACGCCTGACGTCCGCATTCTCCGGCGAACCCCATACCCGCGACGAGCTGGTCGCTGTCCTGCACACCGCGCAGGAAGAAGGTCTGATCGCCGCCGATACCCTGAAGATGATGGAAGGCGCCATTTCGGTGGCCGAGCTGACCGTGGGCGACGTGATGATCTCGCGTTCGCAGATGGTCTCGCTGCCGGTCGAAGCGCCCTTCCTGGAACTGATGAAGCAGGTGGTCGAATCCGGCCATTCGCGCTTCCCGGTGCATGGCGAGAACAAGGACGACATCCTCGGCATCCTGCTGGCCAAGGACCTGCTGCGCGGCGTGGTTGCCGACCACGGCCCGGCCAACGTACGCGAACTGCTGCGCCCGGCGGTGCTGATTCCTGAAGCGAAGAAGCTCAACGTGCTGCTGAAGGAGTTCCGCCTGTCGCGCAACCACATGGCCATCGTGGTCGACGAGTACGGCGGCGTCGCCGGCCTGGTCACCATCGAGGACGTGCTGGAACAGATCGTCGGCGACATCGATGACGAGCACGACGAAGCCGAGGACCCGTCGGCACAGATCGCGATCCAGGCCGACGGCCAGTACGTGGTCGATGCCCTGACCCCGATCGGGGATTTCAACGAGCGCTTCGGTGCCACGTTCTCCGACGAGGACTACGACACCATCGGCGGCCTCGTCACGGAAGCGGTCGGTCACCTTCCGGAGATCGGAGACGAACTGGCGCTGGACCGCTTCATGTTCCGTGTCGCGCGTGCCGATGCGCGCCGGGTACAGGCCTTCCACGTGACGGTGCTGCCACCGGACGCGCAGGACGACGCTTGAAGCGGCGCGGGCTGGTCCTCACCCTGTGGCTGGCACTGTGCATGCTGGCCACGGCCGTGCCTGCCATCGCCTTCGCGCAGGCGACGGCTACAGTCGCCGGAACCCCGGCGCCGCGCATCGGCGTGGTGACGATGCAGCCCGGCACGGTGTTCTTCGAGCGTTTCGGTCATGACGCCATCGTGGTACTCGATCCGGCCAGTGGTGAAGCAACGTCGTACAATTTCGGCTACTTCGATCCGTCCGAGGATGACTTCATCGGTCGTTTCGTGCGTGGCGACATGATGTATTACCTGGTGGCGCTGCCCCTTCAGCAGGACCTGTCGTACTACGACGAGACCGGCCGCGGAGCGAGCGTGCAGTGGCTGGATCTGCGCCCGGACCAGGCGCGCGCACTGGCCGCCGACCTGGCCGAGCGGGCCAGGCCGGAGAACGCGCGCTACCACTACGACTACTACACCGCCAACTGCGCGACGATGGTGCGCGACACGCTGGACAAGGCGCTGGGTGGTGGACTGCATGCGCAGCTGTCCGGACGCTCGCGCGGCAATACCTACCGCAGCGAATCGGTCCGCCTGGCCTCGCCCGCGCCGTGGATGTGGCTGGGCTTCGACGTGGGCCTGGGCCCGTTCGCCGATCAGCCGCTGTCACGCTGGCAGGAAGCGTTCGTGCCGATGCGCCTGGCCGATGCCCTGCGCCAGGCGCGCAACAGCGACGGTCGTCCGCTGGTGCAGTCCGAGCAGGAACTGCTGCCGCACCGCATCGATCCGGAGCCCAAGGAATTCCCGCGCCGCTGGTGGCCGTGGCTGCTGTGCGGCCTGGCCATCGCTGCCGGCGTGCTGGCGTTGCGCAACCGGCCGCGCCTGCTGGCCGGACTGGGACTGCCGTTGTGGCTGCTGTGTGCCGTCGCAGGTGGCCTGCTGGTGTTCCTCTGGGGCTTCAGCACCCATTACGCCGCCTGGGCCAACCGCAACCTGCTGCTGCTTTCGCCGTTGTGCGTGCTGCTGCCGCCGGGCGCGGTCCGGCTGCTGCGCCGTCGCCCGCCGGGCCGCATGTTCACGGTCGTGCTGTGGCTGGTGGCACTGCAGGCCCTGGCCGCGCTGGTCCTGCACTGGCTGAGCCTGCAGGCACAGTACAACGTGCAATGGATCGTGCTGCTGCTGCCGATCCATGCGGCCCTGGCCTGGGTGCTGGGGCGCGATCGTCACTTGTCGGATACGCGGCACTGACGCACGATGGCGGGCATGTCACTGCCCGCCTCCGCTGCCGCACCTGCTTCGGCCAATCCCGCCTGCGTCATCAACTGCGTCCACTACGATGAGCAGGGCGTCCGCCATGACATCAGCCTGGACGCCATCAGCGACGTCATCGCCAGCGGCAACGGCTTCGTCTGGGTCGGCCTGTTCGACCCCAATGAAGACGTGCTGCTGAAGCTGCAGGAGGAGTTCTGCCTGCACGACCTGGCGATCGAGGACGCGCGGAATGCGCACCAGCGGCCGAAAGTGGAAGCCTACGGCAACTCGCTGTTCGTGGTGATGACCACCGCGCAGATGGTCGATGAGCGCATCCAGTACGGTGAAACCCACGCCTTCCTCGGGCCGCGTTTCCTGGTGACCGTGCGCCACGGTGCTTCGCTGTCGTATGCACCAGTACGTGCCCGGGTGGAACGCGAGCCGCAGCTGCTGAAGATGGGTCCGTCGTATTGCCTGTATGCCGTCACCGACTTCGTGGTCGACAACTACCTGCCGATCACCAACCGCTTCCGCGACACGCTGGAGCTGCTGGAGAAGGACATCTTCGCCGAGAGCTACAAGCGCAGCACCGTGGTGCGCCTGTACGAGCTCAAGCGCGAGTTGAACAAGATGCGGATGGCCGTGGCCCCCTTGCAGGACGTGCTGGCGCAGCTGCGCCGCTACCAGGGCGAATTGATTCCGGACGAAGTGAAGCTCTACGTGCGCGACGTGCATGACCATGCGGTGCGCATCAGCGACGTGATCGATACCCTGCGCGAGATGCTGGGTACCGCACTGAGCGTGAACCTCTCGCTGGTGACGCTGGCGCAGGGCGAAACCGTAAAGCGGCTGGGTGCGTGGGCGGCCCTGCTGGCGGCGCCGACACTGATCACGAGCTGGTACGGCATGAACTTCAGTCACATGCCGGAGTTGAGCCAGCCATGGGCGTACCCGCTGATGATCGTCGGCGTGGGCGGTGTCTGCGTGGGCCTGTACCGGTTGTTCAAGCGCGCGCGGTGGTTGTAGAGCCGAGCCCAGGTTCGGGCTCGGCTGCTTCTTTACCGTGGCACACGGAATGCATCATCAGGCCACGTAGACAGTCTTGATGTTCATGAACTCATGGATGCCATGGTCCGCCAGTTCGCGGCCGAAGCCTGACTGTTTGCTGCCGCCGAACGGCAGCCGCGCGTCACTCTTGACGATGGCATTGACGAAGGCCGCACCGCATTCCATGCGCTGGGCGAAGGACTCGCCACGCACCGGGTCACCGGTCCAGACACTGCCGCCCAGCCCGAAGCGGGTGTCGTTGGCCACGCGCAGCGCTTCCTCTTCATCCTTGACCCGGATCACCGCCGCCACCGGCCCAAACAGTTCCTCGTCGTAGGCGGGCATGCCCGGCCCGACCTGGTCCAGCACGGTGGCCGGATAGCCGGCATGCGTGTCCGCGATCGGCTCGCCGCCCAGCAGCACCCGCGCCCCCTTGGCCACACTCGCCTGCACCTGCTTGTGCAGCTCGTCGCGCAGGTCCGCGCGGGCCATCGGTGCCAGCGTGGTCTCGCGCTCGCTGGGGTCGCCATACCGGCGCTGACCAGCCGCCTCGACGAAGCGGCGGGTGAATTCATCGGCCACGCGCTCCACCACGATGAAGCGCTTGGCAGCGATACAGGTCTGCCCACTGTTGTCGAAGCGTGACTTCACTGCGGCCGCCACGGTCTTGTCGAGGTCGGCATCGTCCAGCACCACGAAGGCGTCACTGCCCCCCAGCTCCATCACCGACTTCTTCAGCTGGCTGCCCGCATTGGACGCGATCGAACGCCCGGCGCGTTCGCTGCCGGTCAGCGTCACCGCCTTCACCCGCGCATCGCGCAGCACCTCGGCTGCCTGGTCGTTGTCGATGTGCAGAACGTCGAACACACCGGCCGGCAGGCCACCGTCGCGGCACACCCCCAGGATCAGGTCCGCACACTGGGGCACGTTGCTGGCGTGCTTGAGCAGCGCCACGTTGCCGGCCATGAAGGCAGGCGCAAGGAAGCGGAACACCTGCCAGACCGGGAAGTTCCATGGCATCACCGCGAACACGCAGCCGATCGGCTCGTAGCGCACGTAGCTGCGCTGTGCCTCGGTATCGATCAGCTGGGGCTTGAGGTAGTCGGCGGCGTGATCGGCGTAGTACTCGCAGGCCGCCGCGCATTTGTCGACCTCGGCCAATGCCTCGGCCTTCAGCTTGCCCATCTCGTGCGTCATCGCCTGCTGCAGCTCGTCACGCCGCGTGCGCAGCTGCGCGGCGATCCCTCGCAGGACGGCACCCCGCTCCTGCAGCGAACGTGCGGCCCAGCCCGGGAATGCGTCGGCAGCGGCCTGCAGGCGCTGCTCGACGTCGGCAGCGCCCATCAGTTCATGGCGGTAGGTCACCTGGCCGGTGGTGGGATCGATGATCTCGACAGTCATGGGGGATCTCCTTCAGGCAGATCCCCAGTGTGCGCCCTTGCCCGTGAGCCGCGCGTTGCCGGATCAGCCGTTGTCCTGCCGGGCCAGCTGCAGGTCGCGCTGGCGCCGCTTCTCGGCGCGCGCGTTGATGTACCAGCCGATCACCGCCGCGATCGACACCGCCGATACCAGCAGCGTGGCCAGCGCATTGATCTTCGGGCTGATGCCCATGCGGACCGAAGCGAAGACCTTCATCGGCAGTGTTGTCGAGCCCGGCGTGGCGACGAAGCTGGCCACCACCACGTCATCCAGCGACAGCGTGAAGGCCAGCAGCCAGCCCGCTACCAGTGCTGGGGCGATGATCGGCAGCGTGATGCGGGTGAACACGGTCAGCCGGCTGGCCCCCAGGTCCATCGCCGCTTCTTCCAGCGACAGATCCATTTCCTGCAGGCGCGAAGACACCACCACGGTGACGAAGCACAGAGTGAAGGTGACGTGGGCGATCCAGATGGTCGCCAGTCCACGCGCCGGGAAGCCCGGAATGGCCCCCATCGAGGCCAGCAGCGCCATCAGCGAGAAACCCAGGATCACGTCCGGCATCACCAGCGGCGCGGTGACCAGCGCGCCGAACAGCGGCTTGCCGCGGAAACGCTTGAATCGGGTCATCACCATGGCCGCCAGCGTACCGAGCACCGTGGCGGTGCAGGCGGTCCAGAACGCCACCACCAGGCTGGTCCACATCGCGTCCATCAGTGCACGGTCGGCGAACAGATCGCTGTAGGCGCGGGTGGAGAAGCCCGCCCACACCATCGCCAGCCGCGAACTGTTGAACGAATAGAACATCAACAGCAGGATCGGCAGGTACAGGAAGGCGAAGCCGAGCAGCAGCACGCCCAGACCCAGGCCCTTGGCGGTACGCGGGCTCATGCCTGCTTCCCTTCCAGCAGGCGCTGCTGGGAACGGTTGAACAGCAGGATCGGCACCAGCAGCAGCAGGATCATCGCCACCGCCATCGCCGAGGCGCCCGGCCAGTTGCGGTTGTTGAAGAACTCGTTCCACAGCTGCCGGCCAACCATCAACGTCTCCGATCCGCCGAGCATCTCAGGGATGACGAACTCGCCGACCGCCGGAATCATCACCAGCATGCAGCCGGCGATGATGCCGGCCCTGGACAGCGGCAGGGTGATGCGCAGGAAGGCCTGCCACGGCTTCGCACCGAGATCGTAGGCCGCCTCCAGCAGGCGGTGGTCATGCTTGACCAGGTTGGCGTACAGCGGCAGCACCATGAATGGCAGATAGCAGTAGACGATACCGATATAGGCCGCGGTCGGCGTATCGATCAGCTGCAGCCTGGGCAGCCCCATGCCGGTCATCAGCGTCTGCAGACCGGTGAACTGCAGGAACTGGTCGAGCAGGCCGTTGCGGTCCAGGATCGCCTTCCACGCGTACACGCGGATCAGGAACGAGGTCCACGACGGCAACACCACCAGCATCATCGCCACGTTGCGCGCCGCCGGCGACAGCCGGGCGATGGCATAGGCCATCGGGTAGCCGATCAGCAGGGTCAGGAAGGTGGAGATCGCTGCGATCTTGATGGAACTCAGGAACGCCTGGGCGTAGATCGAATCGCGGAACAGCGCCAGATAGTTCTCGAGGTTGAGCTTGAGCGAGAACCCGCCGTCCACGTACTGCAGCAGCCAGGTGTACGGCGGCGAGCCGACACGGCTGTGCGAGAAGCTGATCATCAACACGATCAGGAAGGGCACTGCGAAGAACAGCAGCAGCCACAGATACGGGACACCGATCACCGTGGCGCGCAGTCCCGGCAGCCAGCGCTTCAGCCCGGCGACACTCATGAGGTCAGCACCACGCCGTCATTGTCGCGCCAGTGCACCCACACGCTGTCACCCCAGGTCAGGCCATCGCTGGCCCAGCGCTGCGAATTGGCGAAGTTGGCCAGCACCTTGGCTCCACTGGGAAGGCGCACGTGGTAGACCGAGTGACTGCCGAAGTAGGCGATGTCCTCGATCACACCCTGTGCCTTGTTGGTGTGCCCTTCCGGCTCGTCCTTGCCGATCATCACCTTTTCCGGGCGCAGCGCGAATGCGACCGGCTGCCCTTCATATCCAGTGATGCCATGGGCGATGTAGATCGGCGCCGGGAACAGCGGCGATCGTACGGTCACATACTCCGGCAGGTCCTCGTCGATCACGCCGTCGAACAGGTTCACCGAGCCGATGAACTCGGCGACGAACCGGTTGGCCGGCTGCTCGTACACTTCGTCCGGCTTGCCGACCTGCTGGATCCAGCCCGCATCCATCACCGCGATGCGGGTGGCCATGGTCATCGCTTCTTCCTGGTCGTGGGTGACCATCACGCAGGTCACGCCCGACGATTCGATGATGCTGACCAGTTCCAGCTGCATCTGCGAGCGCAGCTTCTTGTCCAGTGCACCCATCGGCTCATCCAGCAGCAGCAGCTTGGGGCCCTTGGCCAACGAGCGTGCCAGCGCCACGCGCTGCTGCTGTCCGCCGGACAGCTGATGCGGCTTGCGCTTGCCGAGGTGGCCCATCTGCACCAGCTCCAGCATTTCGCCGACGCGCCTGCCGATCGCATCCTTGCCCAGCCCGTCCTGCTTGAGGCCGAACGCGATGTTCTGCTCGACCGTCATGTGCGGGAACAGGGCGTAGGACTGGAACATCATGTTGACCGGCCGCTGATAGGGCGGCAACGCGTCCAGACGCTGCCCATCAAGGGTGATACTGCCCTTGGTGGGTGTCTCGAAGCCGCCCAGGCAGCGCAGCAGGGTGGATTTGCCGCTGCCGGAGCCGCCCAGCAGGGCAAAGATCTCGCCCTTGCGCACGTCCAGATTGACGTCGTCGACGGCGACGAAGCCGTCGAATTCCTTGCGCAGGTCGCGAATGGAGAGATAGCCGGGCGCACTCACCGTATCAACGGCGGCGGCTTCCGGCTGGGCTTCAACGGGCATGGGGGCTCCGGGAGCGGGCGGTGGACAGCGGGCGCCATTCTACCGGCCAGGGGGCGATGACGGTATGACGGGGTATGGCGAGCGGCCGTTGCCCGCCGGGCATGGCCAGGCGCTACCCGCATGGCCTGGCTCCGGTAGCGCCGGGCCATGCCCGGCGGAGAGGATCAGCGAACAGCCACCGGCGGCGCCTCCTGCCAGCCCAGCCCCAGGCTCTTCTGCAGCGCCACATACCGCACCAGCAACTGCAGCCGCGCCTGGGCGGCGGCATCCTGCGCCTGCAGCCGCTGGCGCTGTACGTCCAGCAGATCGATCTGCGAGGTGGCACCCACCTGTCGACGCTGGCTCATCAACGCCAGCGAACGGTCCGCCGAAGCCTCGGCGCGGACACTGGCCTGCAGTTGCTGCCGGGCCGCACCGAAGCGCGCCAACGCGGTGTTGGCATCCTGCAGTGCAGCCAGCACCGTGCCCTCGTAGGCCGCCAACCGGGCCTCATTGCCGGCCCGAGCCTGGGCCACACGGGCCTTGTTCACGCCGAAGTCGAACAGCGACCAGCGCAGGAACGGGGCGACGATGGTGGCGGCTGAATCCCGCCCCAGGTCGGAAACCGAGGTGGCGCCCGCGCCGATGCTGCCCAGCAGGGTCACCTGCGGAAAATACGCCGAGATCGCCTGGCCGATCTGCGCCGAGGATGCCGCCAGCTCGCGCTCAGCCTTGCGCACATCCGGCCGGCGCTGGATCAACGCGCCCGCATCGTCCACCGGGACGCTGGCCGGCAGCACCGGCAGCGGCTGGTCTGCCGCCAACCGCGCATCCAGCGCCCCCGGCTCGCGGCCAACCATCAGGGCCAGCACATCTCGGGCTTCGTCGGCCTGTGCCTGTAGCGGCGGCAGCGCAGCCTGCTGCTGTTGCAGCTGGGCCTGCGCGCGCTCCACCTGCAGGTCCGAATCCGCACCGCGTTGGCGACGCTGACGGGTCAGCTGCAGGCTTTCATCGGCGGCTCGGAGGTTGTGCTCGGCCAGGGCGATACGCTCGCGGCTGCTGCGGTAGCCGAGGTAGACCTGGGTCAGTTCCGCGGCAAGCTGCACCTGCGCATCGGCCAGTGCTGCGGCGTTGGCCTCGGCTTCGGCGGCGGCCTGCTCGGCCGCGCGGCGTCGGCGGCCGAACAGGTCCAGTTCCCAACTGGCGTCGAAGCCGGCCACGTACAGCTCGGTGTCCAGATCGATATCGGCGAACTGCTGGCGCAGCTGCGCCGCCTCCTGCGGACGGCCGTTGGCCTCGGCCACCCCGGCGATGTTCTCGCCCAGACCGCGCACGCTGTTTTGCAGCGAATCCGGTGCCTTGATGTTGGCGTAGCCCGCCGCCGCGCCCACGCTGGGCAGCTGCTCGGCGCGGCGCTGGCGCTGCAGCGCGCGCGAGGCCAGCAGCTTGGCCTGGGCTGCGCGCAGGTTGGGGCTGTTGCGCAGCGCCTCGTCCACCAGCTGGTCCAGCAGCGGATCGTTGAGCGCGCGCCACCACTGGCTGGGCGGGCTGGCAGGCTGCACGCCGGCCTGCGCCGCGCGTGGGAGCTGCGCCTGCGCGGTAGCGACCGTGGCCACGTCCGGTTTCACGTAATCCGGCCCCACCATGCAGCCCGCCAGCAGCAGCGGCAGGGTGGCCGGGCACAGCCGGCGCAGAAGGGGGGAAACGGGCAAGGTCGTCGAAGTCATCAGTGCATCGCCAATGGAACGCCCTTGGGCAGGGGCTTGAGCAGGAAGACCAGCGGCAGGGTGGCCACCACGATCAGGCCGAAGATCCAGAACAGGTCGTTGTAGGCCATCACCATCGCCTGCATCTGCACCGTCTGCGCCAGCACGGCCATCGCCTGGGTCGCGTCGCCCAGCTGCTGGCCGTAGGCATGCAGCGCGTCCTGGGCGATGGTCGAGTTTGCAGTAACGCTGCTGCCGATCGCATCGATGTGCAGGGTGGTGCGGCGTTCCTGGAAAGTGGAAATGATGGCCAGCCCGATCGAGCCGCCGAGATTGCGCGCGGCGTTGAACAGGCCGGACGCATCGCTGGTGTACTCGCGCGGCACCGAGGTGATGGCCGCCTGGTTCAACGCCATCATCGCCAGCGCCAACCCACAGCCCTGCAGCAGCTGGCCTATGACGAAGTGCGGGCCGATGCTGTCCGGAGTCAGCCCCAGATTGACGAAGCAGGCAGCGGCGAAGCACAGCATGCCGCCGAACACCATGATGCGTACGTCGACCGTTTCCAGCATCTTCGGCATCAACGGCATCAGCAGGATGGTCGGCAGGCCGGCCAGCAGCAGCACATAGCCGGCCTGCTCGGTGTTGTAGCCGGCGATGATCGCAAGGAACTGCGGGATCATGTACATGACCCCGAACAGGATCATGCCCACCGCCATCACCATCACGAACACTGCGCCGAAACTGCGCTGGAACAGGATGTTGAGGCGGATGACCGGCGCTTTGCTGGTGAACTGCGAAAGCGCGAGCAGCGCGAAGCCCAGCACCGAGACGATGCTGAGAACCACGATCATCGTCGATTCGAACCAGCGCTCGCGCTGGCCGTCTTCCAGCACCACGGTAAGCGCGGACAGGCCGGCGGTCATGCCGACGATGCCCAGCCAGTCTGCGCGCAGCAGCCCACCCCAATCAGACGTTTCATGCGGAAGGCCGAGCAGCAGCAGGGCAACCAGGCCGGCGCAGATCGGCACGTTGATGAAGAACGCGTAGTGCCAGCTGACGTTCTCGGTCAACCAGCCGCCCAGCAAGGGGCCGATCACCGGGCCCAGGATGACGGTCATGCCGAACAGCGCCGTACCCAGCGGCTGCTGCTTCGGCGGCAGCCGCGTGCCGACGATGGTCAGCGCGGTCGGGATCAGCGCACCACCGGCAAAACCCTGCCCTACCCGTCCGGCGATCATCATCGGCAACGAATCGGCCAGGCCGCACATCACCGAGAACGCAGTGAACAGCGTGGCGCAGATCAGCAGGAAAGTGCGCAGGCCCAGCGTGCGCACGAACCAGCCGGTCAGCGGAATCATCACGATTTCCGAGACAAGGAAGGCGGTGGAGATCCAGGTGCCTTCGGTGCCGCTGGCGCCCACTTCGCCCTGGATGGTGGGCAACGCGGCGTTGACGATGGAGATGTCCAGCGTAGCCATGAACGAACCGATGGTGCCGGCCGCCACGGCCAGCCAGGCCGCGGCATCCGCCTTGCCTCCGGCGACAGGTGCTGCGTGGGCACGGGTGGCGTTCATCGCGCCGGCGCGGCCATGGCCTCGGCCTCGTCCTGGGTGCGCTCGCGCGCATCCTTTGCATTGCGGGTATCGACGGTCACTTCCACCGACATGCCCGGCACCAGCACCTTGCGTGCTTCGGCACCTGCGTCCACCCGGATGCGCACCGGCACGCGCTGCACGACCTTGGTGAAGTTGCCGGTGGCGTTCTGTGGCGGCAGCAGCGCGAACTGCGAGCCGGTACCCGGCGAAATGCTCTCCACCGTGCCGCGCAATGGGGTGCCTGGCAACGCATCGACCTTGATTTCGGCCGCCTGGCCGGCGCGCATCAGGCCCACCTGGGTTTCCTTGAAATTGGCGACGAGGTACAGCGAAGCAACCGGCACGATGGTCATGGTGCGGGTACCGGCAGCAACAAACTGGCCGACCTGCACGGTCCTGTTGCCGACACGGCCATCGATGCGGGCGCGCAGCTCGGTGTCCTCAAACGCCACTCTGGCCTGCGCAGCGTCGGCCTGCGCCTGCTTCAGTCCGGCCTGGGCCTGCTCGAGCTGGGCCTGGCTGGCTTCGATCTGGCTCTGCGCGCCCTGGATCTGTGCCTTGGCCGCATCGTACTGGGCCTGGGCGCGCTCGACATCGTGGCGCAGGCTTTCAACGTGTTCATGGGTGTCGGCACCACTGGCCGCCAGCGGGGTGAAGCGCGCCAGCTCTGACCGGCCGAAACGCAGCGAGGCGGCGGCCGCGGTGAGCTGGGTGCGTGCCTGCAGCAGGCTGGACTGCTGGCCCTGCACCCCAGCGGCAGCAGCGGCGATGTCGGCTTCGCGCACGGCGATCACGGCCTCGGCCTGGTCCAGCGTGGCACGGTAGGTGCGCGGGTCGATGCGCAGCAGCGGTTCGCCAGCCTTGACCCACTGGTTGTCCTGCACCAGCACTTCGGTGACGTAACCGTTGATGCGCGGAGCGACCGCGACAGCGTCGGCCTGCAGATAGGCGTTGTTGGTGTCCTGCAGGTAGCGGCCGACCAGCAGGTGGTAGATCAGCCAGGCAACCAGGGCGATGACGACGACGACGCCGATGATGGCCAGCGTCCAGCGGACCTTGGGGTTCTTCAGCGGCGATGGCTTGTCCTCGGTGGAAGGCGTTTCGTCAGGGGCGGCGTCGGCGCGCTGGGGCTGTTCGGTCATTGTCTGAAGGCGGTGGTCGGTGCCATACGGGACGGTAGGGGAAGCGATGCGGAGGCAAGGTGAAAAAAAAACGGAGGCCATTGGCCTCCGTTTCCTGTGCGCTGACGTCTGCCCGCACCCGCCGGGCATGGCCCGGCGCCACCGTCATCTCACCTGCCGGTCTTCACCTCGGTCCACAGACGGGTGTACAGCTTGTCCGTCTCCGGGGTGTTGATCGAATAGGTGAACATCTTCGCGGCCACATCGGCCGGCGGGTAGATGGTCGGGTCGGTACGGATCGCCTCGTCCACCAGCGGGGTCGCGGTCGGCACCGGGTTGGCGTAGTGGATGAAGTTGGTATTGGCCGCAGCGACCTTCGGCTCCAGCAGGTAATTGATGAACTTGTAAGCGGCTTCCGGATGCTTGGCGTCCTTCGGGATCGCCAGCATGTCGAACCACTGCGGTGCGCCTTCCTTCGGAATCGAATAGGCGACATGCACGCCGTTGCTGGCCTCCTCGGCGCGGTCGCGGGCCTGGATGATGTCACCCGACCAGCCGACCACCAGGCAGGTGCCGCCGTTGGCCAGCGAACCGACGTACTGCGAGGAGTGGAAGTTCTGCACGTACGGGCGGATCGACTTCAACAGGTCGGCCGCCTTCTGCAGCTCGGCCGGATCGCCGCTGTGCGGGTCCAGGCCCAGATAGTGCAGTGCGATCGGGATCATGTCAGCCGGCGTGTCCAGGATGGTCACGCCGCAGTCCTTCATCTTGCTGATGTTCTCCGGCTTGAACACCAGGTCCCAGCTGTTGGCGATGTCGGTGCTGCCGCCGAAACGCTCCTTCAGCATGTCCACGTTGTAGCCGATGCCGGTGGTGCCGACCATGTACGGCACGCCGTAGCGGTTGTCCGGATCCTGGGTGGCGATGCGCTTCATCACCGCCGTGTCCAGATTGGCCAGGTTCGGGATCTTGCTCTTGTCCAGCGGCAGGAACACGCCCGCCTGGATCTGCCGGCCGAAGAAGTTCAGCGTCGGCACCACCACGTCGTAGCCGCTGTTGCCGGCCAGCAGCTTGGTCTCGACCATCTCATCGCTGTCGAACACGTCGTAGGTCACCTTGATCCCGGTTTCCTTCTCGAAGGTCGGGATGGTGTCCTCGGCAATGTAATCGCTGTAGTTGTAGACGTTCAGGACCTGGCTGTCCTGACTGCCACCGTTGCCACCGCCACAGGCGGCGAGCATGGCGGAGGCCAGGCCGAGCGTGAGGATACGCAGCTTCATCGGGTGCTCCAGAATGCGGGGAGGGGGGCCGGCTCGGGCCGGCGACGGATGCCAGCCTACCCCCCGGCGGCGGATTTTTCTATTCCACGCTTTCACACGTTCAGCAGCAGGAACTCGCGCTCCCACGAGCTGATGACACGGAAGAAGGTCTCGTACTCCTTGCGCTTGACCGAGATGTAGGCCCGGCAGAAGCGCTCGCCCAGCAGCGCCTGCAGTTCGCCGCAGCGCTCAAGCCCGTCCAGCGCTTCGCCCAGCGAGCGCGGCAGGTTGTAGCCCAGCTCCTTGGCGCTGCCGGTGACCGGCGCGTCCGGCGCCAGCCGCTCGCGGATGCCGAGCAGGCCACAGGCCAGGGTGGCGGCCATCGCCAGGTAGGGATTGGCGTCGGAGCCCGCGAATCGGCTCTCCACCCGCATGTTCTCCGGTGTATCCAGCGGCACGCGCAGGCCGCAGGTGCGGTTGTCGAAGCCCCAGTGCACGTTGCTCGGCGACACCTCGCCGAACACCAGCCGTCGATAGGAATTGACGTTCGGCGCGAAGAACGCCATCGCCTGCGGCGCATACTTCTGCAGCCCCCCAAGATAATGGCCGAACACCGGGCTGAACTCGCCTTCGGCATCGGTCTCACCGGCGAACACGTTGCTGCCATCGCTCACCCGCACCAGGCTCTGGTGGATGTGCATGGCGCTGCCCGGTTCGTTCTCCATCGGCTTGGCCAGGAAAGTGGCGTACACGCCGTGGCGCATCGCCGCCTCGCGCATGGTGCGCTTGAACAGGAAAACCTGGTCGGCCAGATCCATCGCATCGGCATGGGTGAAGTTGACTTCCAGCTGTGCCGCGCCGGATTCGTGGATCAGCGTGTCCACGTCCAGCTTCATGGCATCGGCGTAGTCGTACATCAGGTCGAGGATGGGGTCGAACTCGTTGACCGCATCGATCGAATACGACTGCCGCGCTGTTTCCGGGCGACCGGAGCGGCCGGCAGGCGGCAACAGCGGGAAATCCGGGTCGGTGTTCTTCTGCACCAGGAAGAACTCCAGTTCCGGCGCCACCACCGGGCGCAGGCCCAGCTCGGCGTAGGCCGCCAGCACGCGACGCAGCACATTGCGCGGCGCCAGCTCATGCGGCTCGCCATTCTTGGTGTAGCAGTCATGGATGATCTGCGCGGTGGCATCGGCGGCCCACGGCACCATGCGCACGGTATCCGGATCCGGGCGCAGCATCATGTCCGAGTCCGACGGCGAGGTCAGTTCGTAGTAGTCATCCGGAAACTCGCCGGTGACAGTCGTGGCGAAGATGCCCTCGGGCAGGCGGGTACCGTAGTCGTGCGAGAACTTATCGGCGGGAATGATCTTGCCGCGCGCGTTGCCGGTGATGTCGGGCACCAGGCATTCGACTTCGGTGATACGCCGCTCCTTCAGCCAGCGCAGCAGGCTGCTCTCCTGCGGTGCGGGGGGCGTTGCCGTCTTGCGCGGGCGCGTTCGGGAACTCATCGGGAATCCAGTTGGTTCTGTTGATGCTGCCGGCAAGCTTGGCCGAACGCACGGAAAATAGCGTGATAGAACGGCGCCTGCATGACGCGCCACTCCGGGTGCCACTGTACGCCGAGCACGAAGCGGTGGCGCGGGCTGCGTGCCGCCTCGACCAGCCCGTCATCGGCGCGGGCCTCGACCTGCAGGCCGCTGGCCAGGCGGGCAATGCCCTGGCCGTGCACCGAATTGACCTGCACCCTCCCCTCGCCGTGCCAGCCCGCCAGCCACCCATCCGCCACCAGTGTGACCGCGTGGGACGGCCCGTACTGCACGTCCACGGGCGCCTGCGGATCTTCGCGATGATCGGCCAGCCCGGGTACCCGATGGACCTGTGGATGCAGGCTGCCTCCCAGGGCGACGTTCAATTCCTGGAAGCCACGGCAGATCGCCAGCACCGGCAGGTCCATCGCCAGCGCCTCGTCCAGCAGTGCGAAGGCATTGGCATCGCGCGCAGGATCATGCGCATTGCCGGGCCAGCTGCGGCCACCGTCGTAATGCTGCGGCTCGATGTTGCTGACCGCACCGGTCAGCAGCAGACCGTCGAGGCCCTGCAGCCAATCGCGCGCAGGTAGCGGCGGCTGCAGGCTGGGCAGCACCAGCGGCGTGACCTCCGCTGCCTCGGCCAGGGCGCGGACATACTTCTCGCCGGCCACCGCAAAGCGATGATGGCCAAGCACCGTACTGTCGGTGGGCAGGCCCACCCAGGGCAGGCGACGCATGGGGAAACTCCTTGGCGTGCAGACACGTTACCCGCAGGTCCGCGAGTGCGGCAAGTCGTCGCCATCACGCGCGAGGTGCCAAGTATCGGCGAAACTGGGGGCGTGAACGCCGATCAACCTCCTCCGCCCCGTCTTCCCACCCTGCGCCCGCGAGGCCCGCAGTGACGTCCGCCTTTCCAGCCAGCTGGTATGCCGCCAGCCTGCCGGAGCCGGCCGCCCTGCCTCCGTTGCAGGGCGACATGCAGGCCGATGTCGCAGTGCTCGGTGCAGGCTACACGGGCCTGACGGCGGCGCTGGAACTGGCCTCACGCGGCCAGCACGTGGTCCTGCTGGACGCCCACCGGATCGGCTGGGGCGCGTCCGGTCGCAACGGTGGCCAGGCGCTGGTGGGCTATGGCTGCGAGGTGGACGAACTGGAACGGCAGCTGGGCCGGGACGATGCCCGCCATCTGTTCGACTGGTCACGTGACGCCGTGCAGGCCATGCGCACCCGCATCGACCGCTACGGCATCGACTGCCATTGGCGTGAGGGCCACGCCAGCGTCGCCATCCGTGCCCGCCACGAGCGCGAGCTGCGTGCCCACTGCGAGCACCTGCAACAGCAATACGATTACCCGATGCAGTGGTGGGATCGGCAGACACTGCGTGGGCAGCTGGACAGCCCGCGCTATCGCGCGGCCATGTTCGATCCACTCAGCGCGCACCTGCACCCCCTGGCGTATGCGCGCGGCCTGGCCGACGCAGCGCGCGCGGCCGGGGTGGTCATCCACGAGAACTCTGCGGTCACCCGCGTGCAGCGCGGGCCTCGCCCGGCCCTGCACACCGCGCACGGCAGCGTCAGCGCCGCGCATCTGGTGATCGCCGGCAATGCCTGGCTGCAGGGCCTGCTGCCAGTGCTGGAGCACCGCATCATGCCGGTAGGCACCTATATCGGTGCCAGTGCGTGCCTCGGCCCCGAACGGGCCCGCGCCCTGATCCGTAATGACATGGCAGTAGCAGACACTGCCTGGGCGCTGGACTATTTCCGCCTGAGCCACGACCACCGTCTGCTGTTCGGGGGCCGCGCCAGCTACTCGGCGCTACCGCCGCCCGGGCTGCGCGGAGTGATGCAGCGACGCATGCACGCGGTTTTTCCGCAGCTGGCCGACGTCGCTCTCGATCAGGTCTGGGGCGGCTATGTCGACATCACCCGCAACCGCGCCCCGCATTGGGGACGGCTGGACGGCAATCTGTACTTCGCGCAGGGATTCTCCGGCCACGGCGTGGCGGCAGCCGGCCTTGCGGGTGACGTGATCGCCGCGGCAATCGCCGGCCAGAGCGAGCGCCTCGACGTGTTCCAGCGCCTGAAGCACGCGCCGTTCCCGGGCGGGCGCCTGCTGCGCATGCCGCTGCTGGTGGCTGCGATGTCGTGGTACAGGCTGCGGGATGCGTTGTGGTGACGATATCAGCGCCCTTGACGGGACTCCACGGCAGCGCGACTTGATCCCTTCACACCGATTGTTTGCATAATCTGCACAGGAGCAGGGGGAGCACGTGGATGCAGTGGTGGAAGGAAGGTCTACCGGTGAACATCCGGATCAGTCCCCAGGGACTGGTGCTGATGCTCATCTATGCCGTCGCCTGCGTGGCCACGCGCAAACTTTCGGTAGACCAGTTCTACCTGCCGGCAGGTGTGCGTGTGGCCGCCTTGCTGCTCTGTCCACCGCGCCTGTGGCCTTACCTGTTGCTGGGCGAGTACGCCTACTTCGCCCATCTGCGGATTCCGCTGCTCGAAAAATACGGGTTGGCATGGGTGCTTCTGGCCTCGGCATTTCTCATGCCGGCAGTGATGCTGATCGTACGCATGCACCGGAAGTTGCTTGCGCGCACCACGGTCCTCGGCGTGATCTCGATCGCGGTCTGTGCCGCGACGATCATCAGCCTGCTCAACCTCGGAATCTCGTACCTGCTCTGGGAGCCGCTGCATAACGCGTCGTTTATCACCAACGTAATGCGCTATGCGCTGGGCGACTTCACTGGGATCCTCATCCTGGCGCCACTCGCGCTGCTCTGGATCCGTCGCGCCGAGGAACAATGGACACCCCGGTCCGTTGCGGCCACAGTCGGAGCACTAGTAGCCATGCTGGTCATTGGCCTGCAGGCGACGCCGGTACCCGCCTCGATCACGGCCCCTGGCTCGCTGCAGTTGTTGTTGATCCTGCCTATTCCCGCAATCGCCCTGACCTGCCTGCTGGGATGGCGCGGGGCGGCCGTCGGTGTCGCCGCAGTGAACATGATTCTTGGTCTGAGCACCCCTTCTGACCACCCCGCATCATTCGATCAGGCGACCTTTGCCACCCAGCAGGCCATGGCCATCGCCAGCGTCGCCCTGTTGTTGCTGGGTGCGCGCATCACGCATTTCCAGAGCCAGCATCGGCTGCGTGAGGAAGACGGCAGAAACTCGATGAAACTGGCCCGCAGTACGCACATGGCCAGCGAAATGGATCTGCGAGAGCGAGCGGCGCACCTGCGCAGGCTGGGCGAGGGGATGGACCTGTCGCTCAACGAGATGGTGAACTGGCTGCACGCGCAAGGGCACCACGCTGTCGCCAACAGCCTGAAACACACATCAGAAGTCCATTCGCGCCAATTCCGCGCGCAGGCGAGCATGATCTACCCATCCGCCCTGGAGCGTCTCGGGCTTTACGTCGCTCTTCGTGCAGGTGGCGTGCGGGAGGCATGGGACAATACGCACCGGGTTACGCAGCCCCGGCTGACGGGCGACCCATGTCAGTTGGGAGTGGATCTGCAGCTGGCCGCATACCGGACCGTGGTGGAGGCCGTATCGTTGCTGCTCAGGTATGAGCCCGGTCAGATATCCGTGCGCATCAGGTGCGGCGTCTTCAGACAGATGCACGGAGTACTGATTTCCGCCGCTCTTGTCGATCCTCACCATGCGCTTTCGCAACAGACTCAGGAACTGGTCAGTTCACAGCTATTGGGCCGGATCGTCGCCTATTCCGGGGTCGTCGATGTTCAGAAAAACAGGATCCGGATCGCCTTGCTGGATGGGCTGGCCACCTATCCGCACGCCCCTCTGGCAGCACACCGTCCAGATGCGCCGTGGCCGTTCGACCAAGGTCGGCAATCTGCAACCTGACACAGAATTGCCAGTCAAAGCGCGATGGATGTCACTAATTCGCAGCAGTGCTGAACTGGTGTCGGCGGCAAAGAGCCAGGTAACGAAGAAGAGATCCGATTGCGTAGGCGGGAATCTGCCGATACTGTCGCCAGAGGTGTAGACGTCCAGAGTGGATGGAACGCCACCATGGTACGAGCAAGGGAGGCTTGGGATTGAACTGGTGGAAGAACGATGTCGAGCTGAGCTTCCGGATACGCCCCATCGGACTTTTCATCGCTGGGATGTACGCCGTCACGTGCTGGGCCGCTCGTCAGGTCTCGCTCGACCAGTTTTACCTGCCGGCAGGCATACGTGTCGCTGCGCTGCTGCTCTGCCCTCCGCGCCTTTGGCCCTATCTGCTGCTTGGCGAATATGCTTACTTTGCCCAGATGCGATATCCACTCATCGGGAAGTATGGGCTGGCTTGGGTGATCCTGGGCTCCGTGTTCCTCATGCCAGCGGTAGCCTTGGTCGTGCGGGCGCATCGCAGATTCATGACTGCGACAACGGAGGGCTGGCTTCTCTCGATGGCGGTTTCCGCCGCGCTCATCGCCACCGCATTGAAACTGGGCTTGGCCCACCTGCTCTCCGAGAACCCGTCTTCCGTGCCATTTGCGACACGAGCTGTCCGCTTCGTGCTCGGTGATTACATCGCAATACTGACTGTCGCCCCACTCGCACTGCTCTGGATCCGGCGCCGGTCACTGTACGAGTGGAAGTTTTGGAAGCACGCGCCTACCGTAGCCGCATTGACACTACTGATATCACTGGGCGCATTCATGGCCTCGGGTGTCGAGCTCCCAGATGCCACCAAGACATCCCTGCAACTGGTGATGGCTTTGCCGGTTGTTGCCTTGACCTGCATCCATGGCTGGCGAGGAGCAGCTGTGGGTGTTCCGCTGTTGAACATAGTGATTGCAATGACAACACCAGCATCAGGACTGCCTGGTTCGTTCGACCAGCGAACATTCATGATGCAGCAGCTCATTGCCGTTGCAGGGACGGCGCTTCTTCTACTCGGTTCCCGCATCACTCAGCACTATCATCAGCATGCGCGCCATGATCTGGATGGGAGTCAGACGGCCAGACTTTCGAGAACTGCTCATATGGCCAGCGAACTCGATCTGAGGCAGCGGGCGCTTGATCTCAGGAAGATCGCAGACGGCGTCGAGAAATCACTGAACCAGACTGCCGATCTTCTGAAAATGCACGGACACCATGCACCTGCAATGGATCTGCTGCACACCTCGACGACACATTCACGCCAGTTCCGTGAACTCACAAGCCTGGTGTATCCAACCGAAGTCGAGCAGGTCGGGTTGTATGTTGCCCTGCAGGTCAGCGGCATCAGCGAAAACTGGGACCGGACCAGCAGGGTTGCGCTCCCCCGCATGACGGGCGACCCCTGCAGGCTGAGCATTGCACTGCAGCTTGCTGCCTATCGAACCCTTACCGAAACGGTCGCACTGCTGCTCAAACACGAACGGGGGCAGATCCAGATCCAAGCACGCTGCGGCAGCCTGCATGGTCAACAGGGCATCCTGATCAGTGCATCTCTGTTGGACAGAGATCGCCACTTGTCGCTGGAAACCGCAAAACTGATCGTCGAGCGCCTGAGTTCACGTGCACTGGCCTATGGCGGTAAAGTGCAGACACGTCAAAACCGCGTAAGAGTGCTACTGCAGGAAACGGCCACGAGTGCAACCCACGGCAGCACGCATGCAGCGTGGATTGCTCGCGCCGACATCACCTGACTCTCACTCATCCGCCTCGATCAAGGAAAAGATCATGCTTCAGCGACTCGTGGCCGGCAGTTCGATCGCCCACGTTGCGTTGCTACCAGCACCATAGACGACCAGCGAGAACTCGGCTTGCCTGAGTACCACATGCCGCTGGGACTTTTCCGGCAATGCCAGCCGCTGCGACGGCAATGACACGGTAATCGGACTTTTGCCGGCCGGGAGCGTCCAGAACGTGGTGTCAACCTTGCCGATTATCAGCAGGACCTGTCCGGAGAGGTCATTCACCTGATAATAGTTGATTCCCTCACGCTCGAACCCATACACCAGCCAGTTCGGATCTGCACTCAGATTCGTCGCTGCTGGACGGGACTCACCAAGCCCCGCCTGAGCCATATGTGTTCCGTTGTCGTCACTCGGGCAGCATGCCGCCTCGGCGACGGCAGGTGCGGACAACAGAGTCATTGCAGGCATCAAAAAACGCAGACCAGAGAAATTCACACTCACCCCCGTGTTCGGTTGGACAACGCCAGGCAAACTCACTTCGCCACCCCATGACTGGATGGGCTCTCGGCCTCGCTTGCGGGCTGCCTCAGCCGGACGGAGTCAACCTCAGGCCGCCGGCAGGGTGGCGCAGCCAGCATAACCATCATCCAGCACCAGCGCCACGAGCAGAACTTCCGCCACTCCGCTCGCCGGGCCCCGACACTGAACGTGTCGGCCGGCGTTCACGCGATGACAACGCATGCGGTACCACCACTAAAGTTACGGCCGAAACCGCCGCTACCCGTGCCAAGACTTCCCTGACGTGAGCCTCCGCATCATGCCCGTCCTGCCGCAGGCCGCCGTCGATGGCGACCTCGCCGATCCGCTTCCGCAGCGGATCCTGCTGGTCGAAAACTCCCGTGCCTTCACCGGCATGCTGCGCGAGGCGATCGAACAGCGCCTGGAGCTGCCCGTCGTGGTCGCCTCCACCCTGGCCGAGGCCGACCGCCTGCTCAATGAGGGCGGCGGCTGGTTCCTGGTCCTGACCGGCCTGGTTCTGGCCGATGGCGACAGGGACGCGGTGGTCGAATTCTTCCTGAAACGCGATCTGCCCACCGTGGTGGTCAGTGGCGTGTATGACGAGGATCTGCGCAAGCGCGTGCTGCAGCAGCAGATCATCGACTACGTCCTGAAGAACACGCCCGGCAGCATCGACTATCTGGTGTGGCTGGTGCAGCGCCTGGAACGCAACCGTCGCATCGCCGCGCTGGTGGTGGACGATTCGCCCTCGGCACGCGGCTATGCGGCCGCGCTGCTGCGCATGTACGGCCACGAAGTGTACGAGGCTGCCGATGGCAATGAAGGCCTGGCGGCGATCGAGGCCCATCCTGCGATCCGGCTGGCGGTGGTCGACCAGGAGATGCCCGGCATGCAGGGCGTGGAATTCACCCGCCGCCTGCGCACCCTGCGCTCGCGCGACAAGGTGGCGGTGATCGGCATTTCCGGCAATACCGACGCATCACTGATTCCGCGCTTCCTGAAGAACGGCGCCAACGACTTCCTGCGCAAGCCCTTCTCGCGCGAGGAATTCTTCTGCCGCGTGTCGCAGAACGTGGACCAGCTGGAGCTGATCGGCACCCTGCAGGATCTGGCCACCCGGGACTTCCTGACCGGCCTGCCCAACCGCCGCTGCTTCCTGGAACAGAGCCAGCGCCAGCTGCCCCAGCTGCAGACCCATGGCCAGAGCGTGGCGGTGGCGATGATCGACATCGATCACTTCAAGCACATCAACGATACGCACGGCCATGAGGCCGGCGATGACGCCCTGCGTGCCGTGGCCGGGGCGGTGGCCGTGCATGCGCGCAGCCAGGACTTGATCGCGCGCTTCGGCGGTGAGGAGTTCTGCCTGCTGGTGCCGGACATGGAGCAGGACGAGGCAATGCTCTACTTCGAGGAACTCCGCCAGCGCATCGCGGCGCTGGAAGTGGATATCGGCACCGCCACACTGCGCATGACCGTCAGCATCGGCCTGTGCTGCCTCCGCCCGCAGCGCGATGCGCTGCATCGCCTGATTTCCGAGGCCGACCGTCAGCTGTACCTGGCCAAGGCCGGTGGCCGCAACCGGGTCAGCTGCACCACCATGGGCAGCCCGCTGCGTCCGCGCGAGCCCGCCCTGCCCTGATCGATCCGCTTTGATCCAGATCAACGCTGCCTGCCGGCAGCAGCCCTACAGTCGGCCCCGACATCACGCATGAAGGGGAGCCGGGGATGGCATTACTGGTCTGGCAGGACGATCTGAACATCGGCATCGATGTGATCGACCAACAACACCGCCGCATCATCGAGATGCTCAATCACCTGCATGTGGCCCAGGCCAGCATGCAGCGTGCTGCTGTCGGCGAAGTGATCGACGAGGTTGTTGATTACACCATGTCGCACTTCGCGTTCGAAGAAGAGCTGATGGAGGAAGCCGGCTATCCGTTCTGCGCTGCCCACAAGCGCGTGCATGAGGTCTTCATCAAGCGCGTGGCCGAGTACCGGCTGCGGTTCCAGGCCGGCGAGGACATCAGCGACGAGCTGCGCACGATGCTCTCGCGCTGGCTGTTCAACCACATCCGCGGCGACGACCAGGCCTACGCCGAACAGGTCAAGTCACATCTGAACCAGTTCACCCGTGAACACCAGGGCGGGGGCTGGCTGGGCCGCACGCTCAAGCGGATCTTCGGCTGATCAGCGCACGCGACGCTGCAGTGCCACCAGCGCGGCCAACGTCGCAACCGCGGTCAGGCACAGGTAGTAGCCGACCGCGACCAGGCCGAAGCGCTCGGCCAGCCAGGTCGCCAGGTACGGAGCGGGCGCCGCGCCGAGAATGCCGGCCAGATTGAACGACAGCGATGCGCCGGTATAGCGCACTTCGACCGGATAGATCTCGGCCAGGAATGTGCCGCAGGGACCATAGGTCAGGCCCATCAGGAACAGACCCAGGCACAGGAAGCCCAGCACCAGCCACGGGCTGCCGGGCTGGAACAACGGCGCAAACAGCAGGCCGAAGCCCAGGATCAGCAGGCTGGCCACGATCATCGTCCGGCGGGTGCCCCAACGGTCGCCGTAGCGCGCCGACAGCGGGATGCCCAGCGCGAAGAACAGCATGGCGGCCATCTGCATCAGCAGGAACTGCTCGCGGCTGTAACCGAGTACCGCCGTGCCATGGCCCAGGCTGAATACCGTCATCAGATAGAACAGCACGAAGGTGGCGAATGCGCCCAGCGTACCCAGCAGCATCGGCACGGGATGGTCGCGCAGCACCGTCCACATCGGCAGCCGCACCGGCGCTCTGCGTTCCAGCGCCTTCTGGAAGTCCGGCGTCTCATGGATGTTCAGGCGCACCCACAGGCCCAGCCCGACCAGCAATGCGCTGGCCACGAACGGAATACGCCAGCCCCACTGCAGGAAGTCGTCCTGCCCCATGCTTCGGCCCAGCACCAGGAAGATGCCTGCCGACAGCAGGAAACCGAGCGGCGCGCCCAGCTGCGGGAACATGCCGTACCACGCGCGCTTGCCCGGTGGTGCGTTCTCGGTTGCCAGCAGCACCGCCCCGCCCCACTCGCCGCCCAGCCCCAGCCCCTGGCCGAACCGGCACAGCGCCAGCAGCGCCGGAGCCCACAGCCCGATCTGCGCATGGGTCGGCAGCAGGCCGATTGCGACAGTCGACAGTCCCATGGTGAGCAATGCCGCGACCAGGGTGGCCTTGCGGCCGATGCGGTCGCCGAAGTGGCCGAATACCGCCGAACCCACCGGCCGCGCGATGAACGCCACGGCGAACGTGGCCAGGGATTGCAGCAGCGCGGCCTGGTCACTGCTTTCCGGAAAGAACAGATGCGGGAACACCAGCACCGCGGCGGTGGCGTAGATGTAGAAGTCGAAGAACTCGATGGTCGTGCCGATCAGGCTGGCCAGCAGTACACGGCGAGGGGAATTCACGGGTGACGCGGCAGCGGTGATCGTCGACATCGGCAAGGCAGGCAATCCGGATCGTCCGATTCTGCCACGCATGACCCGGCAGGCGTGACGATGGTTTCAGCCGACACGGATGCAGCCACACGCGATGCGATGTGTTCAGGGCGGTGGTGCCGCCGCTCCCCTCGGGGCGCGGCCCGCTGCTACAGCTGGATCCAGGTGGCCTTGATCTCGCTGTACTTGTCGAAGGCATGCAGTGATTTGTCGCGCCCATTGCCGGACTGCTTGTAGCCCCCGAAGGGGGCGGTCATGTCACCGCCGTCCCAGCCGTTGACCCAGACGCTGCCCGCGCGCAGCTGCCGCGCGACCCGGTGCGCCCGGCCCAGGTCCCGTGTCCACACGCCCGCCGCCAGGCCGTAGCGGCTGTCGTTGGCCAAGCGCACCGCTTCGGCCTCGTCGTCGAAACCCAGCACCGCCAGCACCGGACCGAACACCTCCTCGCGCGCCAGCGCCTGTTCCGGCCGGACCTGGTCGAACACGGTCGGCTGCACGTAGCAGCCGCCTGCTTCCACCTCGGCGCGGCGTCCCCCCAGCAGCAGGCGCGCTCCGTCAGCTTCGGCCATGGCGATGTCCGCCAGTACCTTGTCCACGTGCGCGGCATCGACGAGGGCACCCATCGGTGCGTCGGCCTCCAACGGGTGACGCGGCTGCATGCGCTGGCCATGGGCGATCACCCGATGCACGAACTCCTCGCGGATCGAACGCTGCACCAGCAGCCGCGAGCCGGCGGTGCAGACTTCTCCCTGGTTGAAGAAGATGCCCTGCGCCACCCCCTTGGCCGCCCGCTCCAGGTCGGGCGCATCGGCAAACACGATATGCGGGCTCTTGCCGCCGCACTCCAGCCACACCCGCTTCAGATTGGAGCGCCCGGCATGCTCGAGCAGCTTGGCGCCGGTGGCGGTGGAGCCGGTGAAGGCCAGCACGTCGACGTCCCTGTGCAGCGCCAGCGGCTCGCCCACGCGGGCACCATCGCCCGGCAGAACGTTGAGCACGCCATCGGGCAGACCGGCCTCGCTGGCCAGCGCTGCCAGCCGCAAGGCCGTCAGCGGCGAGCGTTCGGAGGGCTTGAGGATCACCGAATTGCCCATGGCCAGCGCCGGCGCGATCTTCCAGCAGGCCATCAGCAACGGGAAGTTCCACGGCACGATGGCGCCGACCACACCCGCAGGCTCACGCGTGACCAGGCCCAGCTCCTGGGGGCCGGTCGGTGCGATCTCTCCGTACAGCTTGTCCACCGCCTCTGCGGTCCAGGCCAGGCAACGCACCACGCCCGGCAGGTCGATGCGCCGTGCATCGCGCACCGGCTTGCCCATGTCCAGCGTTTCCAGCAGGGCCAGTTCGTCGGCATGCGCTTCCACCAGCGCCGCCAATGCCAACAGCACGCGCTTGCGTTGCGCAGGGCTCACCTGCGACCAGTGGCCGGCCTCGAAGGCGCGCCGTGCCACCTGCACGGCACGCTCCACGTCCTGCGCGTCGCAGTCGGCGACGGTGCCAAGCACGCGGCCGTCGATCGGGCTGACGCAGTCGAAGCGGGCACCGCTGGCGGCATCCACGTAGCGGCCCGCGATGAAGGCCTGGCCGGGAATGGAGAGCTGGCCGGCCAGCGCCTGCCAGTGGCTGCGGTCGGGGAAATCGGCCATGACAGGATCCTGCAGTGCGTGTCGTTCCGGTTATACCGGTGCCGCCGCGACCTCGCCGTGACAGGCCATGCCCCGTGTGCACGGCGGGCATGGCCCGGGCGATGACGGCTGCGCTACAGTCCCTGCATCGGACCCGACGGAACCGGCATGAAGAACCCCGCGAGCGACGTGCACGAGCTGGCCATCCAGCGCCCCGACTCCCTGGAGGCGTACTGGATGCCCTTCACCGCCAACCGCCAGTTCAAGGGCGCGCCGCGCATGCTGGTACGGGCCGAAGGCATGCATTACGAAGACGTGGACGGGCGCCCGGTTCTCGATGGCACCGCCGGCCTGTGGTGCTGCAATGCCGGCCACGCCCGCCCGCGCATCGTCGAGGCGATTGTCGAACAGGCACGCACCCTGGATTACTCACCCGCCTTCCAGATGGGTTCGCCACCGGCATTCGCGCTGGCGCAGGGCCTGGCCGCGCTGGCTCCGGCCGGGCTCAACCACGTGTTCTTCACCAACTCGGGCTCCGAGGCGGTGGATACCGCAATGAAGATCGTGCTGGCCTATCACCGCCAGCGCGGCGAAGGCCAGCGTACCCGTTTCATCAGCCGCGAGAAGGCTTATCACGGTGTGGGCTTCGGCGGCATGGCGCTCGGCGGCCTGCCCAACAACCGCCGCCAGTTCGGCCTGCAGCTGGCGGGCGTGGACTATCTGCGGCACACCCTGGATCTGCAGCGCAACGCGTTCAGCAAGGGCCTGCCGCGCCAGGGCGCGGAACTGGCCGACGATCTGGAGCGGCTGATCGCCCTGCACGACGCGTCCACCATTGCGGCCGTGTTCGTCGAGCCCATCGCCGGTTCTGCGGGAGTGATCCTGCCTGCGCCCGGCTATCTGCAGCGGCTGCGGGAGATCTGCGACCAGCACGGCATCCTGCTGGTGTTCGACGAGGTCATCACCGGTTTCGGCCGGGTCGGCATGCCGTTCGCCGCGCAGCGTTTCGGCGTCACGCCGGACCTGCTGACCTTTGCCAAGGGAGTCAGCAACGGCGCGGTTCCGCTGGGTGGCGTGCTGGCCAGCGATGCGGTGCACGCCGGCCTGATGCAGGGCCCGGCACAGGCCATCGAGCTGTTCCATGGCTATACCTATTCGGGGCACCCGCTGGCCTGCGCGGCAGCCCTGGCCACACTCGACGTCTATGCAGAGGAGCGCCTGTTCGAGCGCGCCATCGAACTGGGCGAGTACTGGCAGGAGCGGCTGCACGCCCTGCAGGGGCTCCCCAACGTGATCGACATCCGCAACTTCGGACTGGTCGGTGCGGTCGAGCTGGCCCCGCGCAAGGATGCTCCGGGCAGCCGTGGTCACGAGGTCTACCGGCGCTGTTTCCACGACGGCGGACTGCTGGTGCGCTGTACGGGCGACATCATCGCGCTGTCGCCGCCGCTGATCGTGGACAAGCCCCAGATCGACCAGATCACCAGCACCCTGGGCGAGATGATCCGGGCCACCGCGTAAGCCCGGGCCGGCGACAGCAAGCAGGTACAATGGTCGGTTCCGTTCCTGCCCGTTGCCGTGCCCATGGACATCGTCGTCAAAGAAGAACTCAAGGCCTACATCGACCCGCTCACGCCCGACGAACATGAGGCGCTGGAGCGCAGCATCCTCGCCGAGGGCTGCCGCGATGCACTGGTACTGTGGGGCGATGTCCTGGTGGATGGCCATAACCGCTACGGCATCTGCCAGAAGCATGGCCTGCCGTTCAACACGGTGCAGAACAGCCGCTTCCAGAGCATGGAGGACGTGCACCTGTGGATGATCGAACAGCACCTGGGCCGCCGCAGCGTGTCCGATTTCCAGCGCGGCGTGCTGGCCCTGCGCAAGCGCGACATCCTGTCGGCACGCAAGCAGATCGAGCAGGCCCAGCTGCAACGCGAAAGCGATGGCATCGCCGCATCGGCCGACGATGCCGGTGAAGACAGCCCACCGTGGGAACCCGCGCCGAAACTCAGCCGTGCGGAACTGGCCCGCGAAGCGAAGCTGAGCACCAGCCAAGTCGGGATGATCGAACGCATTCACGCACAGGCCGCCGCCGAAGTCGTGGAAGCGGTCAAGGCCGGCGTGATCTCGATCAGCGCGGCCGCGGCCGTGGCCGACCTGCCCGAGGAAGAGCAGCGCGCGGCAGCCGCAGGCGGCAAGGACGAACTGAAGCAGGCCGCCAAGCGCGTACGCGAGTCCAAGCGCAAGCCGCGCGCGGCGAAGCCAGAACCGGCGGAAATGGCATTCGATGAGCCCAGCGAGGACGAGATCGCCCTGCGCGATGCGGAAGTGCTGTCCGCGCTGGAGCAGTTGGGTGAGGATGCGCCGGCGCTGCGCCGACGCGTCGTCGCGCTCACTCGCGAGAACGATGCCCTGCGCACGCAGCTGGCGGCATTGCGCAGGCAGCTGGAAGCGCTGTAACGAATGGGTAGCGCTGGGCCATGCCCGGCGAGCGCAGCGGGCCCTGAAAAGCCGCCGGGCATGGCGCGGCGCTACCGATGCGCCGGCATCATCCGGTGGCGGTTAGACTGCCGCCATGACGTCCGCAATCGATCCGCGCCGCGCCCAGCTGCGACGCCTGAAAGCCATCGCCCTGGGCCTGCTGGTGTTGATGTTGGCCGGTTTTGCGGTCAGCCACTGGCAGGGCGAGCGCGGCGCCTGGGCCTGGGTATCCGCCTTCTGCGAGGCGGCAGCGGTGGGCGCGCTGGCAGACTGGTTCGCGGTGGTCGCCCTGTTCCGCAGGCCGATGGGCCTGCCGATTCCCCATACCGCCATCATTCCGCGCAGCAAGGAGCGCATCGGCGACAGCCTGGCGCTGTTCGTGCGCGATCAGTTCCTGGAACCACAGGTGCTGCTGGCCAAGCTGAAGGTGTTCGATCCGGCTGGCCGTCTCGGCAGTTGGCTGGCCGAACCGGCACGCGCACGCATGCTGGCCGACATGGCACGCGGCTGGGCGTTGCAGGCACTGGACTTCTTCGATGAACGCGCCGTGCGCCGGCAGCTGCACGCGTTCGTGGTGCAGCAGTTGCGACAGTGGAACGCGGCATCCACCGCCGGCGAGCTGCTTGCCCTGCTGACCGCCGACGGGCGCCACCAGCGTGTGCTGGACGAGGGCCTGCAGAGACTGGGACGCTGGCTGGAGCAGCCGGAAGTGAAGGAGCGCGCGTCGCAGCTGATCGTGCGCTACATCCAGCGCGAATGGCCGACGCTCTCAAGCACGGTGAACTGGGTGAAACCCATCGACGAGATCGGTGACAGCCTGGCCGAGCGGCTCGCACGCGCCGTGCTGGAGGAGCTGCAGCAGGTACTGGCCGAGCCGCAGCATCCGCTGCGGCAGGATTACGAGGCGTGGCTGGGCAACTACGTCCAGCGCCTGCGCGAAGACCCGGCGCTGGCCGAGCGCATCGAACAGCTCAAGCAGGAGATGATCGACCATCCTGCCCTGCAGGAGTACGTGCAGGGGCTCTGGGCACGCATCCACGCCAGTCTGCGCGCCGACCTGCAGCGCGAGGATTCGGCGCTGGTCGGCCACCTGCAGCGCAGCCTCGCCTCGCTGGGAAGCACCCTGCAGTCCGACCCGGCACTGCGCGATGCACTGAACCAGCATCTGCTGGAAGGCGCACAGCGCCTGACCGGGCGACTGCGCGAGGGGGTCACCACGCACATCGCACAGACGGTCAGGGGCTGGGACGAGCGCCATCTGGTCGAGCAGCTGGAACTGAGCGTCGGGCGCGATCTTCAGTTCATCCGCTTCAACGGCACGCTGGTTGGCGGCCTGATCGGCCTGCTGCTGCACGCGGCAACGGTGGTGTTCCGCTTCTGAGCGTGGGTCCGCTGACCTGCTGCGTGGGCACGGAACGACTCCTCTTTCGTCACGCAGCCTTGATTAACAGAATGCGAATGCCTATCATTTACTGATCGGTGGTGCGCTTGGCCGCACGGGCAAGGAAGACCTGTCCGGTGCCATGTACAGCCCTGACCTCCGGCTGCCCGTCTGCGCGGGCAGCGCTGCATTGATGGGACACGCTGGGCGACGTGCGCGGGGCGCAAGGGGGCCGCATGCGCGTTCGATCCCCTCCCCGACCGACAGGACCACCGTGGACCGCTCGCCCGCAACCGCCAGCTCCCGTGTTTTCTTCCGCAACCCGCGCTGGGGCATCCTGTCGCGCTCGCTGGCCGCGATCTTCGGTGGCTATGCGCTGGCCTCCATGACCGGCGTGTTCTGTGCCGTCGTCCTGCCGGGCGCGCGGGGCCAGACCGTGCTGACCGGCATGCTGCTGGCCATCCTGGTTGCCGCCTGTGCCGCGCTGTGGGCATTCGCCACCCGCAGTGCCCTGCGTGCGTGGATCGGCATCCTCGCCCCTGCCCTGCTGATGGCCGGCATCGCGCGGCTGATGGGAGCCTGGGCATGAAGAATGGATTCCGCCAGTCGATGGCCTGGCTGCACACCTGGACCGGCCTGCTGGTCGGCTGGCTGCTGCTGCTGATCTTCATGGCCGGTACCGCAAGCTACTACCGTGAAGAGATCAGCCGCTGGATGCGCCCGGAACTGCCGGCCAGCACCGTCAGCATCGATGTGGCCGCGCAACGCAGCGTGGACTACCTGCAGACCCATGCGGCGCAGGCCCAGACCTGGTTCGTGACCCTGCCACAGCCGCGCAACCCGGCCATGCAGCTGTTCTGGCGCCTGCCACCCGAGCTGGCCGATCCAAGCCGTGGCCGACGCGGTGCCTTCGGCGATGCCACGCTCGACCCGAACACCGGCGACGAACTGAACGCCCGCCAGACGCGCGGCGGAGATTTCTTCTACCGCCTGCATTTCGACCTGCACTACATCCCCGTGCTGTGGGCCCGTTACCTGGTCGGCTTCTGCGCCATGTTCATGCTGGTGGCCATCATCACCGGGGTGATCACCCACAAGAAGATCTTCAAGGACTTCTTCACTTTCCGCAAAGACAAGGGTCTGCGCTCCTGGCTGGATTTCCACAATGTCAGCGCGGTGATGGCGCTGCCCTACCACGCGATGATCACCTACACGGGCATCGTCACCCTGATGATCATGTACCTGCCCTGGGGCGTGAAAGTGGCCTACCCGCAGGATGAGGACAAATTCTTCAGCGAAGCCTTCGGTGGCCTGCCTGAAGTAACCGCGCCGGCCGAAGGCCGCGCCGCGCCGCTGCCGATCGCCCGCCTGCTGGACGATGCGCGCGCCCACTGGCATGGCGCCGAAGTGGCCGGCTTCACCGTGTCCAATCCGGGCGCGCGCAACGCGGTCATCGACATCCGCCAGCGTGACGGAAAGCGCCTTTCCATTGACACGCCTTCGCTGCGTTACGACATGGTGGACGGCAGGCTGCTGGAACAGACCCCGGCCTCCGGTGGTGCCACCGCCACCCGTGGCGTGCTGTATGGCCTGCACCTGGCGCGCTTCGCCGACTGGGGGCTGCGTGCGTTGTTCTTCCTGTCCGGCCTGGTCGGCTGCCTGATGGTGGCCAGTGGTGTTGTGCTGTGGGCAGTGAAGGAACGACCGAAGCATGCCAAGAGCGGGCGCACCGGCTTCGGCCTGCGCCTGGTCGATGCGTTGAACATCGGTACCGTGGCCGGCCTGCCGATCGCCTTTGCCGCCTACTTCTGGGGCAATCGGCTGCTGCCGCTGGATCTGGCCGATCGCTCCAATGCCGAAGCCAACGTGTTCTTCTATGCGTGGGGCGGCGCCCTGCTGGCCGCGTTCGTCTGGCCGAAACGGGTGATGTGGACGTGGCAGCTGTACGTGGGCGCAGCCGCATTCGCGCTGGTTCCGGTGGTCAACGCGCTGACCACCCACGCCCATCTGGGCATTACCCTGCGCAGCGGCGACTGGGTGCTGGCGGGCTTCGACCTGTCGATGATCGCCTTCGGTGCGATGCTGGCGCTGTGCGGCTGGCGCATGCAGCGCTGGACGCCACCGCTGTCTGCGGCCGAGAAGAAAAAGCGTGCCGCGGCAACCGTTGCGCCCAGGGCACCGACCGAAGCCACCGAAGTGGAGGCCAGCGCATGATGCTGCTGGCGCTGGCGCTTTCCTTCTCTGCGTTCACCGCGTTGTCGCTGGCGATGGAAAGGCACCAGCACGATCTGCACGGCAAAGCCGCCGCCGTTCCGGCACGGCGCGCCCAGTGGCGGGCGCTGGGCTGGTTGCTGCTGGCGGTCACCTTCGCCCTGTGCGTTGCCGACCATGGCTGGGCCATGGGCCCGGTGCAGTGGCTGGGCGTGATGACGGTGGGCGGCGTGACGCTGTCGTTCGGGCTGTATCCCTACCGGCCGCGGTGGATCGTGCCGCTGGCGATCACCCTGCCGTTGCTGGGCCTGGTGGTGGCGCTGGCATAGCCGGTAGCGCCGGGCCATGCCCGGCGAACCTTCAACCCAAACGCTTCAACTCCCACGCACGGTGGATGCGTGCGTTGCGCTCGAAGTCCGGACCGATGGTACGCGCAGTGATCTCACGACACTGGGCGAACTCGGCGATCGCGTTCTCTTCCAGCTTGAAACGGCGGAAGTTGTTGGAGAAGTACAGAACGCCTGCCGGTGCCAGCCGTGCCACCGCTGCACGCAGCAGCCGCAGCTGCTCGCGCTGCACATCGAAATCATCGGCGCGGGCGGAGTTGGAGAACGTCGGCGGATCGCAGAAGATCACATCGTACTGGCCACGGTCGGCTTCCAGCCAGGCCATCGCATCGGCCTGCACCAGAAGATGCTGGTTGCCGCCTTGACCATTCAGGGCCAGGTTGTCGTAGCACCATTGCAGGTAGGTGGCGGACAGGTCGACACTGGTGGTGCTGGCCGCGCCGGCCACGGCTGCCTGCACGCTGGCCACGCCGGTGTAGCAGAACAGGTTGAGGAAGCGCTTGCCACGCACCTGCTCGGCCATCATCCGGCGCAGCGGACGATGGTCCAGGAACAGGCCGGTATCGAGATAGTCGAACAGGTTCACCTGCAGCAGCGCATGATTCTCGCGCACCACCACGAACTCGTCGCGCTGCTCGAAACGGCCGTACTTGCTGCCGCCCTTGCCACGCTCGCGTGACTTCATCGATACCTGTTCGGGCGGCACGCCGAATACCTCACGCGCGGCGGCCAGCAGTTCGTTGCGGCGGCGGCGCACGTCGTTCTCGGGAATCGCCGCCGGTGCAGCGTATTCCTGCACGTGCAGGAAGGTACGGCGCTGTCCACCGTCCTCTTCGTAGACATCGATGGCCGCCGCGTATTCCGGCAGGTCCGCATCGTAGGCGCGGAAGCAGGTGATGTCCTCGCGCGCGCGCCAGCTCTTGAACTTCTTCAGGTTCTTGCGCAGGCGGTTGGCCACCATCTGCGCACCTTCGCTCAGCTCCCGCGGCAGTGCCGGATCACGCCCCGGCACCGCGATCAGGTCGCAGACGATCAGCGCGCATTCCAGCGCGCCATTGAACATCTGGTACTTCTTGGCCGCACGAAGACCCGTGGCGAAGGCCAGCTCGTCGTTGCCGCACAGCAGGCTGGCGCGCCACTGCGGCACCGCCTTCTGCAGCGCGTTGCCCAAGGCGCGGTACAGCGCCGGATCGGCGGCCAGGCGCTCGTCGTAGGGCGGGTTGCAGACCACCGCACCGATCTCCTGCTCCGGCGAGGTGAGCTCGGATACGTCGGCGCGGGTGAAGCGGATGGCGTGGGCCACGCCCGCCACTTCGGCATTCTCGCGTGCCGCTTCGATCGCCGTCGGATCGATGTCGCTGCCGTGGATCACCGGCTTCAGCGCGGCCAGGCCGGTGGCCTCGCGCTCGCGCGCCTCGCTCTGGATCGCCTTCCAGGCCACCTTGTCGAAGCCCAGCCAGCGGCTCGGCGGCAGGCTGCCGTGGCGCATCAGGCCCGGCGCGACGTCGGCCGCCATCAGCGCGCCTTCGATCAACAACGTGCCGCTGCCGCACATCGGGTCCAGCAGGCCACCACCGGCGGCATGCAGACGTGGCCACTGCGCCCGCAGCAGCAACGCGGCCGCCAGGTTCTCCTTCAGCGGCGCTTCGTGCGCGGCCCCCCGCCAGCCACGGCGGTGCAGCGGGCCGCCGCCGAGGTCGATCGACAGCGAGGCACGGCCCTTGCGCAGCGACAGGTTGACGCGCACATCCGGCAGATCGGTGTTGACCGACGGCCGCTCCAGGCCCTCATCGCGCATGCGGTCGACGATGGCGTCCTTGATCCGCTGCGCGGCAAAGCGGGCGTGGGTGATCTTGTCGCCGGACACATGTGCATCCACCGCCAGGGTCATCTCCGGCTTGATGTGCTCATGCCATGGCAGCGCGCGCACGCCGTCATACAGGGCCTGCTCGTCCGGGCATTCGAACTCGTCGATCGGCCACAGCACGCGGCTGGCCAGGCGTGACCACATCACGATCCGCAGCGCCTGCTCCAGCTCGCCCTCGGCATTGACGCCGGCAATGGTGGCAGTGGCCTTGTCCAGGCCCAGGGCCGACAGTTCATCGGCAAGCAGGTATTCCAGGCCCTTGGCGCAGGAGACGAAGAATTTCACGGGATCGGTTCGCAGGTGGTCGGGCGCGGCAGGGGAGCCGCGCCAGTCGGAAAGGAGGGCCGTGGGCACGGCCGGCAGGCCCGCGCCGGGGGCGGCGGGGCTGCCATTGTAGTCAATGCGGGCCGGCGCGCCGTGCGCCCCGGCTTCACAGTTGGCGCAGCAGGCGCTCGAAGGCGTGTGCGGATGCCTCCACGTGCCGCTCCAGGCGGTGGCCATCGTCCACCAGCAGCAGCTGCGCCGAGCGCGCCTGCGCCCAGGCGATCACCCCGGCGGCAGGCACAACATCATCGTGCCAGGCCTGGACCACGGTGGTGGGGACCGCTGCGGCGTCCAGCGCCGGCATGGGCCCCATGGTGGTCGGCGGGACCATCAGGAACAGGCCCGCCACCGGTACCTGCAACGAGGCGATCGCAGAGATGTAGGCGCCCAGGCTGGAACCGGCCAGTACCAGCGGCCCTTGTGCCGCCGCATGTGCAGCGCGTTCCAGCAGGCGCTGCAGACGCCCCGGCACGTCACCGACGCGGCTCACTTCGCTCATCGCGTCCAGATCGGTGTAGTCCGGCCGCTCATGGGTCCAGCCCAGGCGTTGGGCGACCTCGGCCAGTGCCGTGACCTTGGTGGCCTCCGGCCCGCTCTCGAAGCCATGGGAGAGGATGCAGTGACCGCGGCTCATGCACACGCTCCGCAGGCGCGCACCGACAACGAAAGAGAATGCAGGTTCATTGCGCAATGCTAGCATCGCCGCATGCCCAACCCGCTCCTGCCCGGCCTGCTGCTGCAGCCCCTGCCCTATCACGACCTTCTGCCGCTGCGCGCGCCGGACACGCTGGAGATGGTGGTGATCCACTGCACCGAGCTGCCCGACCTGGCCACGGCCCGTGCCTATGGCGAGCGGGTGCTGTACGACAGCGGCGCCGGCAACAGCGGCCATTTCTACATCGACCGCGACGGCAGCGTCGTGCAGTACGTGGCACCTGAGCGCGTGGCCCACCACGTCCGCGGCATGAACGCACGGACGCTGGGCATCGAGCTGGTCAACAGCGGGCGCTACCCCGACTGGTTCGACAGCCGTCACCAGGCGATGGACGAGCCGTACACCGAGCCGCAGCTGCAGGCCCTGGAACAGCTGCTGCTGGCCTTGGTGGCGCGCTACCCGTCACTGCAGCGGATCGCCGGCCACGACCAGCTGGACCGGGAACAGGTGCAGGCCAGTGACGATCCGACGTTGAGCGTGGCCCGCAAGCGCGATCCGGGGCCGTTGTTTCCGTGGGCTCGGGTGCTGGCGAAGGTGCCCCTGCAATCGATCGGGTAACCGGCAGGACTGCCGCCTGAAGGGGGCAGATCCGTTCTGCGCGGGAAAACGGATCTGACCCCGGTTCTGTCTCAGGTACCGCTGGCGACCGGTCGGCTGTTGTCGCTCACCCAGCCGCTCCAGGAATCGGCATAGATGCGCGCCCCGGACAGGCCCGCCGCTTCCATCGCCAGCAGCAGATGGCACGCCGTCACGCCGGAACCGCACATCAGTACGACCTGCTGCGGATCGCGATTGCCGATGATGCCCTGCAGCTCGGCACGCAGCTCCTGCGTATCGCGCATGCGGCCATCGAGCACATTGGATGCGAACGGGCGGTTGACCGCGCCGGGCACGTGGCCGGCCACCGGATCCAGCGGTTCGACTTCGCCGCGGAAGCGCTCTCCCGCGCGGGCGTCCAGCAACCAGCCCGGCGCATGCTTGAGCCGGGCGGTGATCTCGTCGGCGTTGGCGATCTGCGTGGTGTCAAAGCGCCCCGGATAGGCCGGCTGGGCCGGAACCTCGCCCGCACCGGTCGCCAGCGGCAGCCCCGCTGCCTGCCAGGCCGCAATGCCTCCATCGAGCACCGCCACCCGCGCGTGGCCCATCAGGCGCAGCAGCCACCACAGGCGCGCGGCGGCCATGCTGCCATCGCTGCCGTCGTAGACCACCACCTGGGTCTCCGGGGCGATACCCCAGCGACCCAGCCGTGCGGCGAACGCGTCGCTGTCCGGCAGCGGGTGGCGACCGTGGCCGGCACGCGTGAGGTCGGACAGATCCCGGTTGAGGTCGGCGTACACCGCACCGGGGACATGACCGGCCAGGTACTGGCCCTCGCCCGCCTGCGGATCGCCCAGCGACGCGCGCGCATCGACCACACGCACGGCGGTGCTCGCCGTTGCACGGGCGTCGACCACGCGCACGTCCTCGCCCAGTGCAGCGGCGAGGGTGGCGACATCGACCAGGGTGGTCCACGGCGGATCGATCGGCTTCATTGCACTTGCTCCAGGCGGCGACGCAGGTTGTAGAGAATGGCCGCCGTCGCCCCCCAGATCCGCTGGCCAGGCCAGCCGTACTCGAGCACATGACGGATGCGGCCACGATGGTTGATTTCGACCTGGCGCAGGTTGTCGGCCGCCATCAGGTAATCCAGTGGCACCTCGAACACCTCGGCCACTTCACTGGGCTGCGGCACGGGCACGAAATCCGGATCGACCACCGCCACCACCGGGGTGACACGGTAACCGGTGATGGTCACGAACGGATCGAGGTAGCCCAGCGGCTGCACCTGCGCAGGCGCCAGCGCGATTTCTTCCTGGCTTTCGCGCAGCGCTGCGGCCAGCGCATCGCGATCATCCGGCTCGGTACGGCCGCCGGGAAAGCCGACCTGGCCGCCGTGCTGTCGCAGGGTTTCAGTGCGACGGGTCAGGATCACCTGCGCGCCGCTGGCACGCGGCACGATGCCGGCCAACACCGCCGCTTCCACCGGCGGACCCGGCGGCAGCAGGTCGATCAGTTCACTGCGGTTCCAACCGTCACCGGCGGGCGGGGCGGCCAGCGGATGCAATGCGCGCAACAGGCGATCATGGTCGGCCAGCGAGCCGTGCAGCGATTGCTGCAGCTGCTCGCGCAGCGGCAGCACGCGATGCAGGATGTGGCTGCGTTCGCTGTCGCTCATCGACGACCACCGTGTGATCTCGTCGATGTGCCGCCGGCAACCGCGGCACAGCCGGTTGCCATCCAGCTTGCACGTTCCGATGCAGGGGCTTGCGACAACACGCGCCGGGTCTTCCGTAGTTTGCACGTTGCAACAGTAGCGCGATTGCGCTGAATTTGCGCGGGCTGAAGATGCGGCATGCGGTCCTTCGCCGAGCATGGCCCGATGCTGCCGGCCGCGCGCGGCGCAAACAAAAACGCGCCGGTGGGATCACCGGCGCGTTGATGTTGATGCGGAGGCTTACTTGACGCTGACCAGCTTGATCTCGAACTGCACGGCCACGTTCGGCGGGAACGGGGTGCGCGGGTCGGCACCGTACGCCTGGTCCGGCGGCAGGGTGACTTCCCACTTCGAACCCGCCGGCATCTGCAGCAGGGTCTCACGCATGGCCTTCATTTCGACTTCGCTGACCTTGATCGACGGAATCTGCTGGGCCGGGCGGGCCTCGGTCGGGCGCTGGCCGTACGGGAACGGACCGGCAACTTCCAGCTGCACGGTGCTGGCCTGGGTCGGCTTGGCACCCTTGCCGGCTTCGATCACGCGGTACTGGACGCCGCTCGGCAGGGACTGCACGCCGGCCTTGGCCTTGTTCGCCGCGATGAACTGATCGCTCTTGGTCTTGTTTTCGGCAGCGGCCTTTTCGTACTCGGCCTTGGCGGCCTGGGCACGACCCTGCTCGCGCTTCTGGAACGCTTCAACGGCCGGCTTCAGCTGCTCGGCGGTGATCGCCGGCTGCTTCTTGGCGTAGGCGTCCTGCAGACCCTTCACCACCGAGTTGATGTCCAGCTGCTCACCACGACCGGTCAGCTCCGCCAGGTTGTTGCCGTAGTCGTAACCGAAGTAGTAGCTCAGCTTGCCCTTTTCGGACGAGACGTCCTGGGCGAAGGCATTGCCCGTCAGGGCCAGGGCCGCGACGGCGACCGCGATAGAACGCAACTTCATCAAACAGTTCTCCAGGGGTGGTAACTCAGGGACGTTCTGCGCCGCCCTGAGGCGACGGGTTAGGATAACGGCCACAACGTGTAACCGCTACTCACCACGCAGGCTATGACCTGTCTGCGCGGGCAGAGTTCAAAATCACTCTTTTTTAACGTTCCAGGAGTTTCACCGTGGCCGATGACCTGATCGCTGTCACCGACGATGGCGCCATCCGCACCGTGACCGTCCAGCGCCCGGACAAGCTCAATGCCCTCAATGCCGCGACCCTGCAGGGTCTGGCCGATGCGTTCAGGGACGCCGCGGCCGACCCCGAGGTGCGTGTGGTGGTGCTGACCGGTGCCGGCCAGAAGGCCTTCGTCGCCGGCGCCGACATCGCCGAGATGAACACACTCAGTGCGGTTCAGGGACGTGATTTCTCCCTGCTCGGCCAAGGACTGATGCGTCAGATCGAACGCATGCCCAAGCCGGTCATCGCCCGCGTCAACGGTTTTGCCCTGGGCGGCGGCCTGGAACTGGCGCTGGCCTGCCATCTGCGCGTTGCCGCTGACTCGGCCAAGCTCGGCCAGCCGGAGATCAATCTCGGCCTGATCCCCGGCTTCGGCGGCAGCCAGCGCCTGCTGCGCCTCTGCGGCCGGGCTGCCACCCTGGAACTGTGCCTGCTGGGTGCGCCCATCGATGCCGCCCGTGCGCTCGCGCTGGGCATCGTCAACGAGGTGGTGCCGGCGGCCGATCTGGACACCCGTGTGCAGGACATCGCCCGGCAGCTGGCACGCTCGGCGCCCCTGGCGCTGCGCGCCCTGCTTGATGCGGTCCACGTCGGCGGCGAGTGCAGCCTGGAGGCGGGACTGGAGTACGAAAGCGCGCAGTTCGGCCTGCTGTTCGCCACCGAGGACATGCGCGAAGGCACCGGTGCCTTCCTGCAACGCCGTCCCCCCGCCTTCCAGAACCGTTGACCCCATGGCATCCCGACCCAACCCCGCGCTGCTGTTCGCCCGGGTCCAGGCAGACGATCTTGATGGTGCCCTGCAGGCCGGTCTGATGGACTATGTCGCCAACGAAGGCGACACACACGAGGTTCCCGGGCACCCGGAACTGCCGGAGGTGCTCAGCCAGGCGCGGCAGCAGTTGCAGCGCGCGTGGGCCGCACGTGACCGTTACCGCGCACGCGCGGTGCGCCTGGCCCGCCGCGACGCCGAACGCGATGCGCGTCGCACGCCGCGCCCGGCGCCGGACGTGAAACCTGCGCTGCCCGCCGCCGCGGCCGCCATCCTCGCCCGTGCCAAAGCACGCGCCACCGGCAAGGAGCACTGATGGCCACCGCGAAGAAGGCCGCCCGCGCGCCAGCGCGGCGTGGCAGCAGCATGCCGCGCGCCGACGTGGTGGAAATGTTCACGCGCCTGCGCGAACTCAACCCGCATCCGAAGACCGAACTGGAATACAGCTCGCCGTTCGAACTGCTGGTGGCGGTGGCCTTGTCGGCCCAAGCCACCGATGTCGGCGTCAACAAGGCCACGCGCCGCCTGTTCCCCGTTGCCAACACGCCCGCGCAGATCCTGGCGCTGGGCGAGGACGGACTGAAGAAATACATCGCCACCATCGGCCTGTTCAACGCCAAGGCGAAAAACGTGATCGCCACCTGCGCGATCCTGCTGGAGAAGCATGGCGGTGAAGTGCCACGCGATCGCCAGGCACTGGAAGCCCTGCCGGGTGTCGGCCGCAAGACCGCCAACGTCGTGCTCAACACGGCCTTCGGCGAACCGGTGATGGCGGTGGATACGCACATCTTCCGCGTTGCGAACCGCACGGGACTGGCGCCGGGAAAGAACGTGCGCGAAGTCGAGGACAGGCTGGTCAAGGCGATTCCTGATGAATTCCTGCTCGACGCACATCACTGGTTGATTCTGCACGGACGCTACGTCTGCAAGGCACGCAAGCCGGACTGCCCGGGTTGCGTGATCGCTGATCTGTGCCGCTTCAAGGACAAGACACCGGCCCCCTGAGGCATCCCCGCAGCGCCTGCGGGTAAATGCCATCGCAGCGCAATCCCCACGTCATATCGGCCCGGCATCAATGCCGGGCCCAGTCGTGGCAAGGGTCGCGGCGGACAGACTGCGCGCGGAAACTGTCACATTTACGCAATCTTTACCTTCTAGCCTGCGCGCATCTTCCCACCTGCCTGCAAGGCTCCTCTCCATGAAACTGCATCACCAACTCCTGACGGTGGCCGTGGCCGCTGCGCTCTATGTGCCGGCTGCCCACGCTGAAGTCGCCATCGACGTGATCGGCGGTTCGGAAATCACCTTCGAAGGCCTGGTCCAGGCCGACGGCAACTGGTTCCACAACGACGTCGTGGACCTCAATGGTGGCGATGCCGGCAACGGCAAGGACAGCGAGTTCGAGCTGCGCCGCGCCGAGCTGGTGCTCAAGGGCAAGGGCCCGGGCAACGTGGAGTGGGTGCTCGGCTACGACGCCAAGGCGGACAAGTTCCTCGACACCAACGTGAAGTACAAGCTGCTGGGCAATGCCAACCATTTCATCCAGGTCGGCCAGTTCAAGCAGCCCAACAGCCTGGAAGAGCTGTCCAGCACCAAGAACAACGACTTCATCTCCAAGGCCGCGGTCACCAACACCTACGCGATCGCCCGCCGCCTGGGTGGCGCCTACAGCTACGGCCAGGACAACTGGTCGGTCACCGCCAGCGCCTTCGGCCGCGAGCTGACCCGCAACCTGGCCCATGGCAGCGGCTATGGCGCGCGTGGCACCTGGGCTCCGATCAACGAGAAGGGCCAGGTCCTGCACTTCGGCCTGAGCTACGTGGACTACGACGCCGACGCCGACACCCTGCGCGTGCGCGCACGTCCGAACGCCGACCTGGCCACCGCCCGACTGATCGACAGCGGCAACCTGACCGACACCGACCGCGTCAGCACCGTCGGCGCCGAAGCCATGTATTTCCAGGGCCCGTTCAAGGCCCAGGCCGAGTACTACACCAGCAAGGCCAAGCGCTACGACCACGACAACTACACCAGCGACGGCTACTACATCAGCGGCCTGTGGAATGTCACCGGCGAGACCTGGAGCTACAAGGGTGGCACGCCCGGCACCGGCCTGCCGAACAACCCGGCCAGCGGCCAGTGGCAACTTGGCGTGCGCTACGACCACATGGACCTCAACGACGGCAACCTGGCCGCGAACCCGGTCGCCGGTCGCCCGCCGATCGTCGATGGCGTGCTCGGCGGCAAGATGGATGTGTGGACCGTCGGCGCCAACTGGTACTGGCGCTCGAACTTCAAGCTGATGCTGAACTACGTGAAGGTCGACAGCAAGAAGTACAGCTCCAGCGCCCGCGGCTTCGTCAATGACGATCCGAACATCCTGGAAGCCCGCGCGCAGTTCTTCTGGTAAGAGCCCGCGTCATCGCATCACGCATCGGCAAGGGCACGACTGCGGTCGTGCCCTTGCCACGTGCGGTAGCGCCTGTACCGCAGCGCGATCCCCTCATCCGATGTCACACCGGCGTCATATGACAGACCTTTCCGTGTCACGGAATGGTTATGGAATGTGCACCGATACGTTGGGCAACCGCCCTTCGACCACCCCAGGAGTCTCTCCCGTGATCCACGCCTTCAAGTCGCGCGCCGCTGTCGCCATCCTGGCCGCGTCGTCCGTGTTCGCCGCCAATGCTGCCGATGTCACCGGCGCGGGCGCCTCCTTCATCTACCCCGTGATGTCCAAGTGGTCGGCGGACTACAGCACCGCCACCGGCAAGAAGGTCAACTACCAGTCGATCGGTTCCGGCGGCGGCATTGCCCAGATCAAGGCAGCGACCGTCGATTTTGGTTCCTCCGACGCGCCGCTGAAGCCGGAAGAACTGGCTGCCGCCGGCTTGGCCCAGTTCCCGTCGGTGATCGGCGGCGTGGTGCCGGTGATCAACGTCGCCGGCGTCGCGCCGGGTGCGCTGAAGCTCGATGGCCCGACCCTGGCCAACATCTTCCTGGGCAAGATCACCACCTGGAACGATCCGGCCATCACTGCACTGAACCCGGGCCTGACCCTGCCCAGCGGCAAGATCACCATCGTGCACCGCTCCGACGGTTCGGGCACCACCTTCAACTTCGTCAACTACCTGTCCAAGGTCAGCCCGGAGTGGAAGAGCAAGGTCGGTGAAGGCACCTCGGTGCAGTGGCCGGCGGGCATCGGCGGCAAGGGCAACGAAGGCGTGGCCGCCTACGTCAAGCAGATCAAGGGTGGCATCGGCTACGTCGAGCTGTCCTATGCGCTGCAGAACAAGATGTCGTACGCGGCAATGAAGAACGCCGCGGGCAAGATCGTGCAGCCGTCGGACGCCTCGTTCTCGGCCGCCGCCGCCAGCGCCGACTGGGCCAATGCCCGTGACTTCTACCTGGTGATGACCAATGCCCCGGGTGCCGATGCGTGGCCGATCACCGCCACCAACTTCATCCTGGTCCGCAAGCAGCCGAAGAACGTCGCCGGTGCCAAGGCCACGCAGGAGTTCTTCCGCTGGATCTACAGGAACGGCGACCAGCAGGCCAAGCAGCTTGATTACGTCCCGCTGCCGGACACCCTGGTCCGCCAGATCGAGACCTACTGGACCCAGAACCTGAAGTACTGAGCAAGACCTCCCCCGCAGGAGCGGGGCCGGCGGGTCCTCTCTCCCCCGCCGGCCCCACCGGGCGCGAGATCCTCGGGATCTCGCGCTCTTCTCGTTTGTGGGGTCCGGCCTTCCACCGGACCGGCGACCCTGCCGGTGCGCAGATCGGGCGGCCGCGGCGGTCTCCGGGGATGTCCGCAGTGGGCGACGACCCTGTGAAACCCTTGTCGGAACGTGATCCAGGACACCTCTGTCATGGACGTCATACGGCTGTAACAAAAACATCATTTCATAGCCGCATCCGCCGACGCCGTCGGCTCTTCCCCGCTATGGAGTGACCATGAAACTGCACTCGGCCGGCCTCGCCGCCCTTTCCCTGGCCATTGCCCTGGGCCTGTCGGCCTGCGGTGGCGACAAGCAGGCCGCGCAGCAGCCGGCCGCCGACGGTGCCGCTGCCCCGGCTGCCGCCGGTGCGAAGGTGACCGCCGAAGTCTCCGGCGCCGGCGCGTCCTTCATCTTCCCGCTGGTGTCGAAGTGGTCGGCCGACTACAACGCCAGCACCGGCGCCAAGATCAACTACCAGTCCATCGGTTCCGGCGGCGGCATCGCCCAGATCAAGGCCGGCACGGTCGACTTCGGCTCGTCCGACAAGCCGCTGAGCAGCGAGGAGCTGGCGCAGGCCGGCCTGGCCCAGTTCCCGTCGGCCATCGGCGGCGTGGTGCCGGTCGTCAACATCGAAGGCCTGGAAGCGGGCAAGCTGCGCCTGAGCGGCGCCCTGCTGGCCGACATCTTCCTCGGCAAGGTCAAGACCTGGAACGACCCGGCGATCGTCGCTGCCAACCCTGGCGTGACCCTGCCGGACGGCAAGATCACCATCGTCCACCGTTCGGACGGCTCGGGCACCACCTTCAACTTCTCCAACTACCTGTCCAAGGTCAGCCCGGAGTGGAAGAGCAAGGTCGGCGAAGGCACTTCGGTGCAGTGGCCGGACGGTGTGGGCGGCAAGGGCAACGAAGGCGTCGCCTCGTACGTCAAGCAGATCAAGGGCTCGATCGGCTACGTCGAACTGGCCTACGCGCTGCAGAACGCCATGCCGTACACCTCGCTGCAGAATGCCGCCGGCACCTGGGTGCAGCCGAGCGCGGAGACCTTCGCCGCTGCGGCCGCCAGCGCCGACTGGGCCAGCGCCAAGGACTTCAATCTGGTCATCACCAATGCTCCGGGTGAGCAGGCGTGGCCGATCACCGCCACCAACTTCATGCTGATGCAGAAGCAGCCGAAGGATGCCAAGCGCAACCAGGACACCCTGGCCTTCTTCAAGTGGGCCTTCGAGAACGGCCAGGCCCAGGCCAACGAGCTGCACTATGTGCCGCTGCCGGCCGAACTGGTCACGCAGATCGAGGCCTACTGGGCGACCGAACTGAAGTGATGGATCCGACGGTGCCCGCCGCGTGCGGGCACCGTGTCTTCCACGCCGTGCCGCCCCGCCCCTTCCTGGCCCTGCCGTCCCCATGAATGCCATCGCCCAGCCTGTAGCCGCCCCGTCCACGCGTGACGCGCGTGATGCCCGCAACGACAAACTGTTCCGATGGGTGCTGGTCGGCACCGTCATCTTCGTCCTGATCGCCCTGGCCTGCGCGGCTCTGTCGATGCTGTGGGGCGGCCGTCATGCCCTGCAGATGCAGGGCCTGAGCTTCTTCTTCTCTTCCGACTGGAATCCGGTCGAAAACAAGTTCGGTGCGCTTGCTCCGATCTACGGCACCCTGGTCACCGCGCTGATCGCGATGGTCATCGCCGTGCCGGTCAGCTTCGGCATCGCCTTCTTCCTGACCGAAGTGGCGCCACGCTGGCTGCGGGGGCCGGTCGGCACCGCCATCGAACTGCTGGCAGGCATTCCCTCCATCATCTACGGCATGTGGGGCCTGTTCGTGCTGGTACCGGTGATGACCGAGTACGTCACCCCGTTCCTCAACGAAACGCTGGGCGAATGGCCGGTCATCGGCCCGATCTTCCAGGGCCCACCGCTGGGCATCGGCATGCTGACCGCCGGCTTCGTGCTGGCCATCATGGTCATCCCGTTCATCTCTTCGGTCATGCGCGAGGTGTTCCTGACCGTACCGACCCGCCTGAAGGAATCGGCCTATGCGCTGGGGTCGACCAAGTGGGAAGTGAGCTGGGACATCGTGCTGCCCTACACCCGTTCGGCGGTGATCGGCGGCGTCTTCCTCGGCCTTGGCCGCGCACTGGGCGAGACCATGGCCGTGGCCTTCGTGATCGGCAACAGCGTGCGCCTGTCGCCGTCACTGCTGGAGCCGGGCACCACCATCGCCGCCCTGATCGCCAACGACTTCGGCGAGGCCACTGAAACCTACCGCTCGGCGCTGCTGCTGCTTGGCTTCGTCCTGTTCATCGTCACCTTCGTGGTGCTCGCCATCGCCCGCCTGATGCTGATGCGCCTGGCCCGCAAGGAGGGCAACTGATGTCCACCACCGCTGACTCGCTGTACCTGCGCCGCCGCATCGGCAATGTCGTCGCCATCGCGCTGTCCTGCGCCACCGCGCTGTTCGGTCTGTTCTTCCTGGGCTGGATCCTGTTCACCCTGGCCGCGAAGGGCCTGGCCGGCATCAACCTGGACCTGTTCACCAAGATGACACCGCCGCCGATGCAGGAAGGCGGCCTGGCCAACGCCTTCTTCGGCAGCGCGGTGATGTGTGCGCTGGCGATCGGCATCGGCACCCCGCTGGGTGTCCTGGCCGGCACCTGGCTGGCCGAGTACGGCAATGCCCGCAAGGCCGGCACCGTGGTCCGCTTCGTCAACGACATCCTGCTGTCGGCCCCGTCGATCGTGCTGGGCCTGTTCGTCTACACCCTGTACGTGATGCAGACCGGCGGCCAGTTCTCCGCCTTCGCCGGTGCGCTGTCGCTGGCCTTCATCGTGCTGCCGGTGGTGGTGCGTACCACCGACGAAATGCTGCGCCTGGTGCCCTCGCAGATGCGCGAAGCGGCGCTGTCGCTGGGCATCCCGCAATGGAAGGTGATCGTGCAGGTGCTCTACCGCAGCGCCTCGGCCGGCATCATCACCGGCATCCTGCTGGCGCTGGCCCGCATCTCCGGTGAGACCGCACCGCTGCTGTTCACTGCCTTCGGCAACCAGTACTGGAACAGCAACGTGTTCCAGCCGATGGCCTCGGTGCCGGTGGTGATGAACCAGTTCGCCGGCAGCCCGTACGAATCCTGGCAGGTGCTGGCCTGGGCCGGTGCCCTGGTGCTGACCGTCTTCGTGTTGCTGGTCAGCCTCGCCGCCCGCGGCCTCCTGCTGCGCAACCGCATCTCCCATGACTGACCTTTCCGTGGAAACCACCATGAACGATCTTTCCAATGCCGTGCCGATGCAGCGCATCGCCGTGCCGGCCTCGCACGAGAACCTGCATACCCCGGCTCCGGTCAAGCTCGCTGCGCGTGGCCTGGACTTCTACTACGACAAGTTCCACGCCCTCAAGGGCATCAACCTGGAGATCCCGGAAAAGCGCGTCACCGCGCTGATCGGCCCCTCCGGTTGCGGCAAGTCGACCCTGCTGCGCATCTTCAACCGCATCTACGCGCTGTACCCGAAGCTGGAAGCACGCGGCGAAGTGCTGCTGGACGGCGAGAACATCCTGTCGCCGAAGTTCCCGATGAACCGGCTGCGCAGCAAAGTAGGCATGGTGTTCCAGAAGCCGGTGCCGTTCCCGATGACGATCTTCGAGAACGTGGCCTACGGCATCCGCCACCACGAGAAGCTGTCCAAGGGTGAGATGAGCGACCGCGTCGAGCAGGCACTGCGTCAGGGCGCGCTGTGGGACGAGGTGAAGGACAAGCTCAACCAGAGCGCGCTGGGTCTTTCCGGTGGCCAGCAGCAGCGCCTGTGCATCGCCCGCGCCGTCGCCCTGCGCCCCGACGTGCTGCTGCTGGACGAACCGACTTCGGCACTGGACCCGATCTCCACCAGCCGCATCGAGCAGCTGGTGGAAGAGCTCAAGAACGATTACACCATCGTCATCGTCACCCACAACATGCAGCAGGCCGCCCGCGTATCGGACTACACCGCCTTCATGTACCTGGGCGACCTGATCGAACATGACCGCACCGAAGTGATCTTCTCGCAGCCGTCCAAGCAGCAGACCGAGGACTACATCACCGGTCGCTTCGGCTGACCGGACCGCGGCTTCTTCACAGACAACGCCAGTCGGGCATGGCCCGGCTCTACATGACGGAACAACCATGAATCTTCCCAACGACCACATCGTCAAGAGCTACGACGAAGAGCAGCAGCGCCTGGTGGCCGAAATCGTGCGCATGGGCGAGATGGCCGTCGCCCAGCTCGAAGCATCGATGGACGTGATCGAGAAGCGCGATGAGAACGCCGCCCATCGCATCATCGCCAACGATGAGGCGATCGATGCACTGGAGCAGCAGATCAGCCACGACGTGATGCGCCTTGCGCTGCGCGGCCCGATGGCGCGCGACCTGCGCGAAATCCTTGCGGGCCTGCGCATCCCCGCCGACATCGAGCGGATCGGCGACTACGCGGCCAACGTTGCCAAGCGTTCGATCGCACTGGGCAAGGTGCCGCCGCTGCCGCAGATCCAGGGCCTGCGCGCCCTGGGCCGGCTGGCCGCACAGCAGGTGCGCCGCGCCATCGCGGCCTACCGCGACAATGATGCCGAGGCGGCGCTGGCCCTGCGCGAGGATGACGCGCGCCTGGATGCGCAGTACACCGCGCTGTTCCGCGAACTGCTGACCTACATGATGGAAGATCCGCGCAACATCACACCGTGCACCCACCTGCTGTTCATGGCCAAGAATCTGGAACGCGTGGGCGACCACGCCACCAACATCGCCGAGAACGTCTGGTTCCTCGTTCATGGAGAGCAGCCGCTGCCGCCGCGCGAGAAGCGCGACGAAACCTCCAGCACCGGTCAGCCCTGACGCTGCACTGCAACACGGGAGTCGACTCCAGAGTGGCCGCTGTCCGCGCGAGAGCGGCCTTTCTTTTTGGGCCTTCCAGCATTTCCAAAGGCGCCGCGCCTGGCTGGCAAGGCCCCGCCCCCTGACTGCGCGGAAAATCTCACGAAAATTTGAGTTCTCTGCGAGGATTCGTTGAGTAGGATCGGCGCACGATCGCTTCCACCGGCACCTCTGCCGGCCACCCGGGCACCCGCCCACACCACCCAGGAGCACAACCGATGAGCAGTACCAACAAGACCCTGTCCCTGCTGACCGCTACCGCCCTTGTCGCCGGCCTGGGCATGACGGCCAGCGCTTCGGCTCTGAGCATGAGCGATCTGGCGCAGGGCTATCTGGTGGCCGGCCAGGCCGCCAAGGCCACCGATGCCAAGGCTGCCGACGCGCGTACCGGCGACGCCGCCAAGCATGCCGAAGGCAAGTGCGGCGCCGATGGCAAGAGCGCCGAAGGCAAGTGTGGTGGCGACAAGGGCAAGGCCGCCGCCGGCACCGATGCAAAGGCCAAGAGCACCGGCGACAAGAAGGCGGCCGAAGGCAAGTGCGGCGAAGGCAAGTGCGGTGGCAAGCACTGACGTCCGCGCCAGCGCTGTCCACCGGCGGTCGCCGCTTCCCGCGGCGGCCGCCGGGTTGGGCCTGCGCCGCGCGCTGCTGCAGGCGCTGCGCGAGGCACCGGCCGGCGACTTCGACTTCCTCGAATGTGCGCCGGAAAACTGGATCCACGTAGGCGGCCCGGCAGGCGATGCACTGGCCGAACTGGCGGCGCGGCATCCGCTGAGCTGCCACGGCCTGTCGCTGTCGCTGGGCGGCAGTGCACCGCTGGACACGCAGCTGCTGGCACAGGTTGGCCGGTTCCTGGACGAGCACCGCGTGCCGCTCTACAGCGAGCACCTGAGCTACTGCAGCGACGACGGCCATCTGTACGACCTGCTGCCGATTCCGTTCACCGATGAAGCCGTGCGCCATACCGCCACGCGCATTGCCCGTGTGCAGGACCTGCTCGGCCGGCGCATCGCGGTGGAGAACGTGTCCTACTACCTGGCACCGGAACCGTCCATGGACGAACTGTCCTTCACCAACGCGGTGCTTGCCGAAGCGGACTGCGACCTGCTGCTGGACGTCAACAACGTCTACGTCAACGCCTGCAACCATGGCTACGACGCCGACACGTTCATCGCCGGCCTGCCGGCACAGCGCATCGTCTGCCTGCACGTGGCCGGGCACCTGGATGAAGCGCCGGACCTGAAGATCGACACCCATGGCAGCGCCGTGATCGATCCGGTCTGGGAGCTGCTTGCACGTACCTATGCGCGCATCGGCCCCCGCCCCACCCTGCTCGAACGCGACTTCAACTTCCCCCCATACGCCGAGCTCCAGAGCGAGCTGCAGACCATCCGCCGCCTGCAGGCCGACCCAGCCGGAGGCAGCACGCATGGCTGAAGCGCCGGAACGGCTGCGTGCGCAGCAGCACGCGTTCACCGCCCATCTGCGCGACCCGGACACCGTGGCCGCGCCGGCCGGCATGGAGCCGCGACGCGTAGCGGTGTACCAGCGCCTGCTGTTCAACAACCTGCTGGGTCTGTTGAGCAACGGGTTCCCGGTCTGCGTGCGCCTGCTCGGTGAACCGGGCTGGAATGCCCTGGTGCGCAGCTACTTCGCGACGCATCGCTGCCGCAGTCCGCTGTTCACCGAACTGGCTGCCGAGTTCGTGCAGTGGCTGCAGGCACAGCCGCAGCTTCCGCATCCGGCGCTGGCCGAGCTGGCCCACTACGAGTGGGTGGAAACGGCGTTGTACCAGTTGCAGGCCGAGCCGCTGCCGGTGGCCGGCGCGATCGATCCGCGGGTGGTCGCCCTGCAGCGTTCGCCGCTGGCCTGGCCCTTGCTGTATCAATGGCCGGTCCACCGGCTTGGCGCGGACGATGCGCCGCGCACGGCTCCGGCCGAGCCGACCGGCCTGCTGGTCCGGCGCGATGCTGACGGTGAGGTGCGTTTCGCCAGCCTCAGCCCACTGGCGGTGCATCTGCTGGCCCGCATCGGCGAGCAGCCCGGCGCCGATGGCAACACCTACCTGCGGCAGCTGGCACTGGCACACGGGCTGGAGGAGCACGCGTTGGACGAGGCCGGTGCCGCCCTGCTGCAACAGTTCCTGCAAGCCGGCGTAATCGGCCCGATCACGCCGCCGCCCTGACGCCCCACTCCCGGAGATTCCCGATGAACTACCCGATCCTGGCCACCGCGCGTGGCCAGCTGGACCGTCTCGCCCCCTGGTTGGCCCCGCTGGGCCTGCGCGTACTGCTGGCCTGGGAGTACTTCGAATCCGGCCTCGAGAAACTGCACGGCCAGAACTGGTTCGCTGACCTGCAGCAGGCCTTTCCGTTTCCATTCGACCACTTGCCGGCCGCGCTGAACTGGCAACTGGCCACCTGGTTCGAACTGCTGGGTGCCGCCTGCCTGCTAGTCGGTTTCGGCACCCGCTTTGCCGCTGCCAGCCTGCTGGTGCTGACCGTGGTGGCGACCCATGCGGTGCACTGGCCGATGGAATGGCACTCGCTGGGCGACCTCGCCATGGGGTATGCAATCAGCGACCAGGGCTTCGGCAACTTCAAACTGCCCGTGCTGTTCATGGCGATGCTGCTGCCGCTGCTGTTCGCTGGCGCCGGCAGGCTGAGCGTCGATGCACTGCTGGCCCGGCATGGCGCTGGCGGGGGCACCTGGGCGGGAGCCGGTCCGCGATGCCGCTGATTGGCGCGCCGCCCGCAACGCCCCATCCGGCTGCGCGCACCGGGCGCTCAGGAACGCTCTGCTAGAATCCACGCATGACCGACCCCACCCCCGCACCTGACGTCGCCCCCGTTTCCGCAGTACCGCAGGCGCAGCGTGCGATGTCACAACGCTTCCGTGGCTTCCTGCCGGTGGTGGTGGACGTGGAGACCGGCGGCTTCGACGCCCAGCGCAACGCGCTGCTGGAGATCGCGGCGGTGCCGATCGAGATGGACGAGAACGGCCTGCTCTTCCCCGGGCAGACCGCCAGCGCGCATGTCGTGCCGGCCGAAGGGCTGGAAATCGATCCGAAGTCGCTGGAAGTCACCGGCATCATCCTGGATCACCCGTTCCGGCTGGCCAAGGAAGAGCGCGCCGCGCTGGACCATATCTTCACCCCGGTTCGCGCCGCAATGAAGAAGTACGGCTGTCAGCGCGCAATCCTGGTCGGCCACAACGCGCATTTCGACCTCGGTTTCGTCAATGCCGCCGTCGCCCGTACCGGGCACAAGCGCAATCCGTTCCACCCCTTCAGCGTATTCGACACGGTGACGCTGGCCGGCATCGCATACGGGCAGACGGTGCTGGCACGTGCTGCCAATGCGGCGGGACTGGGCTGGGATGCCAACGAAGCGCATAGCGCGGTGTACGACACCGAGCAGACGGCACGGCTGTTCTGCACGATCGCCAACGCCTGGCCGCGGTAACCGTCAGCGCCCCTCTCGCCGCGCAGGCGTGGGTGCCCACCGTGGGCCGGCACCGCCGGCGCGTCAACCGATGCTCGTGCGATCCCGCCCGTCGCTCTTGGCACGGTAGAGCGCGCGGTCGGCGCGCTGGTACAGCAGGGCCGGGGTGCGGTCTTCGGCCTCCAGTTCGACCAGTCCCGCACTGAAGGTCACCCTCAGCCCATCCACGCCCGCCCAGTCCGGGTGGTCATGGAACAGCCCCCGCAACCGCGCGCACAGCTGCGCGGCTTCCTCCAGCCGGGTGTCGTTGAGCAGCAGCGCGAATTCTTCGCCGCCCGTGCGCGCAGGCAGGTCCGAGTCACGACAGGCCGTGGCGATCACCCGCGCCACCTCGACCAGTACCGCATCACCGGTACTGTGGCTGTAGCGATCGTTGACAGCCTTGAAGTGATCGATATCCAGCACCACCAGGCATAGCGGGTGGCCGCTGCGCTGCGATCGTGCGAAGTCACGCGCCAGGGTTTCATCGAAGCCGCGGCGGTTGGCCAATCCGGTCAGCGCATCCTCCCGCGCCTGGCGCTCGAACGCTTCGGCCTGCCGTGCGAGGCGTTCGGCCAGCTCGGTCTTCTCCTGGTTCACCGCCTGCAGATGGACAGTCTGGGCCTGCAGGTCGAAGGTGGCCTCGTCCACGCGGCGAGCCAGACGCAGGTTGCTGGCCTTCAGCTGCTGCAGCAGGAAGCGGTACAGCGCCACCAGCCCGGCCAGCAGCAGGATGCCGCCCAGCGCCTGCACGCTGCGCCGTTGCCACCAGAACGGCTCCACGCTGAAGCTCCATACGGCTTCCTGCTGTCCCCAGGCGCCACTCGGGTGCGCGGCGGCCACGTGCAGCGTGTAATCGCCCGGTGGCAGGCCAACGAACTCCACGCTGCGCTGTGGACCGCGCTCGACCCAGCCGCTGTCCAGTCCATCCAGGCGCGTGCGGTAGCGGATCCGGTCCGACATCAGGTAGCTCAGGCCGACATAGCTCACCGCGAGGCGACGACCACCGGGAATCAGATTGCGTTCGGCGCCCTCCCAGTGCACCGGCGCGCCGTCCACCTGCACGTTCTCGATCGCCGCTGGCGGTGCCCGCCGTTCGCGGAAGCGCTGCAGGCGCTGCGGATCGACCGTACTCAGGCCCCCCGCGGTGACCACCCAGAAGGTGCCATCCTGGCGCAGGATCGCCGAGGGGCCGGAGCTGCCGTTGGCCTGTGCATTGGCCATGCCGTCGATCTCGTTGTAGCGCTCCACGCTCACCCGCGGCGCGCGGCCGTCGGCCACGGCATTGAGAGTCGCCATGTCGGTGCGCAGCACGCCACGGTTGCTGCTGATCCATACGTTGCCCAGCCGGTCGGGTACCAGCTGGAACACCGCGTCGACCGGCATGCCCTGCTCCAGGCCGACGCGGGCCAGCCGCCCGCCCTGCCAGCGGTACAGGCCACGATCACTGCTGATCCACATCGCGTCACCCAGCTGGTGGAAGCCGAACACACTGCGTCCGCCCCCCAGCGGCGCCAGATCGATCGCCTGCACACGGTTGCCGCGCAGCACGCGGATGCCCTCGATCGTGCCGATCCACAGGTTGCCCTGGTGATCGTGTTCCAGCGCTGTGATCAGGCCGGTCGGCATGCCCGCCACCGGCGACACCTGCACCCGGTCGCCGTCGATGCGCACCACTCCCTTCTGCGTTCCGGCCCAGACCGCCCCGCTCGAATCCACGCTGATCGCGCGGATGTTGCCACCCGGCATGCCATCGTCGGCGGCGTAGTTGTGGCGCAGGCGGCCGTCCCGGGACAGGCGGTAGACGCCGTCACCGAAGGTTCCCACCCAGAGATCGCCGTCCGGCCCCTGCGCCAGGCTCAGCACCGACGGCGCCTTGCCACCGCGGTTGTGCAGCGGCATGGCCTGGAAACGGCCATCGGCATTCTGTCGATCCAGGCCACTGGCACTGCCCACCCACAGCTGGCGGTCACGATCTTCCAGCACGGTGCGCACGTAATCGCCGCTGAGCCCATCGCGCTCGGTGTAGCTGCTGAACAGGGTCTCGCGCAGGCGATACAGGCCGCCGTTGGCCCCCACCCAGATGCTGCCCTCGTCATCCTCGCGCAGGCTCACCACGCGCCCGCCCGGCAGGCTCAGGCCCGCAGGCAGCCGCTCCAGTCCATGCGAGGAAATCCGCAGCAGCCCCTGGTTCTCGGTGCCCAGCCAGAGATCACCGTGGCGGTCCTGCAGCATCGAGGTCAGGTGCAGCTGGCCCGGCAGCCGGTGCACCAGCACCAGCCGGTCATCCTCGACCCGGTACAGGCGCTCGCCCGCCACGATCCACAGCGCACCGTCCGGCGCCCGGTACGGCCAGGACAGGCCACTGCCCGCGCCCAACCCCCAGGCGGCGGGCGCGCGCTTCAGCACGCCATCGTTGTCACGCAGTACCAGGCCATCGAGCGTGCCGACCCAGACCCGATCCTGCGCATCCACCACCAGTTTGGTGAAGCTCATCGCCATCGGCAGATCGGCAGCCGGCGCCTGATAGACAAGGCCTTTGTCCGGCGCGAGATAACCCAGGCCCTTGCCTTCGTAGAGCAGCCACAGGCGCCCCTGGCTGTCCATCTGCATCGACTGGATCAGTACCTGCGGGGTATCCGGCTGGTGCTCCCACACACGCCACTGGCCATCACTGCCACGTCGGCTGACATTGCCGCGCGAGTCGCTGATCCACAGCCCGCCCTGACGGTCGACGAACAACGCGCCGATGCCGTTGTCGCGCAGCCCGGGCCGCGTGCTGCGGTCGTACACGGTGAAATCCAGGCCGTTGTAGCGCACCAGGCCTTCCCAGGTGGCAAACCAGAGATGGCCTTCCGGCGTCTGCGCGATGTCGCGCAGCGAGTTGTGCGGCAGGCCGTTGCGCGAGGTCCACACATCGATGGCGTAGTCGCGCAGCGGCGGTGCACCGCTCTGTGCCTGCAACGGCAATGCAGCAGCCAGCAGCAGCCACAGAAGGCTGTGTCGCAGCACCGCCCTCCAGTCCCACGCGTGACGCTCCACCCAGCGCCCGTCGTCCCCCTGCCCGCCCATCACCGCAGCAGTGGCGGCCGGGTACTGCGGCCAGGCGGGGCGGCAGGTGGAAATGCCCAGGCAGCGCGGGGCGGCGTGCCGACGGGAACAGGCTGGCTCATCGGGGGGCGTCTGGGGAGATGCGCGAATGATAGGGCAAACGCCAGCCCGCCGCGCCTGCCCAGCCGTGCCCCCCCCTCCCCCGGGCAGCAACGGCGGGCTTTCTGGCTCACCCGTGCAGGCGGTACGGATTTCTGGCGGAAGGGCGTGGTCCGGCACACCTTCCCGAGCCCAGGCGGTGACCACAGGCAGGACCAGAAGACCCCTCGCCTGGCGCCTCTGCGGAGGGACAGCTACGTCCTGTCGCCAGCACGACGCCTGTAATGGGCCACCAGATCCGCCGGGTAGTACTCGTGGTCGCGGAAGCTCGCATCGTCGATGTCGAACAGCATCACGACCAGCGCGGCCTCGAAGGCCCAGTAGCCCATGTAGCCGCTGTCGTCGTCACGGTGATTCCCGTGCCAGTACACGTTGCGGCTGCCTGCATACCAGCCGTCCAGGAACTTCTTTACGAGCCCGGGCCGGTCCGAGGGTGAGGCGATTGCTTCCATGAGCGGAAGGTAGCGCCGATACAGTAATTGATCGGGGATGGACCTTTTTGCTCCGCCCGAAGCAACGGCAACGCTGTCGAGAAGTTTGTCCTTCCCCGTATTACCTATCAATACCCACATTTCATGCAGATAGTCGCGCGAAGCTCCAACTGCAACCGTGAATGCCAACCACCAAAGGTACTGGACGTATCTATCCAGTCGCAGATCCTCCCACAGAGATCGGGTTGCTTGGCCTTCCAAAGGAAGTCCGTCTGCGCATCGCCTGATCCTGACTCTAGCGGCGAGAACCTCGTCCAGATCCGCAGACAGGCCACCGATGTCATCACCCCTCGAGTAACGCATCACCATCACTTGAAGCTGCTTGGTAAAAATGCTGCCTGAGCACTTGAGCGCCCCCTCAGGAGGGTAGCGCCCCGCTCGAATACCAGACACGAAGTCAAGAATGGATCGCGACTGAAAAGCTATTTTTTCCGAGAAGTAGTCATATGACTTCTTGGTATCCCGCAACATCGTAAGCCACCGATTAGATTGATGCTGGACCGACAACGCGTCCGCAGGCTGATCACATCGCCGCCGCGCTCGATTCGTCCCCGCACGCGGTGCAAACATCTGAGCCGCCTGACCATCAGATTCCTGCGCCAGCACGACGCCTGTAATAAGCCACCAGATCGGCCGGGTAGTACTCGTGGTCGCGGAAGCTCGCATCGTCGATGTCGAACAGCATCACGACCAGCGCGGCCTCGAAGGCCCAGTAGCCCATGTAGCCGCTGTCGTCGTCACGGTGATTCCCGTGCCAGTACACGTTGCGGCTGCCTGCATACCAGCCGTCCAGGAATTTCTTTACGAGCCCGGGCCGGTCCGAGGGTGAGGCGATTGCTTCCATGAGCGGGAGGTACTGGCGATACAGCACCTGCCTCCCCGGAACTCTTCCGTCTTCAACCAGCAGTATCGCGATTTCGTCAAAGAGTCGATCCTTTCCCGCATTCCCAATCAGCGTTAGGGCCTTCGCAAGGTAGGTCGAACCCATACCGGCGCTGACCGCGATCGCCAGCCACCAGAGGTGATCGACGTAGTGATCTTCACGAAGATCCTCGAACTGTGCACGATAGTTCTGGTCCTCCAAAGGCAATTGATCACACTGATGCAGAAGCTGCGCACGCGAAACAAGCAGCTGGTTCAGCTCATCATGAAGCAAAACAATAGCGTCGCCCCTTGAGAATCGCATGACCAACCGACGAAGGATGCGACCGGACACATCCGACGCGCCGAGAACACATCCCTTGGGAGGATAGGCTCGAGTCGCGATTGAATGATCAATACGCGCCACCTCCACGGAGTCATAATCAATCCAATCCGTGAAGTACGGCTCCAGCATCCGGGTGTCACGCTGCGCACTCATGCGCCATCGCCCCACGGGCCGATCAAAGAACCAGTGTCGCCGATTTTTTTCATCACTAATGTTCCATCTTCCGCTGACCTGACAAGAACCTTCTCTACACGTCCTTGCCTCATCGCTTCTCTGATCGAGTCAGCCTTCCGGCCTCCCACCTTGTTGTCCAATCGCTTCCTCACCCACTCATCATCCATCTGCCGCGTACCGTCCCTGTACGGTCCACCCAACCGGCCCGTGTTGTACTTCGCTTCGGTGATCACATAGTCGGGCGGCGGATCCGGGTGGCTGTAGACCCCATCGATGCCATTCTCTCCCGGACGATACACGCCATCGGTCTTTCCCACTGGCGTCAGGCCCTTGTCCAGCATCGCTTGATGCGCCCTCGCCTCACCGAACGCGGCACCTGCGGCGCGCGTGCGCGGCAGCCGGGTTTCCACCACCCCATCGGCATCCGGCGCACGGCTTTCCGTGTGCCGACGCTTGCGCAAGCGCAATGCCCGCGCCAATGCGGTGAACGCCTCGCCCAGCTCGTCCAGCAGCGCTGCCAGACGCTGCCCCAACCGCCCGATCCGGGCCGCCCAGGTTGCGCCGCCATAGGCGGTTCCGGCCGTGCCTGCGCTGAACGCGCCCAGCAGCACGCTGATCACGACATCGAGCGCAAACTGGCTGCCGTAGCGCTGGGTCAGCTCCTGCAGCTCGTCTGGCGGCACCGCCTTCGCCCAGTCCGCGGGGAACGCCGCCAACAGCTGCCAGGTCGGGCCGTCGTCGAACAGCAGGATCAGTTGCTCCTTGATCGCACTGGCCTTGTCCAGCACCTGCTCGCCTGCTGCACGATGCCCCGCGATGCGTGCATCCAGCCCGTCCCAGTCGCCCGTCAGCAGCAGTCCGCTCAGTTCGCGCAGTTCCGCATCGGCCTTGAAGCGCAGCACCGCCAGCTGCCACACCGCTTCCACGCTGCCGCTGGCCCAGTCCCATGTGCCTCTGGCCTGGCCTTCGATGCGATTCAGTTCCATCAGGAAGGCCTGATGCGCAGCGCTGGCCCTGTTCCATTGCCGCCAGTCCGCAGCAAAATCCTGCCGGGTCTGCTGCACGATGCGCTGCAGGGCCGCGCGAAGGCGTTCGCGGCAGGCCTCGATCTCAGCCGAGTCGGTGCTGTCGGCCTCGTGCTGGTAGATCACCTGCACCGGCCCCACGCTTACCTGCGGCAGGCGTGCACGACCTTCGTCATCGAGATGGCCGCTGAGCACGCGGCCATCGGACAGGGTCGCCCGGTAACTGACACCGCGCGCGGGCGTGCAGTCCAGGTCGCCGTAGTGGCAATGCAGCACGACCTCGCGCGTAGCGACCGCATCGCGGGCAACGAAACCGCTGGGCGGCGGCGTGGCGTTCCACAGGTCCACTGCTGCCGGCGCGGCAGGCGGCGCGGAGACCGACGCACCGCCACCGCCACCGCCACCGCCTCCGCCGTCAACCACATACACCAGCGACTGAGCACCTCCGAGCAGCCTGCAGCCACAGGCCAGCGAATCGCCTTCGCGCGCGATCGGCTTGCCGTCGAGGATCAGCGTCGGGTCACCGGTGACGATCTCGAACGCGCCGCCATGCTTCGGGCACGTTGCCTTGTCGCCCACGCAGGCGACGGCCTTGCCTTCGATATCCGTATTCGACGATCCGGTCAGCACCCGCCCGCCGCCCGTGGTGGCGTCGCCCACCACGATCCACATCCGTGCCATCTGCCATCCGCAAGGAACTTCGATGGCTTCAGGTGACCGGCCGCACGCAGCGCAGGCAATTCAACGCTGACGCAATTGCCTCGACTGCCTGTAAAACGCCTTGCAGCGCAGGCAATTACCGTGGGTGACGCATTCGCCCTATCGTGCTGCAGGCAGGGCTATCGCGTCAGTTTTGCGTGGGGCCTGCCGGAACGCAGCCCCCACCGCGTCTGCTCAGCCTGCCCGACCCGGCGCCACCACCTGTGCACTGGCCGGCCATTGCACCACGGCTTCCAGTCCGCCCTCGGCACGGTTGCGCAGCCACAGCCGCGCGCCGTCCTTCTCGGCCAGCGCGCGCGCGATGGTCAGGCCCAGCCCGGCCCCGCCGGTTTCGCGCGAACGCGAGGTCTCCACCCGCACGAACGGGTCGAACACGGCTTCCAGCTGGTCGTCGGCCAGGCCGGGGCCATCATCGGCCACCACCACGGTGATGCTGCCGCCGCCCCGCTCGATGCGCACCCGCACGCGCTGGCCGTACATCACCGCGTTGTCCACCAGGTTCGAGAACAGGCGGTGCATCGCCAGTGGCCGCAGCATCAGCACCGCATCGCTCCTGCCCTCGAAGACGACATCGGCACCACCTTCTGCGGTGTCCTCGACGATGCTCTCCAGCAGCGAATCCAGGTCCAGTGCAGCGCGCTGCTCGGCGCTCTCGGCACTTCGGGCCAGTTCCAGGCCTTCGCGGACCAGTGCCTGCATCGCAGCCAGATCGCCGATCAGGCGCTCGCGCAGCGCCTCATCGGTCACGTTCTCCAGCCGCAGGCGCAGGCGGGTCAGCGGTGTCTGCAGATCGTGGGTGATCGCCGCCAGCATCTGCGTACGCTCGGCCAGGTGTCGCTGCAGGCGGTGCTGCATGGCATTGAAGGCCTCGGCGGCGCGCTGTACTTCACGCGGGCCGCGCAGCGGCAGCGGATCGCGCTGCAGGTCGTCGCCAAGATCCTCGGCGGCGGCGGCCAGTTCCTGCAGCGGTGCGCTGGCCATGCGGGCCACGATGTAGGCCAGTACCGCGATGGCCAGCACGAGCAGGGTCAGGAACAGCGGGTCCACGGCCAGGATGCCGTTGTGGGCCACCGCCGGGGAATCCAGTGCCAGCTTCAGCAACGTACCGTCGTTGAGGGTGACGTCCACCGCGCGGCATTTGGGCGGGATGAACGCCGGATCGCGCTCGCGAGGATGCTTGCGGTAGCCGGGCGGCGGCGGTGGCAGCAGTTCCTGCAGCCTGGGAATGCAGGAGCGGAACGAAGTGAAGTGCACCTGCGCCCGCGCGACCGGGCCCGGGCGGTCCTCCAGCACTTCCATCAGCGCAGCATCAGCACGTCCCACGCGCGCACCGGACTGCAGCGCGCGCACGCTCGGCCCGCCCACTTCCAGCAGGCGCTCGCGCAGCTCGGGATTGCCGTCGAGCAGATTGACGTAGCCCTGCAAGCGATCGGCGATGCGGTTGAGGTTCTGCCGCTCGAACTCCTGCTGCCGCTTGGAGGTGGCCAGCATGGTCGCGCCGATCGCCGCCACCGACATGCCCAGCAGCAGGATCACGAACAGCCGCCCGACCATCGAGGACAGAAAGTGGCGCAGGCGATTCATCGCGGCTTATTCCAGGTTGACGGCCGAGGCGAGGACATAGCCTTCGTTGCGCACGGTCTTGATCAGCCCATCGGGACCGCCATCGTCACCCAGCTTGTTGCGCAGGCGGCTGACCTGCAGGTCGATCGCGCGATCCTGCGCCTCATAGTTACGGCCGCTGCTGAGCGCGACCAGCTGCTCGCGCGACAGGACCTTGTTGGCATGTGCGATGAACACCCGCAGCAGGCGGAACTCCGCGCCGGACAGCACCACCACGCGCCCGTCCGGATCGACCAGGTGGCGGTGTTCCAGATCGAACACCCAGCGCGAGAATCGTGCACGGCGCACCGCCAGTGGCTCCAGATTGGCCGGCAGGGCTTCGGTACGGCGCAGCACGTTGCGGATGCGCGCCAGCAGCTCGCGCGGCTCGAACGGCTTGGCCAGATAGTCATCGGCGCCCATTTCCAGGCCCAGCACGCGATCGATCGGTTCCGCGCGGGCGGTCAGCATGATCACCGGCGTGTTCGAGCGTGCCCGCAGGTCACGGCACAGGGTCAGGCCATCCTCGCGCGGCAGGTTGAGGTCGAGCACGATCAGGTCCACGTGTTCGCGCTCCAGCAGCTGGCGCATGCTGGTGCCGTCGGCCGCCGTGCTGACCTGGTAGCCGGCGCGGCCGAGCTGCTCGGCCAGCAGGGTGCGGATGTCGTTGTCGTCGTCGACGATCAGCAGTCGATGCATCGGGTTTTCAATCTCCATGTCGCGGATCATCCCGTGTCGGGAGCTGAACCGCATCCTGGCCAATGCGTACCACTGTATCCACCCGCGGGCCGGATACCTGTCGATACGCGCTTTCGCCGACAGTGTTACACACAGACACACCCTGAGGATTGAGAGGTTGATCGCCCGGTCTTCACAATGCCCACCATCGCCGCCATCGCGGCACCGAGAGTGAAGCCACCACGTGATCCGCCGCCTGTTGCCCGCAACCCGCCGGGGCCGCCTGATGCTGGCCGCCCTGCTCGTCCTGATCGCTGCCGTGGCCGCCTGGTGGCTGCTGCGCAAGCCGGCCGCTCCGGCCCTGGCCACCACCCCCGTAGGCCGTGGCGACATCGAACAGACCGTCGAGGCGACCGGCGTGATCGACGCCTACAAGCTGGTCAGCGTAGGTGCGCAGGCCTCCGGCCAGATCAAATCGCTGAAGGTGCAGCTGGGCGATACGGTGAAGGAAGGCGACCTGATCGCCGAGATCGACGCCACCACCCAGCAGAACCAGGTGCTCAACGCACAGGCCTCGCTGGACCAGGTGATCGCGCAGCGGGCGGTGCAGCAGGCGACACTGCGCCAGGCCGAGCTGGAATTCGCACGCCAGCAGCAGATGCTGGCCGCCGAGGCCACCTCCCGCCAGGAGTACGATGCCGCCGAAGCACAGCTGAAAACCGCGCGCGCCCAGCTGCAGTCGTACGAGGCACAGATCAAGGGTCGCGAAACCGAGCTGGGCACCGCCCGGGCCAACCTGGCCTACACCCGGATCACCGCGCCGATGGACGGCACCGTGGTCGCCGTGGTGGCCGAGGAAGGCCGCACGGTGAACGCCAACCAGACCGCGCCGACCATCGTCATGCTGGCGCGCCTGGACGTGGTGACGGTCAATGCCGAGGTGTCCGAGGCGGACGTTGTGAAGATCAAGGCCGGCATGCCGGTGTACTTCACGACGCTGGGCGACCCGGACCGGAAGTATCACGCCACGCTGCGGCAGATCAATCCGGCACCGGCATCGATTGCCAATGAAAGCTCGTCCAGCTCCAGCAGCTCTTCCAGTTCCAGCTCCAGCAGCGCGGTGTACTACAACGCCCTGTTCGACGTGGAGAACCCGGACGGCACCCTGCGCATCGACATGACCGCGCAGGTGTCGGTCCTGCTCAAGCAGGCCAAGGGCGTGCTGATGGTACCGGCGGTGGCACTGGGGCCGAAGACCCGCGACGGCGAGCGCGTGGTACGGGTGGTGGATGATCGGGGCCAGCCACAACCGCGCAAGGTCAAGGTCGGCATCAACAACGGTGCATCGGCTGAAATCCTCTCAGGCCTGCAGGAGGGCGAACGCGTGGTGGTCGGCGAGGCCAGCGCCGCAGCAGCGTCTGCGGGCGGCGGCAACCGGGGAGGCATGCAGATGCGCGTCGGCGGCCCGGGCATGGGCCCGCGCCGATGAGCACGACGGCGCCGTTGCTGCGCCTGCGTGACCTGCGACGCGAGTTCCCGGCCGGCGACGACGTCATTGCCGTGCTGCGCGACGTCAACCTGGACATCCACGCCGGCGAAATGGTCGCCATCGTCGGCCAGTCCGGTTCGGGCAAGTCCACCCTGATGAACATCCTCGGCTGCCTGGATCGCCCCACCCGGGGCAGCTACCAGGTGGCCGGCCGCGAAACCGGCCGGATGCAGCCGGACGAGCTGGCCGAACTGCGGCGCGGGCATTTCGGCTTCATCTTCCAGCGCTACCACCTGCTCGGTGACCTGGATGCACGCGGCAACGTGGAAGTGCCGGCGGTATACGCGGGCAGCCCCGGCCCGGTACGCAACGCGCGGGCCGAGCAGCTGCTGCAACGGCTCGGCCTGGGCGACCGCATGCATCACAAGCCGGGCCAGCTGTCCGGTGGCCAGCAGCAGCGTGTGTCGATCGCGCGTGCATTGATGAACGGCGGGGAGGTGATCCTGGCCGATGAACCCACCGGCGCCCTGGATACGAAATCCGGCGAAGAGGTGATGGCAATCCTGGGCGAGCTGCATGCCGAGGGACATACCATCATCATCGTCACCCACGACATGAGCGTAGCCGAGCATGCCCAGCGCATCATCGAGATCCGTGATGGCGAGATCATCGCCGACCGCGCCAATCCTGATGCGCCGTCCTATCGCGCGCGACGCGAGGCCAGCACCGGTGTTGCCCACGGCAACAGCTGGCGCGCAGCGCGCGACCGCTTCACCGAAGCGTTCCGCATGGCCCTGCTGGCGATGAACGCGCATCGCCTGCGCACGTTCCTGACCATGCTCGGCATCATCATCGGCATTGCTTCGGTGGTCTCGGTGGTCGCGCTCGGCAACGGCTCGCAGCAACAGATCCTGCAGAACATCAGCGCGCTGGGAACCAACACCATCGATGTGTATCCCGGCCGCGGTTTCGGCGACATGCGCTCTGCACGGGTGCAGACGCTCAAGGCCAGCGATGCCGATGCGCTCTCACGGCAGAGCTACGTGGACAGCGCCACGCCCAGCGTGTCGACCTCGGTCACCGCGCGTTACCGCAACCAGTCCTCCACCGCCCAGGTCAGCGGCGTTGGCGAGCAGTTCTTCCGGGTGAAGGGCGTGACCCTGCTCAGTGGCAGCTTCTTCGATGCCGATGCGGTGCGAGGGCTGGCCCAGGTCGCGATCATCGACGAGAACACCCAGACCCAGTTCTTCCCCGGCGTCGATCCTGTCGGCCAGGTCATCCTGCTCGGCAACGTTCCGGTGCGGGTGGTCGGTGTCGCCAAGCGGCAGAGCTTCGGTTTTGGTGGCAGCACCAGTCTCAGCGTCTGGGTGCCGTACACGACCGTGATGTCACGCATGCTGGGCCAGAGTCACGTCTCCAGCATCACCGTGCGCGTGGATGACGCCACACCGATGGACGCCGCGCAGGAGGCGATCACCCGCCTGCTGACGATGCGCCATGGTACCGAGGATTTCTTCCTCAGCAACAGCGCCGAAATCCGCGAGACCATCGAGCAGACCACACGCACGATGACCCTGCTGATCGGCGCGATCGCCGCCATCGCACTGCTGGTCGGTGGCATCGGCGTGATGAACATCATGCTGGTCTCGGTCACCGAGCGGACCCGCGAGATCGGTGTGCGCATGGCCGTGGGTGCCCGGCAGAGTGACATCCGCCAGCAGTTCCTGATCGAGGCGGTGCTGGTGTGCCTGCTCGGAGGCCTGCTCGGCGTCGGCCTGGCGCTGCTGCTGGGCTCGATGATCGGACGTTTCGCCAGCGACTTCCAGGTGCTGTTCTCCACCGCTTCGATCATCGCCGCATTTGCCTGTTCCACCCTGATCGGCGTGGGCTTCGGCTTCCTTCCCGCGCGCAATGCCGCGCAGCTCGACCCGGTGGAGGCCCTGGCCCGCGAATGAAGACGATGCCCATGCTCCCCTTTCCTGCTCCCTCGCGCCTGCTGCTGGCCGGCGCCGTACTGATGGCCCTGTCCGGCTGTGCCTCGGTCGGCCGTTATCCGGTTGCCGATCCCGACGTGGCTGCTGCTTATGGGCGTGGCAATGCCGCACTCAACGCACCGGTGGACGCTCCGCGCAGCAGCCTGGATACGCCTGCCCGCGACATCCGAGAGGATGTCTGGTGGAGCGGTTTCGGCGATGAACGTCTGGACCGGCTGGTAGCCCGGGCGCTGGCCGCCAACAGTGACCTTGCCGCCGCCGGCCTGGCCGTGCAGCGTTCCCGCCTGCAGGCCGGGCTCGCCAGCAACGCGCTTTGGCCACAGCCGTCCTCGTCGGGCGTCAGTGGCAGCGGCAGCCGTGCCACCGACCAGGCCGACGACTGGCGCCGCAGCTATTCCACCGGCGTTTCGCTGGCCTGGGAAGTCGATCTGTGGGGCCGGCTGAGGACCCAGCGCGACATCGCACGCTGGGAGGCTGAAGCCACCGAGGAAGATCGACAGAACACCGCCCTGCTGGTGATCGGCGATGCCATCAGCCAGTACTGGGCGTTGGCGTACCTCAACCAGTCGATCAGCACCGGCCAGGCCAACCTGGAGCGGCTGGAACGCACCCGCGAACTGGTCCAGGCCCGTTTCGATGCCGGTGCGGTTTCGCGCCTGGAAGTACGCCAGGCCCTGCAGAACCTGCAGTCGCAGCGCGCTGCGCAGAGTGCGCTGGAACAGCAGCGCGTGGAAGTGCGCAATGCGCTGACCGTGCTGCTCGACGGCACCCCGTGGCCGCTACAGGACGAGCCGCAGAACCTGCAGCAGGCACGCAGCCCTGCCATCGCTGAAGGCCTGCCGGCGGACCTGCTCGCTCGCCGTCCCGACCTGCGCGCGGCCGAGCTGCGGCTGCGCAACAGCCTGAAGACGATCAAGGTCACCGCCACCCAGTACTACCCGGCGTTGAGCCTGACCGGCAGCCTCGGTTCCAGCGCGACCTCGCTGGGCGATGTCCTGCGCAATCCGGTGGCCACGCTCGGTGCCGGCCTGTCCCTGCCCTTCCTCAACCTGCAGCGCGCACAGCTGGATACCGACGTCGCTGGTACCAACTACCAGATCGCCGCGACCGGGTTCCGCAAGACGCTGTACACCGCCCTGTCGGAAGTGGACAACGCGCTGTCGGCACGCGAGCAGCTGGCGCGCCAGGTGGCGGCGTCGCAGGCCTCGTATGACGAGGCGGTGGAAGTGGAACGCATGCAGGAAGTGCGCTACCGCGTCGGTGCCACCGACCTGCGGACCTGGCTGGAAGCCCAGCAGACCCGGCGCGATGCGGAGTTGTCACTGGCCCGCGTCCGGCAGAGCCAGTTGACCAACGATGTGACGCTGTTCAAGGCGCTGGGCGGCAGCGCGGGGTAGCGCCGGGCCATGCCCGGCGGCGTAGAGCGCGGCACGCCATGAGCGTGGTCGGACTGGATCCGCCGGGCATGGCCCGGCGCTGCCACGGGACGATCAGCCGCGCTGGCGCACGGCCTCGAACAGGCTGACGCCCGCGGCGACCGATACGTTCAGGCTCTCGATCTCGCCCGGCATCGGGATCTTGACCAGTCCATCGCAGTTCTCGCGGGTCAGGCGGCGCAGGCCGTCGGCTTCACCCCCCAGCACCAGGGCGATGTTGCCCTTCAGGTCCAGATCGTACAGCGACGCGGTCGCTTCACCGGCCAGGCCGTAGATCCACACGCCCTGCTTCTGCAGATCCTTCAGGCAGCGCGACAGGTTGGTCACGGCCACCACCGGGATACGGTCGGCGGCGCCGGCCGAGGTCTTGCGCACGGTGGCATTCACCGTCGCCGACTTGTCCTTGGGAATGATCACCGCAGTGGCACCGGCCGCCGCGGCCGAACGCAGGCAGGCGCCCAGGTTGTGCGGGTCCTGTACCTCATCCAGCACCAGCAGCAGGGCCCGGCCTTCAGCGGCAGTGACCAGGCCTTCCAGTTCATTCTCGCTGTAGGTGCGCGCAGCGGCATAGCGCGCGGCCACGCCCTGGTGGCGGACCGCACCGCCAACGCCGTCCAGCGCCTGCGCGGTGACCCGGCGGACATCGATCCCCTTGCGGCGCGCGTTCTCTTCGATTTCGGTCAGGCGTGGATTCTTCGCACCGGCCTCGACCAGCACTTCGCGGACGTTCTCGGCGTCGTTCTCGATGGAGGAGGCGACGGCGTTGACGCCGACGATCCACTGGCTGTTCTTGCTCATGCGGGCGGGACCGGAAAGGGGGTGGCTATGGTAGAGCATCGGCGACGGCCGCGCTTCGCGCTCGCCGGGCAGGCCCGGCGCTACCCGCCGTTCACCCGTCGGCTGAACGGCTGCGCGGCGGCCAGTGTGGCGTGTCGTGGTCGGGATGCTGGTGGGAAACGATCGCAGCCAGGAAGTCCAGCGCCGCCACGTCCTCCTCCGTCCGCCGTGCCGGCAGGCTGCCCAGGGCGTCGACGAAGGGCAGCTTGCGCTCGACACCGTACTGGATCGTCGGCGGCAACCGTTCCGGCTGATCAAACGCCCCTGCCGCCACGGCCATGCCGTCGGGGGCTTCATAGGTCAGCGGCGTGCCGCAGTCGCCGCAGAAACCGCGCCGGACCACATTGGAGGACTGGAAATAGCGCGGCTGGCCGCGGGTCCAGCTGAACTGCACGCCGCGCACCGAGACCAAAGGCGCGTAATACGCGCCAAAGGCCTTCTGGCACATCCGGCAGTGGCAGATCGAACTGTCGGACAGCTCACCGCGCACCTGGAAGCGGATGGCACCGCACTGGCAGCCGCCGCTGTACTCGGGTTGGCCCTGCATGCTGCTTTCCTCCAGAACGGGCTCCACGGATCAGTACTTCTCTTTCCTGCGCTTGGCCGGTTTGCCGCGTTCGGGCAGCGGCGACTGTCCTGCCTCTTCTTCCTCGCCCTTGTGTTCGACCAGCCGGAAGTCGATCTTGCGCTCTTCCATGCTGGCCTTCAGTACGAGGATGCGCACGCGGTCACCCAGCCGGTAGCTGCTGCCACGACGTTCACCGGTCAGTGTCTTGCGGGTCGCATCGAACTTGTAATAGTCCTGCGGCAGCTGGGTGACATGGACCAGCCCCTGCACCTTGGAATCGTCCAGTTCCACGAACAGACCGAAGCTGGTCACGCCACTGATCACGCCATCGAACTGGCCGCCGACATGCTTCTCCATCCACGCGGCCCGGTAACGCTCGTCGACCTCGCGTTCGGCCTCGTCAGCGCGGCGCTCGCGCTCGGAGCACTGCAGCGCCAGCGCTGCCATCTCGCGTGCGGTGTAGGTGAACTTGTCCAGCGGCTTGCCCGACAACGCATGCTTGATCGCGCGATGCACCAGCAGATCGGGATAGCGGCGGATCGGCGAAGTGAAGTGCGCGTACGCCTCCAGCGCGAGCCCGAAGTGACCGTGGTTGTCCGGACTGTAGACGGCCAGGCTCTGGCTGCGCAGCAGCACCGACTCCAGCAGCGTGGCATCGGGACGGTCGCGGATCTTCTTCAACAGCTTGGTGTAGTCACCGGGGCGCACCTTCGACCACGGCGGCAGGCTCAGCTTGAACTCCTTGAGGAATTCCAGCAGGTCGGCGTACTTGGTCTCCGGCGGCTTCTCGTGGACGCGGTACGGCGCTGGCACATGGCGCGACAGCAGGTACTTGGCCGCCTCCACGTTGGCGGCGATCATGCATTCCTCGATCAGCTTGTGCGCGTCGTTGCGCACCAGCATGCCGGCCTGGGTGACTTCGCCACGATTGTCCAGCACGAAGCGCACTTCACTGCTCTCGAACTCGATGGCCCCGCGCTTTGCACGTGCCTTGGCCAGCACCTTGTACAGCTGGTGCAGGCGCTGCACCTGGGGCAGCAGATCGCCGATGACGGCCTTCGCGCCGGCATCGTCCTCGCCCACGGCCTGCCACACCTGGGTATAGGTCAGACGTGCGTGCGAATTCATCACCGCTTCGTAGAAGCGCGAGTGGACGACCTGGCCATCGCGGTCGATCTGCATGTCGCAGACGAAGCACATGCGGTCGACCTTGGGCATCAGCGAGCAGATACCGTTGGACAGGGTCTCCGGCAGCATCGGTACGACGAAGCCCGGGAAGTACACCGAGGTAGCGCGCTTCTGCGCCTCCTCATCCAGCGGCGTGCCCGGACGCACATAGTTGGAGACATCGGCGATGGCCACCACCAGACGGAATCCCTCCGCGTTCGGCTCGCAATACACCGCATCGTCGAAGTCCTTGGCATCCTCGCCATCGATGGTCACCAGCGGCGTGCGACGCAGGTCGACGCGGTCGCCGATCATCGCCGGCTCGACCACCAGCGGCACCGCGGCGGCCTCGTCCAGCACCTCCTGCGGAAACTCGAACGGCAGCTCGTGGCCGTGGATGGCGGTCTCCACCACCAGCGAGGCGGTCAGCTTGTCACCCAGTACCGCGATGATGCGGCCGATCGGCGGACGGCGGCTGTCCGGCGCCTGCGTCAGCTCGCAGACCACCAGCTGGCCATCACGCGCACCTCCGGTCTGATCAGGCGGCACCTGCACGTTGCGCTGCACGCGCTTGTCATCAGGCACCACGTAATTGATGCCCATCTCGATGCTGAAGCGACCGATCAGACGGGTCATGCCGCGCTCGAGCACGCGGGCGATGCTGCCTTCGCGGCGGCCGCGATGATCGATGCCGGTGACACGCGCCAGCACCTTGTCGCCGTGCATCACCTTGCGCATTTCATAGGGCGGCAGGAACAGGTCGTCGCCGCCCTCGACCGGGCGCAGGAACCCGAATCCTTCCGGATTGGCGATCACCACACCGGTGACCAGGCTCAGCGCCTGCACCGGCGCGAAACCTCCACGGCGGTTCTGCACCAGCTGGCCATCACGGACCATCGCACCCAGCCGGCGCGACAGCGCTTCGGCCCGGTCCGGCGCGGTCAGGCCCAGGCGGGCACCCAGCTCCTCGGCAGTCTGCGGCCCTTCGCAGCGCTCCAGCAGGGCCAGAATGGCCTCGCGGCTGGCGATGGGCTGTTCGTATTTCTCGGCTTCGCGGGACGCGTAGGGATCCTCGATCACCTTGCCGGCCGGCGGCAGCTTGCGGCCCGGCGCCGGTCCCGGGGCGTCGCCACCACGGCCCGGGCGACCGCGCGGCGGTGCGCCGCCCCCCCCCAGTTCCGGGAACCAGCCCGGCAGTGGCTTGCCCGGCTGGGAGGTACGGGCTGCACCCGTCTTGGCGCCCTTCTTCGGGGCCTGGCTGCGGGACTTGCTCCCGCCCTTGCTTGGTTTTTTGGTAGTCATCGCCCTCCATGGTAGCCGCTGACGGCGTGCAGAACCGGTCAGCGACCCGCTTGCAGGCGCCACGTGAAAAAACTCCGCGAAGTCGTTGACAGCCTGCGGATTCATCTTCACAATTGCGCCTCTGGAACGCCCAGGTGGCGGAATTGGTAGACGCACTAGTTTCAGGTACTAGCGGGTAAAACCGTGGAGGTTCGAGTCCTCTCCTGGGCACCAACGAAAAATCTCCTCGCCTCGGCGGGGATTTTTTTGCCCGCGTTTCCTGCCGTCGTTCCGCAGCGTGGCCGGGCGTTCACAAGGGTGTTGACACCCCCGTCACGGCACCCCATAATCTCGCTCCTCGACGCCCAGGTGGCGGAATTGGTAGACGCACTAGTTTCAGGTACTAGCGGGTAAAACCGTGGAGGTTCGAGTCCTCTCCTGGGCACCACGTCGAGACTGAGAAAAACCCGCGAAAGCGGGTTTTTTCATGTCCGGGCGCCAGCCAACGGGATCAGAACAGCGGTCGCAGCACCAGCTCCAGGCCCAGCAGCAGCAGGAAGCCCAGGAAGCACACGCGGAACACCCGCGCACTGATCCGCTGCCGGACCACCTGCCCCAGCCACATGCCCGCCAGCGCCGGCAACACCGCCAGCGCGCTCAATCCCAGCTGCTGCACACCGAATGCGCCGTGCAGCACCAGCCCGCCCGTCAACGAGAGGGTCGACACCGTGAACGCCAGGCCCAGCGCCTGCACCAGCTCTTCGCGTTGCAGCCCCAGCGACTGCAGGTACGGCACCGCCGGCATCACGAACACTCCGGTCGCCCCGGTCACCACGCCGGACATCGCCCCCACCAGCGGGCCCAGCCAGCGCTCACGCCGCTGCGGCACACGGAATACCGGCGCAACCAAGGCGTACAGCGCATACACCACCAGCGCCACGCCCAGCGCCACGCGCGACCACGTGCGGTCGACCCGCACCAGCAACGTCGCCGCGCCCAGGGTCACCACCACCACGGCCAGCATCATCGGCCACAGGCGTCGCACGATCGGCCCCAGTGATGGCCCGGCCAGCAGTTGCCAGGCGTTGGTGACGAAGGTCGGAATGAACAGCATCGACGCCGCCGCCACCGGCGACAGCGCCCCTCCCAGCAGGCCCATCGCCACGGTTGGCAGGCCCATGCCGGTCACGCCCTTGACCACCCCCGCCAGCATGAACACGGCGACCAGCAGACCATAGAAGAATGTCGTCTCACTCATGCCGTCATTGGAACCAGCGCGCCTTCCGCGCACAATGCGGCTTATGCGCCCCACCCTTCGGCTGGCCCGAAGGCAGGCGGCACGCAACGAGGGCCGTGACATGCGGATGGACATCGCCGACCTGCGCCTGTTCCTGGCCGTGGCCGACGCCGGCAGCATCACCGCAGGCGCCGCGCAGACAAACCTGGCGCTGGGCTCTGCCAGCGAACGCCTGCGGGCGATCGAGAACGACGCGGGCACCGCGCTGCTGGTGCGTCACCCGCGCGGCGTGAGCCTGACCGAAGCCGGTGCCGCCCTCGCCCACCACGCGCGCCAGATCCTGCATCAACAGGCACAGCTGCGGGGCGAACTGCAGGCCTTCGCGAAGGGCGCGCGCGGCACCCTGCACCTGTATGCCAACACCGCCGCACTGACCAGCTACCTGCCTTCCCGGTTGGCTCCCTGGCTGGCCGAACGCCCACGCCTGCACGTCGAACTGCACGAACGCACCAGCCCTGAAGTGGTCCGCGCCCTGACCGCTGGCCAGGCCGAAGCGGGAATCATCAGTGATGCGGTCGAGGCAACCGGCCTGCAACGCCATGTCGTTGCCGAGGATCCCCTGGTGATGCTGCTGCCCGCAGGCCATCGTTTCGCGGCCCGTCGCACGCTGTCCTTCGCCGATGTGGCCAGCGAAACCTTCGTCGCGCTGGCCGATGGCAATGCGCTGCAGACCTACATCGAAACGCAGGCACGCGACATCGGCCATCGGTTGGACGTGCGCATCCGCATGAAGACCTTCGAAGGCGTGTGCATCATGGTGGGTCACGGCATCGGCGTGGGTATCGTGCCGCGCACCATCGCCCGCCAGCACCGCCGCGCGACACAGGCGCTGGCAGTGCCCCTCGCGGATGCGTGGGCACAGCGCCGCCTGTGTGCCTGCTTCGCCGACTGGACACGACTGTCGACAGCGATGCGCAGCCTGCTGCTGCACCTCGGCGTGGAAGCGGAGAAAAAAGCATGAAATGGTGTTGACACATCCGATGCCGTACCGCAGAATTCCCCTCCTGAGTCGCCCAGGTGGCGGAATTGGTAGACGCACTAGTTTCAGGTACTAGCGGGTAAAACCGTGGAGGTTCGAGTCCTCTCCTGGGCACCACGACTCATGATGATGAAACCCGCGAAAGCGGGTTTTTTCGTTTCCGGAATCCGCAGCGTCAACGCAAGGGCGACGCCTTCCGCGCGTTGCGCGAACGCCGCCTGGCAGAACTCACCACAGACAAAAACCCCGCCTTGCGGCGGGGTCGACATACAGCGCCGTGTTTGCGGGCAGTTTCAGTGCCCGCCACCGGCCGCTGCACCAGCACCGGCACCGAACGGCGGCTTGGCCAGCCACAGGAAGGTGATGATGGCCAGGAAGATCCAGCCCAGCAGGAAGAAGATGTCGTTGAAGCCCATCTGCGATGCCTGGTGGTTGATCATGGTGTTGAGCACCGCTGCACCATGCTGCAGGTCACCCTGCCCCATCGCCGCAACCTGGTCCTGCATGCCCGGCTGATAGGCCGAAATGTGTTCGGTCAGATCGGCGTGGTGCACCTGCGTGCGACGTGCCCACAGCCAGGTGGTCAGCGACGCTGCAAAGCTGCCGCCCAGCGTGCGCAGGAACGTGGCCAGGCCCGAACCCGCGGCAATTTCGCGACCATCCAGATCCGACAGCAGGATCTGCAGCACCGGCATGAAGAACAGCGCCACGCCGATGCCCATGATCAGCTGCACGCCGGCCACGTGCTGGAAGTCCACCTGCAGATTGAAGCCCGAGCGCAGGAAGCTGGTCATCGACAGGAACACGAAGGCGATGGTCGCCAGCATGCGCATGTCGAAGCGCGAGGCATACTTGCCCACGAACGGCGTCATGATCACCGGCAGCACGCCGATCGGAGCCGTCGCCAGCCCTGCCCAGATCGCCGTGTACCCCATGTCACGCTGCAGCCATTGCGGGATCAGCAGGGCCACGCTGAAGAACGCGGCATAGGCCACCACCATCGCCAGCGTGCCGGCGCGGAAGTTGCGGTGGCGGAACAGTTTCAGGTCGACGATCGGGTCCTTGTCGGTCAGTTCCCAGATCAGGAACACCGTCAGCGCCACGACCGCCACGCAGGCCAGCACCACGATCCGGGTGGAGGAGAACCAGTCCTCGTCGTTGCCCAGGTCGAGCACCAGCTGCAGTGCGCCGACGCCGATCACCAGCGTGATCAGGCCGACGTAGTCCATCTTCGGCTTCTCCACGTGTTCCGGACGGCCCTTCAGCTGGTTGCCCACCACCAGCGCGGCGAAGATGCCCAGGGGCACGTTGATCAGGAAGATCCATTCCCAGCTGTAGTTGTCCGTGATCCAGCCCCCGAGGATCGGCCCGCAGATCGGCGCGACCACGGTGATCATCGCCAGCAGCGCCAACGCCTGCCCGCGTTTCTCGCGTGGATAGATCGAGACCAGCAACGACTGCGTGATCGGATACATCGGGCCGGCCACGAAGCCCTGCAGGGCGCGCGACACCACCAGCATGCCCATGCTCTGCGCCAGGCCACACAACAGCGAGGTGATGACGAAGGCCAGCGTGGCCCAGACGAACAGCTTGCGCTCGCCGAAACGGCGGCTGAGCCAGCCGGTCAGCGGCAGTGCGATGGCCGTGCTGACCGCGAACGAAGTGATGACCCACGTCGCCTGCTGCGAACTGGCGCCGAGATTGCCGGCGATGGTCGGCAGCGAGACGTTGGCGATGGTGGTGTCGAGCACCTGCATGAAGGAGGCCATCGCCAGGCCCACGGTGCACAGGGCCACGCTCGGCGGCAGGAACCCGGCGGCCGCACCCGGCGCCGCCGGTGCGCCCGGGCTTCCGGGCGCGGCTGGAGCTTGGGCGGACATGGCGACCTCAGCCCACCTTCGACTGCTGCGGCACGTTGCCCTGGATGATCGAGTGGATCACCTCGTCGGCATCATGCAGCTGCTTGGCATAGACGTCGGTGTCGAACACCGTGCCCTTGGCCGGGGCGCTCGGCAGCACCTCGCCCTTCTGGTCGCGCAGGCTCACCTCGGCCTTCATCGACAGGCCGATACGCAACGGATGTTCGGCAAGCTGCTTGGCATCGATGGCGATGCGCACCGGAACGCGCTGCACGATCTTGATCCAGTTGCCGCTGGCGTTCTGCGCCGGCAGCAGCGAGAACGCCGAGCCGGTCCCCAGACCCAGGCTCTGCACGCGGCCCTTGTACTTCACATCGCCGGCGTACAGGTCAGACTTCAGCTCCACTTCCTGGCCCAGGCGCATGTGGCGCAGCTGGGTTTCCTTGAAGTTGGCCTCGACCCACATCTGCTCGGTCGGCACCACGGCCATCAGTGCGGCACCCGGCTGCACACGCTGGCCCACCTGCACCGAGCGACGGGCCACATAACCGGTGACCGGCGCGACGATGCCGGCGCGGGCATTGTTGAGGTAGGCCTGGCGCAGCTGCGCGGCGGCCGCCTGCACGTCGGGCTGGGTGGCGATCACCGTATCGTCGACCAGCGCACGGTTGCGCTCGACGGTCTCGCGCGAACCGGCCACCGCGGCTTCCGCCGCGGCCAGCTCATCGCGGGCATGGGCGAGTTCTTCGTTGGAGATGGCACCGGTGGCGGCCAGGTCCCTGCGGCGTGCGAAGTCCTCGCGCACGCGCTTCAGGGTCACCTGACGGGCATTCAGGTCTGCCTGCGCGCCTTCCACGCTGCGATACAGGCCACGGGTCTGGCGAACGGTCTTGGCCAGGTTGGCTTCAGCCTGCTGCAGGGCCACGGACGTATCAGCCGGGTCCAGCTGCACCAGCAGCTGGCCACGCTCCACGCGCATGCCGTCATCGGCATTGATGGCGACCACGGTGCCTGCCACCAACGGGGTGATCTGTACAAGGTTGCCCTGCACGTAGGCATCGTCGGTTTCTTCGAACCAACGGCCGAACATGAAATACCACAGCGCCAGTGCGGCAAGCAGCAGCACGACGATGACGAACAGGCCCCGCAGCAGGTTGCTGCGGCGGTTGGAGGCGGCCGGGGCCGCAGTGTCTTGGGTCTGGCTCATGGCGGGGATCTTCAGGAATGCGAGGAATCGGAATGGGAGGCAAGCGGCGCGCGATCGGCATCACTGGGCTGGAAGCCCCCGCCCAGCGCTTTGCTCAGGCGCACCGAGGTCTGCACCTGCTGCGACTGCAGGCTGGCCAGCTGCTGTTGTGACTGCAGCAGGGTGGACTGTGCGGACAGCACATCCAGGTAGCTGCCGATGCCGGCGCGGTAACGCTGCCCGGCCAGGTCGAACGCTGCACGCGCTGTGTCCACGGCCTGCTGCTGCGACTGCGCCTGCTGCGCCAGCGAGCGCACCGCATTGACCTGGTCGGCCACGTCGCGCAGTGCGTCAAGCACCGCCTGGTTGTAATTGGCCACCGCCAGGTCGTACTGCGCATCGGTGTCGGCCAGGTTGGCGCGCAGCTTGCCGCCTTCGAAGATCGGCAGGCTCAGCGCCGGGCCGATGTAGGCGAAGGTGGAACTGCTCTGCAGCAGATCGCCGACATTCGGCGCCACCACGCCGGCCAGCGCGGTCAGGTTGAGGCTCGGGTAGAACTTCGTCCTGGCGACCTTGATCTGCTTGTTGGCCGCTTCCACGCGCCAGCGTGCGGCGACGATGTCAGGACGACGGCCCAGCAGCTCGCTGGGCAGCACGCCTGGCAGCTGCAGGGCCGTCGGATTCAACGGCTGCGGACGCTCGATCGTCAGGCCACGGTCGGGGCCCTTGCCGACCAGGGCGGCCAATGCGGTGCGGGCGGCGTCGATGCGTTGCTGCGCGGCCTGCACCTGCTGTTGCGCGGCGGGCACGCGGGCTTCGGCCTGGCGCACCTGCAGATCGCTGTCGATGCCAGCGCGGCGACGCTGCCGGGTCAGTTCCAGCGACTTCTGCGACCGCGTCAGTTCTTCCTCGGCGACATCGTCGAGCTGCCACGCGTAAGCAAGGTCCGCATAGGCCTGGGCGATGCCGGTGGACAGGTTCAGGCGCGCGGCCTGGGCCTCCACGGTGGCGGCATGCGCGCCATCCACGGCCGCTTCCCAGGCGGCGCGCTTGCCGCCCCACAGGTCGATGCCGTAGCTGAAGTCGAAAGCGACCTGGCTGCTGCCTGCGTAGTGGCCACCGATCTCGTCGCCGGCCATCGACTCGGGCAGGCGAAGCCCGGTATAGCCGCCGGAAACGGAGAGACTGGGCAGGCGGTCAGCGCGTGCGGTACCGACCTTGGCCTGCGCCTGGCGCAGACGTGCGTCGGCGGCGTCCAGGCTCGGATGACCGGCCAGGCCTTCGGCGATCAGCGCGTCCAGCTGCGCATCGCCCAATGCCTTCCACCAGTCCTGTGCGGGGAAGCCGGTGGCACTGAGATCGGTGTCGGCCAGGGTGCGCTCGCTGTGCAGGCTGTCCACATCGAGCAGGCGGGCCTGCGGTTCGAGGCCGCGGCTGCTGGCACAGGCGGCCAGCGCCAGCGCCAGCGCCGACAGCAGCAGCGCGCGCCCGGACCGGCGGAATGAGGAATGCGGGATCGGGTTCATGGGGTCGTCAGGGAATCGCGGATTCGGGTCAGGAGGGACAACAGCAGCGTGCGCTCGTCGGCGGACAGATCGCGCAGGGCGTAATCCATCACCGCGTCGCCGCGCAGTTTCAAGCGCGCCCACAGTGCGCGGCCTTCATCGGTCAGCACGATCTGCAGCGCACGGCGGTCCTGCGCATGTGCCTCGCGGCGAACGCAGCCCAGGGCTTCCAGCTTGTCCAGCAGGCGGGTGACGGCACTGGGTACCTGGTCGATGGCCTGGGCCAGTTCGTTGGCGGTACAGGGGGCCATGTTCGAGAGCACCTTCAACCCGATGTAGTGGGTGAAGCCGATGCCCAGGTCTTCTTCGGCCATGGACGCGTCAAGCTGGCGGACCAGGCCGTCGCGCACCTGGCGCAGCAGCAGGCCGAAGCTGGGGGGAGTGGTTGCAGGACAGATCATGGGAGTGCATTCTCTTCCAAAAAAAATATTTCTCAATGGAAATATTCGATCTGGCATCGAATGCTGTGTTGCAGCAGCGGGCTGGATCAGTGAAGGCGCCTACCTTAATGGCGCCCCAGGATGGCCCGGTAGTACCATCAAGCCAATGAATGACACATTCCAGCCAGCGGACAGGATGAACAAGGAGCACATCGCCCCGGCCCGGCAGTTGCTGCGCAACGAGGCGCTGGACTGGTTCGAGCGCAACGATGGCCCGCCGGTCGTCGGCTTCCGCTTCGACAGTCCGCAGGGGCTCGCCCGTGAAGTCGACTGGCACCATCACCAGCGTGCGCAGCTGATCTGCGTCGAACGCGGCCTGCTGACCACCCGCACCTCGCATGGCACGTGGTCGCTGGCGCCCGGTTCTGCCGGCTGGATGCCGCCCCTGGAACCGCACACGGTCGCTCTGGACGGCCCGCTGCGTGGCTGGGGCATGGCGCTGGCCGCGCCGGCCTGCACTGCCCTTCCCGCCGCCCCCTGCGTGCTGGGCCTGTCCAGGCTGGCGCAGGCACTGGCGGACCGGATCTGCGGCTGGTCGCTCGACCAGGTCGCCACGCCCGAGCACCAGCACATCATCGAGGTTCTGCTGGATGAGATCCGCACCGCACCGCGCCAGCGCATGCACCTGCCGATGCCGCACGATCGGCGCCTGCTGAAGATCGCCTCGCAGCTGCTGGCCGATCCCTCCGACGAGCGCAGCCTGGCCGAATGGGCGCATTGGGCCGGGCTTTCGCCGCGCAGCCTGACCCGCCACTTCCGCGACGAGACCACGCTGAGCTTCGCGCAGTGGCGCCAGCAGGCCCGTCTGTCCGAAGCGCTGCGGCAGCTGACCGATGGCCGCAGCGTGGCCGATATCGCCCATGCGCTGGGCTTCAGCAGCGCCAGCGCCTTCGTCACCGTGTTCCGCCGCCATTTCGGCCTGCCGCCCGGGCGCTACCTGGCGCGGGCCGGGAATGGACTGGAAACCGGCCTGGACCCTGCGCGCGGCTTGGCATCCCCGGCCGCATCCGGATAATCACAGGATTGCGAGCGGCGACCGCCGTCGCCGCCTCCCGACATAGGTAACAACGCCGCATGACCGAACTTGCCCGCCCCGTGTTCCACGGATTCGAACAACTGCCGTTGCGCGAGTACGCCGAACGCGCCTACCTCGACTACTCGATGTACGTGGTCCTGGACCGCGCCCTGCCGTTCGTCGGCGACGGCCTGAAGCCGGTGCAGCGCCGCATCATCTATTCGATGAGCGAGCTGGGGCTGAATGCCGCGTCCAAGCCGAAGAAGTCCGCACGCACCGTCGGTGACGTCATCGGTAAATACCACCCGCACGGCGACAGCGCGTGCTACGAGGCGCTGGTGCTGATGGCCCAGCCGTTCTCCTACCGCTATCCGCTGATCGAGGGCCAGGGCAACTTCGGCTCCAGCGACGACCCGAAGTCGTTCGCGGCGATGCGCTACACCGAATCCAAGCTGACCCCCATCGCCGAAGTGCTGCTGGGCGAGCTGGGCCAGGGCACCACCGACTGGGCGCCCAACTTCGATGGCACGCTGCAGGAGCCGACGTGGATGCCGGCCCGCCTGCCGCACCTGCTGCTCAACGGCACCACCGGCATCGCCGTGGGCATGGCCACCGATGTGCCGCCGCACAACCTCAACGAGATCGTCAGCGCGCTGCTGCACCTGCTGGACGATCCGGATGCCACCGTGCGCGACCTGTGCGAGCACGTGAAAGGCCCGGACTATCCCTCCAGCGCCGAGATCATCACGGCCGCCAACGATCTGCGCACCCTGTACGAGACCGGCAACGGCAGCGTGCGTGCACGCGCGACGTTCAGCCGTGAAGCCGGCAACATCGTGGTCACCGCACTGCCGTTCCAGGTATCGCCCTCGAAGGTGATCGAGCAGATCGCCGCGCAGATGCGCGCCAAGAAGCTGCCGTGGCTGGAAGACATCCGCGATGAATCCGACCACGCCAATCCGGTGCGGGTGGTGCTGGTGCCGCGCTCGAACCGCGTCGATGCCGAGCAGCTGATGGGCCACCTGTTCGCCACCACCGACCTGGAGCGCAGCTACCGCGTCAACCTCAACGTGATCGGGCTGGACGGCCGTCCGCAGGTGAAGAACCTGAAGATGCTGCTCAGCGAATGGCTGACGTTCCGCAGCAACACCGTCACCCGCCGCCTGCAGCATCGCCTGCAGAAGGTCGAACGCCGCCTGCACCTGCTGGAAGGTCTGCTGGTGGCCTTCCTCAACCTGGACGAGGTGATCCATATCATCCGTACCGAGGACGAACCGAAGGCCGCACTGATCGCGCGCTTCGGCCTGTCCGAAGAACAGGCCGAGTACATCCTGGAGACCAAGCTGAAGCAGCTGGCCCGCCTGGAGGAAATGAAGATCCGCGGCGAGCAGGACGAGCTGGCCAAGGAACGCGAGAAGATCATCGGCATCCTCGACAGCAAGGCCAAGCTGAAGAAGCTGATCCGCGACGAGCTGCAAGCCGATGCGAAGAAGTTCGGCGACGAGCGCCGCTCGCCGCTGGTCCAGCGCCAGGCGGCGCAGGCCATCGACGAGACCGAGCTGGTGCCGAGCGAGCCGATGACGGTGGTGCTGTCGCAGAAGGGCTGGATCCGCGCCGCCAAGGGTCATGAAGTGGACGCGTCGGCCCTGTCCTATCGCGATGGCGATGCGCTGCAGGGCGCCGTGCGCGCGCGCAGCACCCAGCAGGTCGCATTCCTGGACAGCGAAGGCCGGGCCTATTCAACGGCGGTGCACACCCTGCCTTCTGCACGGGGCAACGGTGAGCCGCTGACCGGCCGTTTCTCGCCGGCACCCGGCACCAGCTTCGTCACCCTCGCCAGCGCCGAGCCGGACGCACGCTTCGTGCTCGCGTCCAGCCATGGCTACGGCTTCGTCACCCGCTTCGAGAACCTGATCGGCCGCAACAAGGCCGGCAAGGCGATGCTGAACCTGTCCGCCGGCTCGTCGGTGCTGCCGCCGGCGGTGGTCGCCAATGTCGACAACGACCGCATCGTGGCGGTGACCAGCTCGGGCAACCTGCTGGCGATTCCGGCCAGCGATCTGCCCGAACTGGACAAGGGCAAGGGCAACAAGATCATCGAGATCCCCAAGGCCAAGCTGGCCACGGAACGCGTGGTCGCCATCGTGGCGATCGGGCCGGGGCAGACCCTGCAGGTACGCGCCGGCCAGCGCACCATGGGCCTGAAGTTCAACGAGCTCGATGCCTACCTCGGCGCCCGGGCGACCCGCGGCCACCTGCTGCCGCGTGGCTGGCAGAAGGTCGAAGGCCTGTCGGTGGAATGACGTAGCGGGGTCGGATCCCTTTCCAACGGAAAGGGCTCTGACCCCAAGCTCCCGCTTCGGGCTGCGTCGGCCCGGGTCGACCCGCTCTGCCCGCCGGGCATGGCCCGGCGCTACCGGAAACGCAGCACCAGACACGAAAAAGCCGGGGCATTCCCCGGCTTTTTCGTTGTCGGCTGGCGGGCGGTGGAGCGGCTGGCGGGCGAAGGCTGGCGAGCGGTGCTCCGGTGCTGGCGGGCGACGGTACTCGCTCAGTGCGCCGGGGCGCCGCTGCCGTCGATCTTGCTCAGCTGGTACAGCTCCAGGCCGATGCGCTTGATCAGGCCCAGCTGCTGCTCCAGCCACCAGGCGTGGTCCTCTTCGGTGTCCTTCAGCTGCGCCAGCAGGATGTCGCGGCTCACGTAGTCGCCCTTCTCTTCGCACAGCTTCATGCCGGCGGCGAGGTTGTTGCGCACGGCGTACTCGGTGTCCAGATCCTTCTGCAGCATCTCCTCCACCGTCGTACCCGGCTCGGTCAGGTGCGGGCGCATGTCAGGATCACCGCCAAGGAACAGGATGCGGCGCAGCAGCGCGTCGGCATGCTGGGTCTCTTCCTCCATCTCGTGGTTCAGGCGCTCGTACAGCGCGAACAGGCCCTGGTCCTCGTAGCGGCGGGAGTGGATGAAGTACTGGTCGCGCGCGGCAAGCTCACCGCGCAGCAGTTCCTTCAGGCAGGCGATGACGTCCGGGTTGCCTTTCATGGGGGGGGGCTCCTGTGAATCGATGCGGCATAGGGTGCCCCATTTCGGGATACGGTGATCTAATCGGAATCAGTCGCAGTTGCGCCTGCGGCTACAATCGGCCCCGGCGTTCGGAAAGGACCTGCAATGCGACGTACATGGCGTTGGCTGCTCGGCGTGCTGATCGCCACCCTGCTGGTGGTGGCCCTGGCAGCGTGGCTGCTGCTGCGCGGCAGCCTGGCCGATCTGGAAGGTGAACATGCCCTGCCCGGCCTAAGCGCAGCAGTCACTGTCGAGCGCGACGCGCTGGGCGTGGTCACCATCACCGCGGGCAGCCAGGCCGACGCCATGCGTGCGCTCGGCCGTGTCCACGCACAGGAGCGCTACTTCGAGATGGACCTGATGCGGCGCAGCGCGGCCGGTGAACTGGCCGCGCTGTTCGGCCCGAAGGCCATCGAGGTGGACAAGCGCATGCGGGTTCATCGCCTGCGCGCGCGGACCGACGCCCATCTGGAGGCCGCCTTGCGCAGCAACGCCGCGGCGGTGAACGCGTATGTCGATGGGGTCAACCAGGGCCTGGCCGATCTCTCCGTGCGCCCGTGGGCCTACCTGCTGCTGCGGCAGGCGCCGCAGCCGTGGACCGCCAGCGACAGCGTGCTGGCCGGGCTGGCCATGTATGCCGATCTGCAGGATCCGGGCAACCGGACTGAACTGGCGCTCAGCCGCATCCAGGCGGTGGTGCCACCGGCGCTGCATGCGCTGATCGCGCACCAGGGCAGCGAATGGGATGCGCCCCTGTTCGGCGAGCCGCGCGGCAATGCCCTGCTGCCCGATGCAGGGCAACTGGATCTGCGCACGCTGGCCGCGTCGCCCGCCCCCGTGCCGGTGGAAACCGGCGCAGTGGGCAGCAACAACTTCGCCGTGGCCGGCGCCCTCACTGCCGATGGCCGTGCCATCGTTGCCGACGACATGCACCTGGGCCTGCGTGCACCCGGCCTCTGGTTCCGCGTGCGCCTGCGCTATCCCGATCCGCAGGCGGCCGGTGGCCAGGTCGACATCAGTGGCTTCTCGCTGCCCGGTCTACCGGCCGTCATCGTCGGCAGCAACGGGCACATCGCCTGGGGATTCACCAACAGCTACATCGACACCGCGGATTTCCGCAACGAACCGGCCACGGCCCCGGTGACGGTGCACGAAGAGCGCATCGCCGTGGCCGGCCAGGATGACGTGGTGTTCCCGGTGCGCGAGACCGCCTGGGGGCCGATCCTGCACACCCACGCCGATGGCAGCGGCGACGCACTGCGCTGGGTCGCACATCTGCCCGGCGCGGTGCGCCTGGATTTCGCCGACATGGCCCGCGCGGGCGACCTGGACCAGGCCCTGCGCGTGGCCGACCGCGCCGGCATTCCTGCACAGAACCTGGTGATCGGCGACCGCAGCGGGCGCATCGCCTGGCGTCTGATCGGCGCCCGTCCGGACCGTGGCCCCGGATGTGCGGCGGCCGGCTACGCGCCAGCGCGCAATGACGCCTGCGCACCCTGGTCGCTGCGCAGCGACGCTGCTCCCGCACTGATCGATCCCGCCAACCACCGTCTGTGGACCGCCAACGGCCGCGTGCTGGACGGCGCCGCCCTGGCAGTGGCCGGCAATGGCGGCTACGACCTTGGCGCCCGCGCGCGGCAGATCCGCGACCTGCTGGCGGTCCAGGACCGTTTCGATGAGCACGACCTGCTGGCGATCCAGCTCGATGACCGCGCGGTGATGCTGCAACGCTGGTGGGCGCTGCTGCAGCAGATCACCGCACACAGCAGCGACCCTGCACTGCAGCGCCTGCATGCAGCCAATGCGCACTGGGAAGGACGGGCATCGGTGGACTCGGTGAGCTATCGCATCACCCGCGGCTTCCGTGGCAAGGTGCTTGATGCGGTGGAAGGCGCGCTGCTCGCGCCTGCCCGCGCACAGCTGGGCGCCGACTACCTGCCGCCGCGGCTGCCCGAGCTGGAAGGCGTGGTCTGGCCGATGCTGGAACAGCGCCCGGCACATCTGCTGCCACCCGGTATCGACAGCTGGGATGCGTTGCTGGCGAAGGCCGCACGTGAGCTGGAAACAGATCTTGCCGGCCAGGGACCGCTGGCCCAGCGCCGCTGGGGAGAGCGCAACACCGCGTCGATCTGCCACCCGGTCAGTCGCGCCCTGCCCGCCTTCGCACGCCGCGCGTTGTGCATGCCGGCCGAGCCGTTGCCCGGCGACCACGACATGCCACGGGTGCAGGCCCCGGATTTCGGTGCTTCGCAGCGGATGGTGGTCTCCCCCGGTCACGAAGCCGACGGCATCGTGCACATGCCCGGTGGCCAGAGTGGCCACCCGCTGTCCCCCTACTGGGGCGCGGGCCACGAAGACTGGGTGCATGGCCGCCCCTCGCCGTTCCTGCCGGGCAAGGCCCAGCACGTGATGACGCTGGTGCCGGCGAGATAGAGGGGTAGCGCCGGGCCATGCCCGGCGAGCGCGCAGCGCGGACGGACAGCAAAGCCGCCGGGCATGGCCCGGCGCTACCGGCTCAGGTGCGGCGGCGCTCGATCAGGTTCAACAACGGCCCGGTCATCGCAGTGGTCACCAGTGCCATGATCACCAGTACCGCGAACAGGCGATCCCCGAGCAGACCCAGCTCATAGCCCAGGTTGAGCACGATCAGTTCCATCAGGCCGCGCGTGTTCATCAGTGCTCCCAGCCGCCATGCCTCGCGGGCAGGCAGGCCGGTGCTGCGGGCGGCACTGAATGTGCCCAGCAGCTTGCCGGCCGTGGCCACCGCGATCACCACCAGACACAGCACGATGTCGCCGGCGTGCAGTGCGTCGGCGCGCATGCGCAGGCCGGTCATGGCGAAGAACAGGGGCAGCAGCAGGGTCACCGCGAACGGCTCGACGCGGGCCATCAGCAGTGCGCGCAGCGGCGCATTGGATGACACCGCCACGCCCGCAGCGAATGCACCGAACAACGCATGGATGCCCAGCATCTCGGTCACCAGCGCACTGGCCAGCGACAACAGCAGGATGCCCAGCAACCACCGTCCTTCGCGTCCTGCCACGACCTGCTGGCGGGCAAACCACGGTCTCACCAGGCCAAGCATCAGCACCACGAAGGCCACCACGCCCAGCAGGTTGAGGCTTGCCGGCAGCCAGCCACCGGCCTGTGCAGCCGCCACGATCAGCGCCAGCAGGCACCAGGCCGTGGCATCGCCGAGTGCCGCGCAGGCAATGGCGGTCTGTCCCAGCGGCGTATGGGTGATGCCGCGATCGGCGAGGATCCGCAGCAGCACCGGGAATGCCGTGATGCTCATCGATATCCCGACGAACAGCGCGAAGGACGTGAAGCCCACGCCCTGCGGACCGTGCTGCGGGTACAGCCAGATCGCCAGGGCCACGCCCAGCATGAATGGCACGGCGATACCGGCATGGCTGACGGTGAACGCGAACCGCCGTCGTCCGCGCAGTGCGGCCAGGTCGAGTTCGGCACCGGCCACCAGCAGAAACATCAGCACACCCAGCTGGCTGAGCAGGCCCAACGGCGCCAGCGACGCCGCCGGGAACAGCGCGCCATGCAACTGCGGCAACAGGCTGCCCAGCACCAACGGGCCCATCATCAGGCCTGCCGCCATTTCGCCGATCACCGCCGGCTGGCCGAAGCGCTTGAGCAGCGCTCCCGCGCCCTTGGCCACCAGCAGCAGTACCAGCAGCTGCAGCAGGAACAGGCCCAGCGGCGATGACAGATGCCGGGCCCAGCTGCCTTCGTCGGCAACCGTGGCGCGTGCGACCGCTTCAGGCGCCGCCGGCCCGGCATACCGCGCCAGCAGCAGGCCGGCCAGCAACGGCAGCCCGGCCCAGGCCACGTAGCGCCACCCCCACTTCATCGGCGGCGCCCGGCCCTCGCTCTGTACGTCCATGAACATTCCCCAATGTGCAGGGGGGCGATGATACGTCCTTGCCTGCGCCGACGCTGAGCGCCCGCCGGGCGTAGCCCGGCGCTGCCGGTCACGCCAGGGCCTGCTCGTGTACCCCGGCAATCGCCCGGCCGGACGGATCGGCCGCTGCGGCGAAACTCGCGTCCCAGGCAATCGCGGCCGGCGAGGAACAGGCGATCGATTTTCCACCCGGGACCGTTTCGGCCGCGGCCCTGCTCGGGAAGAACTGTTCGAACAGGTGGCGATAGTAGTACGCCTCCTTGGTCTGCGGCGGGTTGTGAGGGAAGCGCTTGTCGGCGGCGGCCAGTACCCGGTCGCTGACCTGCGCCTCGGCGTGCGCCTTCAATCCGTCGATCCAGCCATAGCCGACGCCATCGCTGAACTGCTCCTTCTGGCGCCACAGGATGCTGTCCGGCAGATAGCCATCGAACGCTTCACGCAACACCGCCTTCTCGATACGGCGACCGCCGAAGCCGCTGCCGACCATCTTGTGCGCGGCGTCGATGCGCATCGCCACATCGAGGAAGTCGCGGTCCAGGAACGGCACGCGGGGCTCCACGCCCCAGGCCATCATTGACTTGTTGGCACGCAGGCAATCGTAGTTGTGCAGGGCATCGAGCTTGCGCACCAGCTCCTGGTGGAATTCGCGCGCGTCCGGTGCCTTGTGGAAGTACAGGTAGCCGCCGAAGATCTCGTCGCTGCCTTCGCCGGACAACACCATCTTCACCCCCATCGCCTTGATCCGCCGTGCCAGCAGGAACATCGGCGTGGACGCGCGGATGGTGGTGACATCGTAGGTTTCGATATGGCGGATCACCTCGGGGAGCACGTCGAGGCCTTCCTCGAAGGTGTACTCGAAGCCGTGGTGCACGGTGCCCAGCGCTTCGGCGGCGACGGCGGCGGCGGCCAGATCGGGCGATCCCTTCAGCCCGATCGCGAACGAATGCAGGCGCGGCCACCAGGCTTCGCTCTGGCCGCCATCCTCGATGCGGCGGCGGGCATAGCGGGCGGCGACGGCGGCCACCAGCGACGAATCCAGTCCACCGGACAGCAGCACGCCGTACGGCACGTCGCTCATCAGCTGGCGTTCCACCGCATGTTCAAAGGCCTGTCGCAGCTCGGCCAGATCGGCTTGGCGCCCTTCAACGTCCGCATACTCGCGCCAGGGCTGCTGGTAGTAGCGCACCAGTTCGCCACTGGCACTGTCGTAGTAATGACCCGGCGGGAACTGGGCAACGTCGGCACAGGTATCCACCAACGCTTTCATCTCCGAGGCCACCCGCAGGCGCCCCTGCGCGTCGTGCCCCCAGTACAGCGGCACCACGCCGACCGGATCGCGCGCCACCAGTACGCGACCGGCATCGCGGTCCCACAGCGCGAAGGCGAAGATGCCGTTGAGCTGCTCCAGCCAGCAGGACGGCGAGCCTCCCTGCCGGTACAGCGCGTTGATCACCTCGCAGTCCGAGCCGGTCTGGAAGTCGTAGGGGTGGGCCAGCGCGGCCTTGAGCAGCTGATGGTTGTAGATTTCGCCGTTGACCGCCAGCGCCAGCTGACCGTCCGCCGACAACAGCGGCTGCGAGCCACCCGCCGGATCGACGATGGCCAGCCGCTCGTGCACCAGCAGTGCACCTTCATCAAGGTAGACGCCGCTCCAGTCCGGGCCACGATGACGCTGCCGCTGCGACAGCTCCAACGCATGCCGGCGCAGGGCGGGAAGATCATCACCGGCCTGCAGGCCGAAGATTGCGAAGATCGAACACATGGGGGAACTCCTGTTGTCGGTTCTACGAGGGGCAAGGTGTTCGACCGGCCATCCAGGCCCGGGTAGCGCTGCGCCCGGGCACAAAAAAACCCGCATCGGCCGATGCGGGTTTTCTGGTGTCCGGGCGTGTGTTGCTGTCTATCTACCCAGGGCGCAGTCCCGCATCGGCCGCGCACGATTATTCGCGCGCAGATTATTGCGGTTGTTGTTGACGGCGGTGGCCAGGCGGATCGACATGACCCGACCCTAACCCGGTTTCCGGGGCCGCGCAACAGTTGCGTTGGCAACCAGG